>DASYYI010000221.1:0-24976 GCA_035933995.1 Candidatus Acidiferrales bacterium | reverse complement strand
TCATCCAACGTTGCGGGAGGGATCGTATTGACGGTGTCGGGACCTATCAACTCCTCGACGTACATCACGTCGCGATAGTTCGGATTCTTGGTGCTCGTGCTGGCCCAGAGAACTCGCTGCGTGTGTGCGCCCTTTGCAGCGAGGGCATCCCAACGTGGTCCTTGGAAAATCTGCTGGTAACGTTCGTACGCCAGCTTGGCATTGGCAATCGCCACCTTGCCCAGCAAACTCTGGAGCAGCGCGCGCTTGTCAGGGCTCGTTTCCGTCTTCAAACGCGTGTCCAACTCTTTATCCACCAGCGTATCAATGCGGCTCACAAAGAAACTCGCGACGCTCCCCATTTTGCTCAAATCGCCGCCATTTTTGGCATAGGTCTCGAGCGCTGCGATATACGAGAACGCGACTTTTTCGTATGTCTCCTGCGCGAAGAGCAGAGTGATATTGATGTTGATGCCTTCGCCGAGCAATTGCTGAATGGCGGGCAAACCTTCAGACGTGCCGGGAACTTTGATCATCACGTTTTCACGCGCGACCATTTTCCACAGCCGCCGGGCTTCGTCGATTGTTCCCTTCGTGTCGCGCCCGAGCAGCGGAGATACTTCCAGGCTGACGTAGCCATCGGCCCGCTTTGTCCTGTCGTAAACAGGGCGCAAGATGTCCGCCGCGTCCTGAATATCGCGAATGGCCAGCAATTCGTAACGCGCCTTGGCGTCGAGCTCCGGCCTGGATGCGAGCGACTTCAGAAAATCGGCGTAATCCGTGCTGCCAGTGATCGCCTTTTCGAAAATCGTGGGATTGGACGTCATTCCTCGCAAGTCATCTTCGTCAATCAGACGCTGAAGTTCACCGCTGGTCAGCAAATTTCGCCGGATATAATCGAGCCACACCGCCTGCCCGAACTTCGCAAGTTCCTTTAGCGGATTCGCCGTTTTTGCCGCGTTTGCGTTTCCTACTGTTTGCGTCGCCATTTCGTCTACCCCTTCCCGGTTTTCGCCGGCAAACTGTACTTCATCTCGATTGCCTTAATTTTTTCGACCCTGCGTTCGAGGCGCTCCTGGCCTTTTTCGTGGCCCCAGTAGTGCGCCCCAAGGAAATTCGTCACCAATTCCTGCGCCAGCATTGGGCCAATCACGCGCGCGCCCAGCACGAGCACATTCATATTGTCGTGCTCGACTCCCTGATGCGCAGAATAGGAATCGTGGCACATGCATGCACGTATGCCTGGGATTTTATTCGCCGCGATGCAGGCTCCCACGCCGCTTCCGCAAATCACGACGCCTCGCTCGATGCGGCCCGCGATCAGCGCTTCGCCGACCGCTTGCGCAAAGTCGGGGTAATCCACCGGCGCCGGACCATTCGTTCCGAAGTCCGTCACGTCGTGTTTCGCATCGCGCAGGAACGCCGCGAGCTGGTCCTTCAAGACATATCCCGCATGATCCGCGCCCATTCCGATTCGCACGATTTACCTCGTCTTTCCCAGCAGCTCTTTCGCTGTTGCGACCACACGCTCGGGCATAAATCCGAATTTCTTTTGCAGCTCCTTGAGCGGCGCGGATGCGCCAAAGGTGTGCATTCCGATCGATTGTCCCTTGGGGCCAACGTATCGCGCCCATCCCATCGTCGACGCCTGCTCGATGGATATTCGTGCGGCAACTTCCGGCGGGAGCACGGTGTCGCGATATTCCTGCGACTGGTGATCGAATATCTCCCACGAGGGCATGCTGACCACGCGCGCGCGGACTCCATCCGCCTTCAGCCGTTCGTACGCCTCGACTGCCAATGAAACTTCGCTACCTGTCGCGAGAAGCAGAACCTCCGGCTTGCCGCCTTCCCCTTCGGCCAAGATATATGCGCCCTTCGCCAAACCCGCCGCTGATGCATATTTCGTCCGGTCGAGCGTAGGGAGCGCCTGGCGGCTGAGCACCAGCGCCGCTGGCTCATGATGGAGTTGCAAGATTACTTTCCACGCCTCCGTCACTTCATTGGCGTCCGCGGGACGCAGCGTGATCAGTCCCGGAATCGCACGCAGCGCGACGAGTTGCTCGATTGGCTGATGCGTTGGCCCGTCTTCGCCCACTCCGATTGAATCGTGCGTGAACACGTAAATTACCGGCACTTCCATCACCGCGCTCAGGCGGATTGGCTCGCGCATGTAATCGCTGAAAATCAGGAATGTGGAGCCGAACGGCCGTATTTTCGAGAGCGATAGCCCGTTCAGTACCGCGCCCATGGCGTGCTCGCGTATGCCAAAATGGAAATTGCGCGCGTTGTAATTTTCCGCTTCAAAATCGCCCGCTCCGTCGAAGGTGAGACGCGTCTTCGTCGACGGCGCCAGATCCGCCGAGCCACCAATTAGCCACGGAATATTTTGAGCAACGGCATTCAAGACCTTCGCCGAGGAATCGCGGCTGGCGATTCCCTTCGCGTCCGCCGGAAAGACCGGCAAACTCCTGTCCCAGCCTTCCGGCAGTTCGCGATGCTGCATTTGCAACACGCGCGCCGCAAGGTCCGGGAATTTGGCTTTGTACGCGTCAAACAAGCTCATCCAACCGGCGCGAAGTTCTCTTCCGCGCTTGCCAATCCCGGCGTCGAAATTCTCGCGCACGCCATCGGGTACCAGAAATTTCGCGTCCTCGGGCCAGCCGTAATTTTTTTTCGTCAGGCGGATTTCTTGTTCGCCCAGCGGCTCGCCGTGGGCGGCGCTCGTGTCCTGCTTATTCGGGGCTCCGTAGGCGATATGGCTATCGACAATAATCAGTGTCGGGCGGTCGTGCGTGCGCAAAAATGTGGTGTAGGCGCGGCTGAGCATCTCCATGTCGTTCGCGTCGACCACGCGCGTGACGTTCCAGCCGTAGCCGACGAATCGCGTCGCCACATCTTCGTCAAACGCCAGCTCGGTGTTGCCTTCGATCGTGATGTGATTGTTGTCGTAAATCCAGCACAAGTTCGAAAGTTTCAAGTGTCCCGCGAGCGAAGCGGCTTCGCCCGAAATTCCCTCCATCATGTCGCCATCGCCGCAGATCGCGTAAACCTTGAAATTGAACATCTCAAATTCCGGCCGGTTGAAATATCGCGCCAGCCAATCGCTCGCAATCGCCATTCCCACGCTGTTCGCCACGCCTTGCCCCAGCGGGCCCGTCGTCGTCTCAACGCCGGAGGTCCAGCGATATTCCGGATGGCCAGGACACTTGCTGTCGAGCTGGCGGAAGCGCTTGATGTCTTCGAGCTTCACTGACAATTCGCCAAGCTGCTCGTACTTCGGATTCACGGCCTTCACGCCTGCGAGATGCAAAAGGGAATAGAGCAACATGGATGCGTGACCATTCGACAGAACGAAACGGTCGCGGTTGGGCCAAATCGGATCATCCGGATCGAAGCGCAAAAAGCGTTGCCACAGTGTGTAAGCGACTGGCGCGAGAGCCATCGGCGTGCCTGGATGTCCCGAGTTCGCTTGTTGCACAGCGTCCATGGAAAGAGTGCGGATGGTATTGATACAAAGCTGATCGATACTCGCTTGAGAGGTCGTCATTTGGGCGTGAGCGTCCATGTGTCTGGCATCGCCTCGATTCTGGTTAGATGCGAAGGCAGCAATTCCGCATCAGTTGCACGTCATCCGTCGCATCTTTGATTTTATCTCTTTGTAAGCGTTCTGGCGAATGAACCCTTTCGCGTTCGTCTGAAAAAACAGCTGATGCCGTGAAGCGCGTGACAACACATCATGTAAAATTGGCTTTGAAATTGGATTGCGCGACGTGCTCCATGGATGACCTGTTTCTCAAAAGCGGCTTCCCACAACTTTACGAGTACGTGCTACGGCTGCCGATAATCCGTAGCATCCGGTATCAAGAGCAACAAACTCTCCTTCGAACATTCGCGGAAAACCTTGATGGAGCGGATCAGGTTCTCGAAGTCGGCGCCGGCACGGGCTTCTATACTTTCGATATTGCCCGCCGCGTGCAAAGCGTCACGGCACTCGAACGATCGCCGGGCATGACGCGCATTTTGCGCGGGCGAATCGAAAGCATCGGGACGCGCAATATTACGGTTGTCGAATCGGACTTCTTCTCGTACGCACCCGACCGTCGCTTCGACGCCGTCATAGCCATCGGCGTACTCGATTGCGTGAATGATGCGAAGATATTTCTGACACACTGCATTTCGCTGGCAAGAAAATGTGTAATTGTCACGATACCCCGGTCCAGCTTCTGGGCCAGTATTCACTCATTTTTCGGAGGCATGATGGGCGTGCGTGTTAGCGTTTACACCCCTGAGGGAATCGCGGGTTATTTGAGAGGTTATCGCTACAAATTGATGGAAACAGGTCTGCGTATGCGGTGGACTCATGGCCTTACTGTAGTTGCCGTGATCAGGACGTCACAGGAACAAGACACTCGCGAAGGCACTTTATAGCTTTTCCAAGCCAGCTCTCGAGGACCCAAAGTTGCTCCAGTTCGTGAACTTTGGACATGCAGAAAAGCGATTTTCTCGGAATATCAATTCGTGGACCACACGTTCACGGTGATTCTGAATTCACCATCTTCCTGGCGACGCCATGTGGCCATGTACCTTCCCGTGTCCCGTCGCGTGCCACCGTCTGCATGTATCAGCACTGTGTAATCGCCGACTTCGACCGCCATGTTCCTCGAATATTCAATCTGGCTCTGCTCGAATCTACCTTGTGAATGACCTGCATCGAACATTGATTTGAGCAAATCCCGAATCGCCTCAGCCCCTCGCACGGCAATTCCGTTGGACGGCAACACGACGGCGTCGTCCGCATAAAAAAGGAGCGAACTCTCCAGATCTCGCGCGTTGAAGGCTTCGGCCCACAACTTCCGCAGGCGCTTTATCTGCTCGCCGATTTCGTTTCCTGATGATGCCGTTCCCAGACTTGAATAACCTGACTGAGACAACATGAGATTGCCCCCCTTCATGGAAATGCCTCTCTTCGAAAGCGGCCTTAAGGCAGAAGGTGGCTCAACATTCAGCGTCGCCATCGCGAGTCCTTTCGAATCATCTTCGACACTTCCGAGCCGGTCCGAGCCGCTCCCGCCTTCCGTTCGTGACCTCGTAGATGCCTGCGGCGTCCCCAAACGAGCGCAGGAGATCACGGCCGGGCCCGAAGTGTCGACACTCTACTTACGACTGTTGTTCTTTGTGCGGGAGAAGGCTGTCTCGCCGAATGCCCTGGCTCTGGGCGTGGCGGAAAGGTTGGCGCAGGGCACGTGCCATCATTGCGCGCCCTGCGCTTGAATGTCGGAAACTTGAATCGTATTCGTCCTTGGATCGAGAGTTCCTATCACCTTTACGTCTCTGCCGGCGAATTCCTTCGCTTTGTCCTGATTGTCAAGTTGATAGGTAGCGCCCGACATTTTGTCCTGCAGAATATATTTGTCCTTGGACTTGACGATTGTCCCCTGAAATTTCTGCACGGATTGCTGCTGTGCCTGGGAGTGGGCCGATCGCACAAACGCGGGCGATTGCGCCATTGCAGGGTGGCTCAGTGAACCCATGCTTACCGTGAAAGCCGCCGCACAAATAATGCGCAGAAAAAACCGACTCTTCTTCATCTCAGAACCTCCACGCTTTCGTGTCGCGTTCCGCCGGTTCAACGTCGTCACACAGGCATAATGCAAGAGCGCTGCCAAAACACTGGCGCGTCTGTATCTGCAATTATTTTGTGTACTTAACAAAATAGTATCGAAAGGCAGTTATGGATTTATGACCAAACAAGACTTTTTTACACGGTTCGAATTCACACCTCGCCCAAAATGCTCTACAGAGTTACGGGTATTAAGTTCATTACGCTATACAGGATTTTCTGTGCACAATTTTCCTTTCAATCTGAGCGAGCAGCTGACACTGTTGAAAAAACGCAGGTAAGTACAAATCCAAGTGCAGATTCGGCGCAGGCTGCTCCGTCTTCAGAATCGCGCGAGGAGGCGCTGGATTCCTTTTGCGAAATCGTGCTCGGGCGTGATTAGGCTGGCGATCAAATAGCCATCGCCCGGAAAATCGTAAAAGTGGCCCGGATGAACATAGACGCCGCTGCTCTCCAGCAGATCGACCGCGAGATCTTCGTCCGAACGTGTCGCGGGCACGCGAAGGACGACGTACCAGCCGCCTTCGACTTCCAATCGGCCGCACGAACTTTGCACTGCGATCTGACGGTCAAGCTCGCGGAGGTTGCTGCGAACGCGAGCGATCAGTTGTTTTTGAAATCCGGCGCGCTGTTGCAAAAACGATGGAAGGGCCAACTGTATTGGTGCGTTCATCGAGAGATACGCATCCGCGATAACGTCCAAGCGTGCGCACGCTTGCGATTTCCACCGTGCGGCGCCGCTTGTGATCAGCCATGCGGCTTTCATCTGCGGCAAGCCGGCGATCTTGGAGAGACCGCTCATTGTGAAAGTGAGTGCTTCGCGATTGGCAGCGAAGCTTGGATGCGACTCTTGCGTCAGCGAGAAATCCAAAAATACTTCGTCGGCAATAATGGCCAGATTCTTGGTGGAACAGATTTCATTCAGGCGCTTGATCGTCGCTGAGTTCGTGTAATGCCCCGTCGGATTATTCGGATGAACCACAATGACGCCGCGCGTGCGAGAAGTGATGGCCTGTTCCAAAGCGCGAAGATCAATTTCCCAGCCGTGGTCATGAAAAAGCTGGTACCGGATAAGCTTTACGTCTTGAATATCGGCAAGAAAATCGAAGAGCGGATAGCTGGGAGCCGGAATGAGCAGTTCGTCCCCCGGGTTGCAGAGCAGGCGGAAAACGAATGAATACGCCTCGCTGGTGCTGGTGGTGAGAAAGATGTCTTCCGCGGGGACATCGCAGCCGCGCGCGGCGTAGTATTCGGCTATAGCTCGGCGCGCCGTTGCGATGCCGCGTGGTTCCGGTTGGTAGATTGTCGCGGCTGGATTCGAAAGCGCCCGAAGGATCGCGTCATTATCGTACACAAATCCGCACTCAGTGGGGTTCGAGACCGTGAGATCGAATAGCGGTTTGCCCTTCGCGCGATGCTGGACAAGGGCCTCGGCGAGACGATTCGTTGTAAGGTTCCAGCTTGTGCGATCGGCAAACATGCGAGGAAGGGCCTCAACAGATTAGTCTACCTTATCCGCGCCGAACGTTATCACTCACGGCAGAAATCGCGGGTTGGCCAGGAGCGGCCCGGCGTTGACTCAACTAACAGCAAAGCCTAAGATGGCGCAACGGAGATGTCCCCCTCCACATGATTGGCCGAACGCTGGGCCATTATCGCATCGTCGAGAAAATAGGCGCCGGCGGAATGGGCGAGGTTTATCGCGCACGCGATGAACAGCTTGACCGCGACGTCGCCCTCAAAGTCTTGCCGCCCGGCCTGCTGAAAGACGAGAAAGCGCGTCGGCGCTTCCGCAATGAAGCTCTGCTTCTCGCAAAACTCAACCACCCAAACATAGCTACAGTCCACGAATTTGACACGGAAGACGGCGCAGACTTCCTTGTGATGGAATGCGTCGCGGGTACGTCCCTTGCACAGAAGTTGGAAATGGGACCCCTGCCGGAAAAAGAGTTGCTGCTGATAGCCACGCAGGTGGCGCAGGCGTTGGAGGAGGCGCACGAGCGCGGCATTGTCCATCGCGATCTTAAACCGGAAAATATCGTCATCGCGCCGAAGGACCGCGCGAAGGTTCTCGACTTCGGAATCGCGAAGCTTTTCCGTCCTGCCGGCGATACGGATCCAACGCAAAGCATCACCGGCGCTCACGGTGGCGCCGGCACGTTGCCATATATGTCGCCTGAACAATTGAGGGGCGAGGCAGCGGGGGCGCGCAGCGATATTTTCTCGTTTGGAGCCGTGCTGTACGAAATGGCCACGGGCCGGCGGCCGTGCGAGGAAACGCTACCTTCGCGGCTGATCGATGCGATCGTTCGCGAGCGCCCCGTGCCACCCCGTCTGCTTAATCCAAGGATTTCTTCAGAGCTCGAGAGAATCATTCTGAAATGCCTGGAGAAGGAGCCGGAGAATCGCTACCAGTCCGCGAAAGAATTGGAAGTTGATTTGCGGCGCCTGCAAACACCCAGTTCAGCTCCCATGACGCTCCCGGCTGCGGCGAAGCCTGCCCCGCAGGGTAGAAGAACAGTAGAGTTTACCGCCATTGCAATCGGCATCGCGTTGCTAATCGTGCTTGGTTTGGGTGTTCGTGCATGGCGCGAGCGCCAAGCGGCTGCACGCGCCAGTTCTACACAAATACGTTCATTGGCCGTACTCCCGCTCAAAAATCTTTCCGGCGACCCTCAGCAAGCATATTTTACCGAAGGAATGACGGAGGAACTGACCACGCAATTGGCGCAGATCAGCGAGCTGCGCGTGATTTCGCAAGCTTCCGTAACCAGCTATGAGAACTCGCGCGAGTCGCTGCCTCAAATCGCGAAGCAATTGCACGTGGATGCAATCGTCGAAGGCTCGGTGATGCGGTCCAACGATCGCGTGCGCATCACCGCGCGACTGATACAGGTTTCGAATGGCAGTCTGCTTTGGACGCAAGACTACGACCGAAATTTGAAGGACGTGTTGAGCTTGCAAGAAGATGTGGCGCGAACCATCGCCAGCGCAGTGAAAGTGACGCTGACTCCGGACGAGCAGGCGCGCCTTGCGACGGCGCAAGCCGTGGATCCCAGGGCGCACGATGACTACCTGCAGGGGAGTTACCTGGTTAAGGGTACCAGCGAGCAGCACAGAAGGGCCGGTGAATACTTCAAGCAGGCGATCAAAATCGACCCAAACTACGCGCTGGCTTACGCCGGATTGGCGGATTATTACTGGTCGAATCCCGAATTATCTCCCCGAAAGACGATGCCGAAGGCCAAGGAGTACGCGCAGCGCGCGCTGGAACTAGATCCAAATCTGGCGGACGCACACATAGCGGTTGGCGCGATCCATTTGTATGCGGACTGGGATTGGACGGCAGCGGAGAAGGAATTCAAGCGGGCGATCGAGTTGAGTCCCAGCAACGAGGAAGCACACCGTCTGTATTCGGTCTATCTGGCGGCAATGGGCCGACAGGATGAAGCTCTCTCGGAGAGCGCGAAGGCCCAGCAATTGGATCCGCTCTCGATTTGGGCGCAGATTACAGCTGGAAATGTATTCTATTTTACACGGCACTATGACAAAGCAATCGACCAGTGCCAGGAAGCGCTGGAACTAGACCCGAATTCGGTCGGGGCCTTCGACTGTTTGGGAACGAGCTATGCCGCGGAGGGCAAGTACGAGCAAGCGATTGCCGCCTCGCAGAAAGCGAGCGCTCTTTCGAATAATGATCCTGCACGGCTGGTGGGGTTGGGACGGGCGTATGCGCTTGCCGGGAGAAAAACGGAAGCACTCAAGGTTCTGGAACAACTCCGGCAGCTTTCCAGCAGCGTATACGTGCCACCCTATTTCTTCGCAACGATTTACGCGGACTTGGGCCAGAGCGATGACGCCCTCGGCTGGCTCAACAAAGCATTTGAAGAGCGAGATACCTACCTACCTTGGTTGAAAGTGGACAGCGCCATCGATGCCCTTCGAAGCGACCGGCGTTTCCAGCAATTGCTTTTGCGGCTGGGTCCTACCAGCCAAACACGCCCGCACGAGACTCGCCAAGGCCCTCCCGAAGAACCCCCTCTTGTCACGCCACAAATTTTGCGGCGCTAGATCTGATAGGCGAGGACCGCAGCCGTGCTTTCGATAGTGTGACTGATAACCACAAGCCACTGTGTGCCATCGTCGTTTGGAGATCGATTCACAAAAACGACCTTGATCAATTTCCTTTTGAGAAAATGGTGGTCGTCGATGTAACGCTTAGCGGCCGCAGTGCTGGCGTGAAACTTCCGGAATTCCTCGTTCGACAAAATCAGAATCACAACTTCAGGCAGGTCGCCTCCCAGATCAGTTTTCCAAAGACGCCGTGAAAGCATTTTCCATCGGGGTATTGCAAACTGCGCATGCATCGATTTCCGCGCAGGTTTTGGCCGCTTCCCTCTCTTCTTCATGGGCTGGCTCCTCTTGGTGGGTAGTCCGCACCTTGGAGCGGTTTCTACACCCAGCGCGGTTGGAAGTCAATTGGATCACCGAGGAGAAAGCGAAGCCAGCCGAACTTGAGGGGTTGCGCGTCGCTCAATGCGCAGCGGACGGAAAACTCAGGCTTCCGGCAACGTGCATTGCCATGTCAACTTTCTTCTCGACGCGAAGTACAAACGTGCTGGGATCCTTCAGTCCCCACTCCACGTACGGAATCGCGAAATGCAGGTTGGCGGTTAACTGATTGCCGGTTACTTGAATGTCCGCGGGAATAGTGATTTCGTGCTGGCTTCCGTGAAGTTTGACTAATCCTTGAATCTGAACGTGCGATTCCCCAGAAAGCGACACCTGGCCGTGAACTCGCTCCGGAACAAAAATAACCTCTGGATAATTTTGGCTTTCCAGCACGGACTTGTGCATTTTTCGATCGCGGCTGTTGTTCCCGCTCTCGCCACTCGTGCCGTCGACAACGACTTCACCGCTTGCTTCTCCGGTAGCAGGATTAAATTGAATCGCGCCGCTCTTCAGCTTGAACGAACCCTCTACCGTGTGGAGCGTCGCGCCCAGCGTAAAGGTAATCTGGGTTCGCGCCGGATCGAGGTTCAGCGTGACGCTTTGCGCTTGAACCGACGCCGAGAAAGTGAGGGCGCAAAGAATTCCAAGGGTTCTGTAAATCGGATTCAACGATGGTCTCCCGTTAGCCAAGTTGCGAAACGGCCGACTCGCGCGCGGCCGCAATCGACTTCGTGGGATTCAGGATTCTCCAGCCCAAGGAACACATCGTTTGTAACGCCGTCAACGGCGGGACCGCCGCGCCCGTATGAGCCGCGAGGAGTTTCGAAAACAAAGCCGGCTCGGAAGCAAACGCCGAGAATACTCTGCGACGCAAGTGACGATGGTCGCTCAAGGCCATCAGCAAACGTGACATCATCACGGGCCGCTTCCTACCACGCCGATGCTCGACTTCGTAAGCTGCTAAATCATTTCGCTTGAGAGCCTCCCCAAGATCCAGCGCCTGGCGGAAAGCCAGTGTTAATCCTTCACCCGCAATGGCATCCACCGAACCCGACGCGTCCCCAATCAATGCCACCGCAACCGCTGATTTTCGAGTCACCGCTGACATCGTCAGCGATGACGAAACTCCTCCCATTTCAGGTGTGAGCTGAACAGCATGTTGTAAGCGTCTTGCGACGGATGGAAAAAGCTTCAGCGTGTCAGCGAGGCGCGATTTGGGATTCGCAGTAAGAACAGCCACGCAAATTTCCTCACGGCCAATGGGAGTCACGTAAATCTGGCAGTCGGGTCCCCAGTGAACTTCGACGTAATCGGACCACGGCGCTGTTTGAAAGTGGCTTCTGAAGCCGTAGCGAAGACCCTTCTTGCGCGCAGGAGTAAATTGCGCCCACTGGCGAACGCGTGAGTTCTGCCCATCAGCGCCGACGATCCATCGAGCGCGTATCGCGCGCCCTTCCAGGAAAATTCCCTCCTGCTGTTCAACTTTTTCGCCGCTGTTCCCATTCAGGCCGACGACGCGCCTCCCCCAATGCATCTCCACGCCTAAAGCCGCGGCGCGCTCAGCAAGAGCTGTGTGGAGAGTGGTCCGGCGGATCCCCCAGCCCTTTTCGTCGGGATAATCAGATTGGGCCGCCAGATTCCCCTCGACGAATCGAATACCGCGGAATGGGAAACGTTGATCGGCGGGGATTGTGACTCCAAGTTGGCGAAGAGCAGCTATGCCGTCGGGCATGAGACCTTCGCCGCAGGACTTGTCGACGGGCGGGATGGCGCTGTCGGCTACGCTTACGCGAAAACCCTTTTGGCGCGCGGCAATCGCAGCCGAAAGTCCAGCCGGGCCGCCACCAACAATGAAGACATCTGTCTCGAGAGGAGTTGTTTCTATGTGGCCCGAATTTCGCATCGTCCGTACTTCGATGCGGCGGCGCTGCTAACGGATGTGCGCGCCGGCCACGAGGATCAATATTTCGCGCGTTGCATTACCACTTGAGCAGCAATAATTCGGAGCAAAAGCCGGGGCCCATCGCGCCCAATATGCTGTACGTCCCCGGCTCCGGATGGTGGTTTTCAATTACGTCTTCAAGGACTAGCAAGACGGATACAGAGGAGATATTTCCGACCTTGTTCAAGCAGTCCCAGGAAACGGCCAGCGCTTCGTCAGGAACATCAAGCGCGGTAGCGACCGCTTCCAACACCTTCGGGCCGCCCGTGTGAAAAATCCAGCTACCCACGTCTTTTCTGGTGAGGCCGTTGTTTCCCAGAAAAGTGTCCACATCGTTTCCAAGATGTTCCTTCACGATTTCAGGAACCGCCGGCGATAGAACGATCTGAAATCCCTTTTCCGAAATGTCCCAGCCCATAGCGCTCTCGGAGCCTGGATAAAAGACCGATTGCGTCGCCAGAATTTCGGGTCCTTGAGCGGTTCGTTCATCTCCTGTGACAATTACGGCCGCAGCGCCGTCGCCGAAGAGCCCGGCGGAAATCAGATTAGCCATTGAGACGTCGTCGCGCTGAATCGTCAGGGAGCACAGTTCCACGGCAAGCAGAGCCGCCACTTGACCGGGATAGGCGCGAACGTAATCGGCAGCGCGAGAAATTCCCGCCGCGCCGGCAACGCATCCCAAGCCAAAAATCGGAACGCGTTTTATGTTGGGGCAAAGATTCATGCGGTTAATCAGCCGCGCGTCGAGCGACGGGCTCGCTATCCCCGTAACGGACACCACGAACAGCGCGTTGATGTCGCGCGCCGTCAGATTCGTCCGATCGATAGCCGACTGGATAGCTTGCTCTCCTATCTCCACGGCTGTCTCTATCCAAGCGGTGTTCGCTTCACCCCACGTCGAAAGCGTTTCATAGCGCTCCAACGGCAGAGACATGTAGCGGCCACGAACATCCACACGCGAGTGCAGACGATCCAACACTTCGGGTTTGGGGAGGCGCTCGCCCCAATAGTGCTTAAGCGCCGCTACCAGAACTTCTTGGCTGAAATAATGCTTTGGGAATGCACCCGCAACGCCTGCAATTTTCATTCGGCCACCGAGTATCCTCTCTCCTCTAACTTTAACGCACCCGTCAATAAGCGAGCACGCCTCTTCTGCTCGCGCTTTCTCTGATTCTAAAGCACGTGACGCAATGCACCTACGGGAAATCGAAACATTGATTGGAGCCGCGCGAGCCCCTCTACATGGAGATGATTATCAGGAAATCGCCGAATTTGCCAGCGCAATGGGAACGAAATACAAAGCGTTCGATGCGTCAGCGCACGGCAACGTTGTTTGTACCATATTGAACATCTTGTCCTGAACAATCCATCTGCCTTCATCCAAGTAGTCAATCGGTGCTTAACCCATCACGCTGACGTGCTCGGGTTCGATTCTATAAAGAACGCGCACTTCACCGGGCTGCCGGAACGGATAAACAGGCTTGCCGAGATATTTTTGCGAAAGCTTGTTGATATGCTCATCGGCGCCCTTCTGTGTGATCTCCACAACGCGGCCGCGAATTTCCACATAACGGTAGGGATTCCCAGGATCCTGGATCGCGAGCGACACGCGCGGATCGCGGCGAATGTTTTTGTCCTTCACGCGCCCGAGGGCAGAATTAAATAGGACGTGACTTCCGTCGAAGTCCACCCATACGGGCGTCACTTGCGGACTGCCGTCAGGCATGATCGTGCCCAGATTGGCAAATGCGGGTTTCGCGAACAAATCGGCGTATTTCTCGGGAATGTTCTTCGCCATAAACGTCTCCTCAGTACCCTGAATACTCTATCAGAAAGTTGGACGGCTTATGCACACTGTGTTTTTCCGACGGCGAGATACAGCGCAGTGCCCGCGAGCCTCAGCAGGACAGCGCTTGGCTTGAACGTCGCGCCAGTTCCTTATTCCTTGCGGGACCGGGGCATCGAGTCTCCGCGCAAACATAGGAGAACTGACTCACTGGCACTGTTGCTGGCACTGGAACCCGGCCAATAACGGCGTGCTAAATCGTAGCCGTCGCGGTTATCACCGATCTTCGCAAAGCTGGAAACCCATTTCCTTTGTTCTCAAGGGCGTGGATCGATTCCGGAACGGCCTCGTATCCTCTCCGCCCGCCGAGAATCCAGGCTGCAAAAAGCAGACCGGAGTGCTTGTGACATTGGCCACGTCAAGGAGTGACCTGCATCACGGTATGAAAAGGCGGGCAATGAGGAAATAGTGACGAAAGGTGTTTTTGTTGGATGCCCTGAGTCAAGAAACTTGCGGGCAAAGAAGCACAGAGCGCCAGGCAGCTTTGAGCTTGTTGGGGGAAAACTTGGGGACCAAGCTACTTCATTGGATTGAGTTCGCGCTGGGCGTCGCGGGAGTGGTGCTCCTCGGCATTTATGCCGGTGTTTCTCTCGACAGCTTCGCGCACTCGCGCATGGCAATCCAGGAATTCAGCTTACAGGTATCGGGGCCGCCCTCGGCTGGAGAAGCCAGACCCAGTGGCAGTTTCGTCGACATGTCACACGAAGTGCAGGCGGACTTCAGTCTGTGGTCCACCAAGCGGATAGCTGCATTTGAGAAGAGTTGGAACACGAATTCCGATCTTCCCATTGCTGTTCTGCGAATTCCCAAGATTCATCTCGAAATCCCTGTTTTCGACAACACCGGAGTACAAAGCCTGAATCGCGGCGCAGGTTGGATTCCAGGCACAGCGGCTCCCGGAAAAAACGGAAATGTCGGAATCGCAGGCCATCGAGATGGGTTCTTCCGCAAGCTGAAATACGTAGCCCGGGGAGACGAAATCGTGCTGCTGACGCGGGAAGGAACTGAAACGTTTCGCGTCGACAGAATTGAAATTGTTAGGCCGGAACAAACATCCGTCTTGAAGCCCAGGTCAGACCGGTCGATCACGCTAGTGACGTGTTATCCCTTCTACTACGTTGGCAGCGCACCCGAGCGCTTTGTTGTGGAAGGTCATCTCGAAAGCGAAGCCCAAATCACAAAATCCTTAGAAGCGGGACCGAAAACGGAAGTCGAATCGAATAAAGACACGTTCCAAGGAGGAATACGAAAATGAGTCAAATCACCAGAAAGTCTTCAATGTTTCTTGCGGCGCTTGCACTGGCAGCGGTGGGGTGCGTTTTCGCCGGCCAGGCGTTCGCGCAGCAAAAAACCGTCGAACAGAAACAAACGGGGCCTTCCCAGTTCCAGGTGGACACCCGAAACACAACTGTTGCGTACATCGAGGGGAATCACCTGGTCGTTCGCTTGGCGGACGGAACCCTCGAAGCCATCCGGATTCCAGATGGGGAGCGTTTCAATATCGATGGAGACCGACTAACCCTGCACCAACTGAAACCGGGGATGATTCTCACGGAACAGACCTTCACAAGGACACGGCCGATCGTTGTTAAGACCGTGGAGATCACCGACGGGACAGTCTGGCAAGCCAGCCCGACAAGACTTGCCGTTCGGACCAAAGAGAACAAACTAGTGGATTACACGATTCCGGAGTGGGCCACGATCACCGTGAACGGAGAAGAAACGTCTCTGCATACGCTGAGGCGCGGTCAGACAATCACGGCGACGATCATCACTGAGGAGCCCATGACGGTCTCGGAGCGGACTGTCCGTTCCCATGGCCATCATGCGATGACGGAACAGAAGGAGTCGTCAGCCGCAATGGAGACTATGCCGGCAACGAAGCCGACGCAACCCACTGAGACTCAACCTGCAACGCAGACCCAAGCGACGGAGACTCCAGAAAAGCTGCCGAACACAGCGAGCCAGATGCCGTTGATCGGACTGCTGGGACTTGTCGCGGTGGCGATGTCGCTAGGACTCAGAGCTTTTCGCAAGGCCTTGTAGATACGATCGAACTGGGCTCGAAAGAACGGCGGCCATCAGGACAAGCTTTCGAGCCCAGCAGGTCGTTTTTCAATTCCATAGAGATCGATGACGGGAATCGGAGGCGATTATGAATGCGAAGATGAGATTTGCTTGGCTCTTAGTGGTAATAGCAGCTCTATTTTTTATCATTGGCCGGACCACGGCGCAGAGTCACACCGCCCTCAACAAAGAAACCATGGCCAATCTGTCCACCGCCATGCATGGGGAAGCCTTTGCCTTTGCAAAGTACATGCTCTACGCCCAACACGCACGCAAGTCCGGCAACAAGGATGTTGCGGACCTGTTTGAAAAGGCCGCGCACACAGAACGCTTCCAGCATTTCGCAGAAGAAGCTCAACTTGCCGGGCTGGTGGGCAGCGACGAGGACAATTTGCGGGATGCCATTAAAGGTGAATCGTACGAAGTGCAGACGATGTACTTTGAATTCGCACATCAGGCGGTAACAGCGGGAGACAGAGCAGTGGCCGACCGTTTTGAAGAAGTTCGTCAGGACGAAATGGTTCATCGCGATGCCTTCAAGGCTGCGCTCGCAAAGTTACAGGCCAAGCCGGCTGTGAGTCAGTAAGCGTACGGAGAATTTTCCATTTTCGCGGCGCCGACATCGCGTAGCAAGGGTCGAATGTGTTTTGCTGATGCAAGATCGGGCGCAGTGATGTCCAAAAAAAGCCGGTCGACCCGGAGGGAGCGACGTCGATGACGAAAGAGCGAGGGATTCGCTCTCATGATTACGTGAATCACTAGAAGCGTTGTCGGTTTCTTGCGGAGCGAGCATGAGCTGGGATTTTCGCCTCCTGGTGCAGCTCTTGACGGCAAAGATCACAAATTGAAGGTTGACGTTATTGGGCGTGATGGCAAGTCTCTGCGAGTGACCGACGCTAAGGGGAAACAGCGCAAAGTCATCGTCTATGCTCGGCAGGGTTACGTGGCGGCAAAAAAACGGCCAACAAGCCCTAGACGAAGAGAGCAGATACACGGAGGTGCCAATGAAAGACATATTTCGGAGCACGCTCGCTGTCTTTCTGACCGCGCAGCTCTCGTTCGCGGGCTTGACGCTGGAGGGCTGTGCAGCCCGTTCGGCCGCCAAGGCCGCTGAACCCGACAACGCTTCGGCAGCCCAGCCCAAGCAGATGACCCCATTACGCGCAGCACTGCAGAAACCTTACGTCGAGCTTTTTGATGAGGCGCCGACGCTTCAGTTTACGTCCGAGGAGATCGTGGCGCAGCGGAAGGCACTTGAACAAGGAAGGTCCGCGTGCGTCCGGCGCTTCAAGGACCACGCCAGTCAATACGGAAAACAGATCGACGTCGCCCAAAAGAAGCTCAAAAAGGAATCTGCCACCCTCTCCGAAGAAGAACGTAGTCGCATCCACTGCAACATACAAAATCTCGAACTTCTCCGCAGCGAAGCACAAGCTCTTTCCGGTCATGCCATTCCCACTGCTTATGAAAATCTAACGGCGAAGCTCGATTTGATCGAGAAATGGCCGGCTGTCTCCAAGCAAACTCAGCAACAGATTGCTGATGGTTCCTATCTGAAGCGCCGCTGGGGTGACGTGAAGGATATCGGCTTCCGCGAAATTGCTGCCAACCAACAGGACGACATCAAGAAGGGGCAGCAGGCCGTGGAAGAAATGAAGCGCTCCGGCCTCTTGCCACCCGAGGTCGAAGATAAGGCTATTCAGGCCTACGTGAATTCAGTGGCGCAGCGTATCGCGCAGAAGTCGGACCTCAAAATTCCGCTTCATGTCTCGGTGATTCAATCGCGCGAAATCAACGCGTTCGCGCTACCGGGCGGGTATCTTTTTATAGAGAGAGGCCTGCTTGAAACAACGGATGACGAATCGGAACTTGCCGGCGTGATTGCCCACGAGATCTCGCACGACGCGGCCCGTCACAGCAACAAGCTCATGAAGCGCGCAACCATCGCCGGCATTTTCTACCAAGCGGCGCAAGTCGCGGCGATCATTTTAACCGGCGGAGCGGCGGGCATTGGTTTGTATTACGCGATCCAGTATGGATTTTACGGCCTCGGACTTGTTCTCGACCTGAAGCTGCTTGGCGTCAGCCGAGACTACGAACTGGAAGCAGACCAGCTCGGCATCCAATACGCGTGGAATGCAGGATACGACCCGGCAGGCTTCATCCGCTTTTCCGACAAGATGGCTACGAAAGAAGGCTACGTCAACAGCGCAAGCTGGTTCCGCACCCATCCTCCCTTCTATCAGAGAATGGCCGATGCCAAGCGCGAGATTGCCTTCCTGCCAGCTAAGCCGCAGGTCGTGGTCCAGACCGCCGCATTCGAGCAGATGAAAAAGGAACTGGCCCCCATCGCAGCGGCGGCAGAAAAAGAAGAAGTGGGAAGACCCAGTCTTAAGATGCCGCAAGAGCAGGGTTGCCAACCTCCCAAAAAGCTTGAGTACACGCCGGAACAGCCGATCGAGGACTTGTGTTCTTCGGGACTGCGAAGCCCGGAACCTTCAAAAATTCCCAAATGAAGGAAGAAGCACATGGAGGCGCAAAAGCTGGCTCAGGCTCGCACGGCAGCGCCGTGGCATCGACGGACGCCATATTCCACGTACGCGGCGTGGCGAAAGTCCACTCGATGGGAGAAACAAAGGTCCACTTAGGCGTTACCGCCGCGAGCAGCGGGTGGGCGAGCACTGGCTGATCGTCTTGAAGAAATTCGCCAGGACGAAATGGTTCATCGCGATGCCTTCAAGTCCGCGCTCGCAAAATTTTCGCAAAGCCGGCTGTAAGTCGGTAAGCGTGCGTGGAATTTTCGCTTTTGCGGCGTCGGCGTCGCGCAGCAAGGGTAAAATGTGTTTGCTGATGCAAGATAAGGCGCAGTGACACCCGAAAAGGCCAGTTAATCTGGAGGTAGCGACGCCGATGACGAAAAGCCGAGAGATTCGCAGTTACGATTATGTGAACCATCCATACGAGCGCGTCCGCAACGCGTTAAGGCAAGACGCACTCTCGGTGTTCCAGTCGGCTACGAAGGCCGCCGCTTCCCGCGCGCAATCGGTCGCTGCTGAACTGCACGTCGACGTGGGCGGAATTGGAGTCAAGGCCGATGTCCGGATTTCCGTCAAGAAAATCGAGGAGAGGGTGGTGAATGCGACTCCTTCCACACGGTTGTTGCTCGAATGGGAGGCTGTCACCGTGCCGCGATTGTTTCCGTTCATGAAGGCCGAGCTTTCCATCTATCCGCTGACTGCTACCGAAACGCAGTTGGATTTCTCCGGCCTTTACGAGCCACCATTGGGGGTCGTGGGAAAGGCCGTGAACGCTCTCGTCGGCTATCGCATCGCCGAGGCCTCGGTTCATCGCTTCGTTAGCGACGTCGCTGAATATCTGCGTAAGACTCTTGCTTAAGGGAATGCCCAGATCCGTAATAGCAACCGCAGGAAGTTCGTCCCACTCAGGTCCGCCCCGCCAAGCGCGAAATTCCTTGTTTTTGCAGGAAGAGGAGAGTACAGACGCAGGAGTGGCTATAAATGTTGGCCGAATAGGAGTTCCCGTGTCGCCAGATTCAGCGGATTCCAAGAAAACCGCCTTTAATCTGCAGATTTCCACGCGAGAGGACGAGGTGACCGTGCAGTGCGTGGGAAGATTAACGTTCGATCACGCAGAGATTTTGAAGCAGCAGGTGAAGAGCATGATCCCGCAGAAGAAACGGATCATCCTTGACCTTGGCAGCGTCACGCAGATGGACAGTTCAGGACTTGGCACACTCGTAAGCCTGTACGTTTCGGCCAGGAAAGGAAACTGCGATCTCCTTCTGGTCAATTACAGCAAGCCAGTCAGGCATCTGCTGGGACTTACCAATCTGCTCTCGGTATTTGAAGCCGCCGGACGCCACGGCACAAAGCTTCCGTAAAGCATGCGGCACGGGAGTCTTTTTGCCCTGAGCCAGCCACGGCCCTGCCAGTCACTTCAACATCCACTCTGCAATTCGCAACCATCCAGACTTATGTCTCACCATCAAAGTAAGAATCTGCGAACTCACGATCAATGCCCCACCCCTCCTATCCGAGTATTCAGCGTACCGGCGCGGAGCGCGCGCTCCTTTAGCGAAGCGAAAAATACGGGAACTAAGATCAAGACGGCGACGGTCGAGGTGATCATGCCGCCGACTATCGGAGCGGCGATGGGTTTCATCACGTCCGAGCCGATGCCGGTTTCCCAGAGGATCGGAATCAGGCTGGCGAGGACGGCCGTCACTGTCATTAACTTAGGTCGCAGCCGCTGAACGGCGCCTTCGATCGTGGCCTCTTCGATATCTTCGTGCGCAATCGGCGTGCCCGAGATAAGCCTCTTGTTGAGCGACTCATGAAGATAGACCACCATGACGACGCCGGTTTCGACGGCAATTCCAAATAGCGCGATATAACCGACCCACACGGCGACGCTGAAGTTGTAGCCCAGCCACCATTGTAAAATCAGTCCCCCCGTCATCGCGAAAAATGTAGGCAGGATGAGGATCGCCGCTTCCATCACCGAATGAAAAACCATATAGAGCAACACGAAAATTGCGAAGAACACGATGGGGACGATGAATTTCAGCCTTTCTTTTGCGCGCACTTCAAACTCGTACTCTCCCGACCACTTGTAACTGTATCCCGGCGCAAGGTGCAGTTTTTGATTGAGCAAGCGATTCGCCTTCGCTACAAAACCGCCGTAGTCCTTCGTCGCGAGATCGAGATAGACATACCCGGTAAGCAGGCCATCCTCGTCGCGAATCATGGCCGGCCCGCGCGAGAAATAAATTTTGGCGACTTCGGAGATAGGAATCTGCGCTCCGGCGGGAGTAGCGATAACAACTCGCTGCAATTGCCCGATGTCATCGCGGAAGTCGCGGCTGTAGCGCACGTTGATGGGATACCGCTCGCGGCCTTCGATATTTTCCGCGATGTTTTCGCCGCCAATGCCGGACGTAACTGCGCGCTGGACGTCGGCCACGGTGAGGCCGTAACGCGCTGCCTCGGGCCGATTGACTTCCACGTTGATGTAAAAGCCCTCCGCAACGCGTTCGGCAAAGATGGAGCGGAGTTCCGGAATCCCGCCGAGAACCTGCTGCACTTGTGCTCCTGCTTGCTGGATTCCTTCTACGTTCGGACCTTGGATTTTGAGCCCCACGGGAGTCTTAATTCCGGTCAACTCCATGTCGAGGCGGTTTTGTACGGGCATCGTCCACGTGTTCGTCAGTCCCGGGAATTGCAGCCTTTCATCCATCTCGCGGATAAGTTTTTCGTAGTTCATGCCCGCGCGCCATTGTTCTCGTGGCTTGAGCATGATCGTCGTGTCGTACATGTCGAGCGGAGCGTTGTCAGTGGGGCTGTCGGAGCGGCCAACCGTGCCGAAGACGGTTTCGACCTCAGGAAAAGATTTGATGATGCGGTCCTGCTCCTGCAGCAGCGTTGAGGCCTGGGTGATCGAGATGCCGGGAAGGGCAGTCGGCATGTAAAGCGAGGAGCCCTCGTAGAGGGGCGGCATGAACTGACTTCCGATACGCCACGCCAGCGGCGCGGTGACGGCGAGAAGGACAAGGCTGAGAAGCAGCGTCGTTTTTCGATATCGCAGGCACAAGCGGAGAACAGGCAGATACAAGGCCTGTGTCCAGCGTGAAAATGGATTTGCGGATTCCGGCCTCAGATGGCCGCGAATGAAAATCACCATCAGGACGGGAACGAGCGTAATGGCAAGAATCGAAGAGAATGCGACCGAGAGAGTCTTCGTCCACGCCAGCGGGCGAAACATGCGCCCTTCTTGCGCTTCGAGAAGAAATACCGGCAGGAACGACACGAGGATGACAAGCAAGGAAAAGAAAATGGGCGGGCCTACCTGTTTCGCCGCACCCATCAGAATGCGCCGTCTTTCCTTCTCTGTTAGCTTGCCTCCCGAGCCGCCTGTTGAGGCCAAGTGTTCCGACAAGTGGCGGTAACCGTTCTCGACCATCACGATAGCTGCGTCGATGAGCACACCTATTGCCAGCGCCAGGCCTCCGAGCGACATGATGTTGGAACTGACATGGAGAAAATACATCGGAATGAAAGATGAGATGACGGCGATGGGCAGAGTCAGGATCGGGATCAGTGCTGATCGGAAATGAAACAAGAAGGCAATCGTCACGAAACTGACGATGATGGCTTCTTCGAGGAGATCGCGTTGTAGCGTTTCGATGGATGCCCGAATCAATCCAGATCGGTCATAACCTGAGACAATCTCGACACCAGGCGGAAGCGATGGTTTGATTTCAGCAAGCTTTTTCTTAACTCCGTCGATCACGTTGAGGGCATTCATTCCGTAACGCATCACAATGATTCCCCCGACGGTTTCTCCTACTCCATTCCACTCCGCCACTCCTTGACGAATGTCGGGGCCGAACGTCACTGTTCCTAGATCGCGGATGAGGACCGGAGTTCCGTTCTTTGTCGCCACAGGCACGTTCTCCAGATCGTCGAGCGAGCGCAGATACCCGAGGCCGCGAATCATGTATTGAGCGCCGCCCATTTCGAGCACTCGTCCGCCGACTTCGTTTGTGCTGTCGCGTACACGGTCAATCACGGTCGAAAGAGGAATGCCATAAGCGCGGAGCTTGTCTGGATCCAAATTCACCTGATACTGGCGAACGAATCCGCCGATCGTCGCCACTTCCGCCACGCCCGGAACCGTTTCCAACTGATAGCGTAGGTACCAGTCCTGAAGACTGCGCAAGTCCGCAAGGCTGTGTTGGTGCGTGTGGTCAATGACGGCGTATTCGTACACCCAGCCCGCGCCTGTCGCATCTGGACCAATCATCGGCGACACATTTTTCGGCAACACGCCCTGCAACTGCTGGATGTATTCGAGAACGCGCGAACGAGCCCAATAAAGATCCGTGCCGTCTTCGAAGACCACGAAGATGTAGGCGTCTCCAAACATCGTCTGCGCGCGGACGGCCTTCACATGAGGGGCAGCAAGCAACGAGGTAACGATCGGATACGTGACCTGGTCTTCGATGATGCTTGGCGGTTCGCCTTCCCACGGCACATGCACAATAACCTGTACGTCGGAAATATCCGGCAAGGCATCAAGAGGAATATTCCTGAGCGACCATATTCCGGCCAGCACAAGCAGCAATGTCCCCGTGAAGACGAGGAAACGATTGCTTGCGCACCAATCAATCACCCGGGAGATCATGGCTACATTCCTCCTTCCGCGTTCACGCTGAGCTGTCTCGCCGCAATGACCGCTCCGTTCTTCGTTGCTGTTATCGTGATCTGCCAGGTGCCGCCAGATTCAAGCGTGGCTTGACCTTCATATACGCCCCCGCCCTTCTCGTTCAGACGCGTTACGACATTTATTGCCGCCATGCCCATCTGCGGCATGGCGGGCACGTAGCTGCGCACGCTCACTTGCGCTCCCTTCATCGGAGTGCCGTCTGCGCCCGTCAGCTTCACGCGATAGAGATCTGTTCCCTTTCGCGGTGTCGAGGGTTCGGTCGTGAATTCAATTCGAGCTGCAGGCTGGGCTCCAGGAGCGTTCATCGCCGCGGCCGCGCCGGCGCCGGGCGGCGGAGGTGTAAACGAACCAATCGCGGCTTGGAGCTGGCTTTCTGAATCGATGAGGAAGTTCGCCGAAGTGACGATTTGCTCGCCTGCCTTCAATCCTTCGAGAACGATGTAATCATCGCCCGCTTGCGTTCCGAGTTGCACATCGCGCGGCTCGAGGTAGCCGCCGCCCTTGTCCACAAATACGATCTGCCGCGTGCCGGATTGCAGGACTCCGCTTACCGGGATCACGAGCTGATTTCCGAGCGGCACTTTCACCGTCACGTTGACGAACATCCCGGGTGTGAGCGTGAGATTGGGATTTGAAAAAACAATGCGCACTCGCGCTGTGCGCGTATTCACATCCACGTCGGGATAGATAAAATCAACTCTTCCCTGAAATACGCGCCCCGGATACGAATTCACGGTCAAGGCAGTCGGAGCGCCAACTCGAATTCGGCCCAAGTCATTCTGGAAGACCTGAGCGAACACCCAGACCGTGGAAAGGTCGGCAATGGTGTACAACCGTGTGTCTGGCTGAACCGTGAGATTGGGGAGCGCATTTCGTTCCGTGACGTAGCCGGAAGCCGGCGAATCGACCTCCAGCGCTTCTTGTACTTGACCCGAAGCTTCGAGCCGCTCAATTTCGCGCTGCGGCAGATTCCATTGTTTCAAGCGGTCGAGAGATGCATTTACCAGCGAAGCGCTGCCTGCGGTGACGCCCGGCAAGGGGCTCTGCGAAAGATTCTGGGCATTCTGTCTTGCAATTAGGTACTCGCGTTCAGCGGCAGCAAGCTCCGGACTGTAGATCGTGAATAGCGGCTGGCCTTTCTGAACGTATTTGTACGTCGCGTCGACAAACACTTTTTGGATGAAGCCGGAGAAGCGCGTCTGAACGTAGGACTGTCGCGTTTCATCAATGGCGACCGTTCCCGTGGTGCGGATTTCATCCTCGACCTGTTCCTTTTTGACGACACCGAATTTGACTCCGATGGATTGCAATCGCTCGGCGGAAATCTGCACTGGCGCAAGTGGAGTTTCTGGCGGCGGAGTTGCGGAGGAGCTGGGCGCGCTTGGCTGACTTGATTGCGTGACGCCATTCGCAACAGATCTAGCCGCTTGTTGCGTCGAGTGCGATCCTCGCAAGTGCCACCATGCTCCGAGCAGCAGTCCAAGGAGTATCAAATTTCCGGCTGCCGTCAGGAAGAATGCCCTTCGATAATTCCTCATGATTTTTCTCCTATCCTCTTGCTCTAACGGAGCGACAACCCTGTTATTTCTTCGATCTGTGCGAGCGATGTTTCGTGTTCATCGAGCGTCTGCCAGTACTCTTCGTCAAGTTTGAGCACGTCGAGAAACGAAGCTAGCAGCGCCTGGAAATCCTCGCGGTTCGATTGGTACGCGGGTAAACCCGCTTCGAACTCCGCACGCGCTTGCGGAAGCAGTCCGTCGCGATAAATCTTGAGGAGTTCCGCAGATTTTTCCGCGCCGACATACTCCTCGCGAAGCCCTGC
>DASYYI010000202.1:0-3757 GCA_035933995.1 Candidatus Acidiferrales bacterium | reverse complement strand
TGATCTGTTCGTCTTCCCGTCTCTCGCGGAACCCTTGGGGTCCTCACTTCTTGCGGCTATGGCGCATGGATTGCCAGTGATTGCCGTTGCCAGTGGCGGCGTGCCGGAGATAATCCAAAACGGAAGAAACGGAATCCTTGTTGATTCGCCAGACTCCCTAAAAATCGCGGTCTCGGTTTGTCAAATGCTCAACGAGCGTGACGCGGCCGCCCGCATGGCAAGAGCGGCGCGAGAGACTGTTGAGCGGCGATTCTCCGCACAATTGCTGGCGGAAAACACTTTGCAGCAATATCAAACAATCCTTTCACCGCGTGAAAAGTTTTGACAACCCTGACTTTTTCTCCCGCATCCAGTCTATAGGCGCGCTTGAATTTGCGTGCTCGCTTCAGTGGGCCCATAGTTTCTGCATTGCTCTTCTGAAGTGAATCGCATCCGTAAATCAGGAGGGAAACCACATGCGTACATATTTGAGTCCATGTCTTGCAGCACTCGCTGTTGTTGCTCTTGCAATTCCTGTTTGGGCGCATTCTGAATCCGCGCCTCTCACACTCAGCCGGCCCGCAACGATCGGGACCGTTTCATTGCAACCCGGAAAGTACACGCTCACTGCGGATACGGACATGAATGACGTGATGGTTAAGCGCGATGGAAAACTGATCGCCACCGTCCCCGGGAAACAAGTCACATTAAATAGGAAGTCGGAATATACCGCCGTGCTCTTCAACCGCAGACAAATCCAGGAAATTCAGTTCGAAGGCAAAACGGAAGCCGTCAAAGTCGATTGAGGTCACATAAGTCGTGCACGTTAGGGGGCGAGTAATTTAACACGCTCGCCCTCATTTAAAGCTGCCGGTTGGCGCCACGCAGAATCAGCGCTTCCATACAAGCATCCTGATTCCATTCCGCGGCCGCAGCGTGATTGATGGCCAGAGTTCAATTGTCTGGTCTGGCGCCAGCGTCAGGCGAAAGCGCGATGCGATGGCCGCGAGCAACAGCGTCGCCTCCATCATTGCAAACGACGCTCCGATGCACACTCGGGGTCCTCCGCCGAACGGGAAGTAAGCGAACCGTGGCAGCGTTTTCTGTAGCGAATCCATCCATCGCTCGGGACGAAATTGCTCCGGCTCGTCGAAATAGCGCGCATCGCGCTGCACCACCCACTGGCTCATATAGATCGTCGTGTTGCGCGGGACGTGATAACCGCCAATCGTGCAGTCTTCGATTGCCTGGCGGCCCATCGCCCACGCGGGAGGATAGAGCCGCAATGATTCGCGAACGATCGCTTCGGTAAATCGCAGCTTGGGCAAGTCTTCATGCGTCGGCACGCCGCTAGGTATAACCGCTCTCAATTCCGCGAGCAACTCGGATTCCGCGCGCGGATTTTGTGCCAGCAAATAAAAAGTCCACGCGAGGGCGGTGGCCGTCGTTTCGTGCCCTGCGAGCAGGAGCGTCATCACCTCATCCCGGAGCTGCTTGCTATCCATTCCGGCGCCGGCATCATCGCGCGCGGAAAGCAGCATCGAAAGCAAATCTTCCGTTTCGGCCCGGCCGTTACGGCGCTGATCGATGATGCGGTACAGAATCTCGTCAAGGCGGTCCACCGCCCTTCGTGAACGTATGTTTCCCGGCGTGGGCCAGTTGGACGGCAGCAGGAATCCCGTCTTCACCCGTGCATCGAATTGCTGAATTGCCGCGGCCAAGGATTCTCCGATGATGCGAACCGTATCTGCCTCGAGATCCGCGCCAAAAAGTGTCCTGGCTGCAATCTTCAGCGTCAGTTGCATCATCTCCGCGCGGACCTCGCGCGGTTCGCCGTCGCTCCATGTTTCGAGCATTTGTTCCGCATAGCTGGTCATCACTGGCGCGTACGCCTTCACGCGCTCGCGATGAAATGCCGGTTGCGCCAGCTTTCTTTGCCGCCGCCAGAATTCGCCTTCGCTCGTCAGCAAGCCATTGCCGAGAACGCGGCTGCCTTCGCGCAAGTCGGCGCTCTTGATGAACTTCGCGCTTTGCGTGATCAGGATTTCTTCAATCAGGCTGGGCCGGTTGAAGAAATAGACGGGAAACTTCAAAAATCGGAAACGCGCCGTATCGCCGTACTTGCGCTGCGTGCTTATGATGAAGTCGAGCGGCTGATGCGTGAAATGATATAGCGGGCGAAACAGTGCAATGCCCCTGGGCCCGGGCGGCGTAGTGTTCGGCATTGAGTTTATTTTGATGCCGCAAATGGCGAAGCGGAGTCTTTGTTGATCACGACTTCCTGAGTTTGCTCTATTTGAGATACGTTGCGAGCCAATCCAGAAATTCGTGATACCACAGCTTGCTATTCTGAGGTTTCAGCACCCAGTGGCCCTCGTCGGGGAAAATCATCAGTTTCGACGGCACGCCCTGCCGCTGCAACGCCGTAAAAAGCTCCAGGTCCTGCGTGTAGGGAACGCGGAAATCGAGTTCGCCGTCAATCACCAGCATCGGCGTGCGGAATTTCCCGAGCGCCGCCGCGTAAGTTGACGGCGACCACTTCGCATAAGTCTCGGGATCACTCCATGGAGTTCCGCGCAGGTCGTGCTCCACAAACCACAGCTCTTCCGTCGCCCCGTACATGCTCGCCAGGTCGTACGGCCCCGCATGACTGATCAGGCAGCGAAAGCGCCCCGTGTGCGTCGCGATCCAATCCGTCATGTAGCCGCCGTACGAGCCGCCCGCTTCAGCGAGCCGCGTGCTGTCGATAAACGGAAAATGCGCGATCGCATAGTCGACGCCATCCATTAAATCAACGTACGGCTTCCCACCCCAGTCGGACTGTATTTCGTCCGTGAATTTTTGGCCGTAGCCCGTCGAGCCGGTGGGATTGATCATTACAACCACGTATCCCGGCGCAGCCATGATTTCCGGATTCCAGCGATAACCCCACTCATCGTCCCACGCGCCCTGCGGTCCGCCGTGTACCAGCAAGAGCATCGGATACTTTTTCGTGGCATCGAAATGCGGCGGCTTGAGCAACAGTCCCTCGACTTTCGTGTTATTCGCCCCAGCGAACCAGAATGGCGCCGCAGCGGGCAGTTCCAAGGGCGCAAGAAGCGCAGCATTCTGGTGCGTGATTTGCCGGACGCTCGTCCCGTCCGCATTGGCGGAAAAAATCTCCGCCGGATACGTGATACTCGAGCGCGAAAAGACCAGTCTCTTGCCGTCCGAACTCAACGAGAATTCCGCGTTGAAACCGTCCGCCACCACGGTCTTTGGCGAATTGCCTGGCGCAGCGACGATCGAATAGATCGGCATTTCCGCTTTGTCTTCCGCTTGAAAATAAATCGTGCCGCTATCCGCCGACCACTCGTACGATTCCACGTTCCGGTCGAAATTCGGGGTAAGGCTCGTATGCTCGCCGGTGTGTCGGTTGTAAATCATCAATTGCCAGCGATCGCTTTCGTACCCGGCCGTCATTTGCGACCGATAAGCAATCCATTTTCCATCGGGCGAGTACGCCGGTCCCCAGTCGTCACCCTTGTTTGTCGTAATGCGCCGCGCTTGCGTGCCGCCGGAAACCGGCACGGTGAAAAGATCGCCATTCGTGCTGAGAGCCTCATCTTTTGCAGTGTCCGCGGTGAAACATAGCTCTGCGCTGTCGGGAGAAAACGCAATCGCCTCGGGCGCGCCCAGATTGAACGGAGGAACGTCGTAATCGGCGCCGGGAGTCAGGTCGCGCGGCGTTCCCTTCGTCACCGCCGTCACAAACAAATGGCTGCGCTTCCCGTCCGCC
>DASYYI010000200.1:0-19815 GCA_035933995.1 Candidatus Acidiferrales bacterium | reverse complement strand
GAGTCCGGTCGCTGACATGGCCCTCGAAGTCCAATTCGAAAAGCGCCTCGCCACCTATAATCTGAATGTCGAATTTTCCTGCGGCGCGGATCCTCTCGCCGTTCTGGGTCCATCCGGCGCCGGAAAGAGCATGACGCTCCGTTGCATCGCGGGCCTCGAGCGTCCCGATCGCGGCCGCATCGTGCTCGATGGCCGCGCCCTTTTCGATTCCTCAAAAAATATCAACCTTCCCAGCCGCGAACGTCGCGTCGGCCTGCTTTTTCAGCATTACGCGCTCTTCCCGCATTTGACCGTCGCCGAAAATATTTCCTTCGGCCTCGACGGCCTGCCTGCCTCCGAACGCGACGCGCGCGTCAAGCAACAAATCGCGCAAGCGCATCTCGCTGGTTTTGAAAATCGTTCTCCTCGCGAACTCTCCGGCGGCGAACAGCAACGCGTCGCGCTCGCCCGCGCTCTCGCCATCGAACCCGAAGCCCTTCTGCTCGACGAGCCGCTTTCCGCCCTCGACACGCATCTGCGCAGCCAGATCGAGCGTCAGTTGATCGACACGCTCGCCGCCTTCCGCCGCCCCGCTCTTTTCGTCACTCACAATATGGAGGAGGCTTATCGCATCGCCACCAACCTCGTCGTGCTCACCAACGGCCGCGTCGCCGCTCATGGCCCCAAGGATGAAATTTTCCGCCATCCCCCAAGTTTGGCAGTCGCCCAGCTCACCGGCCTCAAGAATTCCTCGCGCGCAAAACAAATTTCAGCGGACACCGTCGAAGCCCTCGATTGGCATTGCACTCTGCGCGCTCGCCAGCCAATTGCAAGCCCGCCGAAATACCTCGGCATTCGCGCCCATTACATCGATTTCCTCGAGGCCACTTCCTGCGTTTCCTCCGGCACGAATGTTTTTCCCTGCTGGCTCGTCCGCTCCAGCGAGACGCCCTTTCGCATCACGCTGTATCTTCGCCTTCACAATCCGCCTGGCACGGACGGCGAGCACCACCTGCAAGCCGAACTCTTCAAGGAAAAGTGGCTGCGCATGCGCGAGCATCCGCAACCCTGGCACGTCCAACTTCCTCCCGAGTCCCTTATGATTTTCCCGGAATAGCTGAAAACAGCGCGGTCTGCTTGCGCTCGCTCTACTTGAAGTGTTTTGTGAATTTGATATTGATGCCGAAAATCCCGTTGATGTCCCGCAGCGCCACGATCGTGATGTCGCGGCGAATGGCGTAGTCCACTTCGATCACCTGTTGCTGATTCGAATTCGCATTCGTGCTGTACGTGACGCTCAGATCATGCGTCACCTGTTTCTGGATCGTCACTCGCGCCGCCGTGCTTTGCTCCACTCCGTTCGTCGCCAGGCTGCTTGCCAGGAACGGGTCCACCCGGAAATTCGTCACGCCAAAAAGTTTCGCGATCGGCCCTCCCAATTGGCTCGAAATCGCCTCCGACAATAGCGCGGTGGCCCCGAAGTTTTGCGTTTGCGTCGACGAAGACGTCATCAATCCGGCTTCTTGCCCCTGCGTCCCCAGCGCCAACAAACTAATGATGTCGCTCGCTGGCAGTGGCGGATCGGACCGGTACGACAGTTGCATATTGCTCGCCCTGCCCGAAAAATCCAGCGTGATTTCGTAAGGATTGATCGTCGTGGAAGCTTCGATGTTCAAAATCGGATCGAAGTGAAAGGGATCCGAGAAATTGATGTCTCCCCGGTTCAACCGGTAGGTGTTCCCGCGAAACGCCATTTCCCCCGTCAGCAAGTGAATGCTCCCCAGGACCACAGGGTGCTCCCACGTGCCGCGGACATGCACGCCTCCCTCCGCCGTGAAATGCGCCCCCGCCCATTCAATGCGCGCTCCGGCGCTGGTGTTTGCGGTCACGTCGAATTGCAGATTCCGCAAATACGCCGACGACGTCGCCGGCCCCGTCACCGCCGTCTGCGAAGACACCATCAGCCCCGCGAAATTCACATTCGGCGCAAACGTAATCCGCTGCACCGTCACATTTCCGGAAAGCAGCGCCGCGTACGTCGTCCCGCTGAACCGCAGATTCCCGCTCGTCAGCCAGCTCATTCCCTCCGGATAGCGTATCCGCACGCGCTCCGCCACCGCGTTTATTTCGTAGCGCACCGGCGCTTCGCCGTATCCCACGGAGCCCGAAATCGTCATCTTTCCCCCGCCCGCTTCCGCCGTCAGATTGTCGAAAAGCAGCCGGCTCCGGTCAAAAACCATTTCGCCATTCAAATTATTTATGCCCGCCGGAAAATCCCCGTAATGCCCCGACACATTCGTCAGCTTCGCTTGCCCCGTAATTTGAGGACTCGAAAACGTCCCTGCGATCACGGTATTCAACTGCGCCACTCCTCGCGCGTCCAGGTCCGGGAACAGAGCGGATACAAGCTGCAAATTGATCGACCCGCCGATATGCAAATTCAGCGCGCGGTCACCGGAAAAGCGCGCATCCCCGAAAATTTGGAAATTCGTATCCGGCCCTTTCAACGTCGCTTCATCCACGTGGATTTGGCTCTTCCGGTAACTCAGGCGCACCGGCCCTTCGTTCTGTAATTTCACGTACTCGTAATCCAGGCTGATGCGCGACAGGTTCGCCTGCATCTCGATTGTGTTTGGCTCCCGCGCCTCCCCGGAAAACATCAACTCGCCGTCGATGCTGCTGTGTCCCGTAACTTGGCTCAGATGCAAGCCCGCTTCGATGAACGGATCCATGTCCATATGGTTTATCTTCATCTGCCCGCTAATCGGATAATTTCCGGACAATCCCACGCGCAGTTCTCCGTCCAATTTTCCCGGCGTCCTCACCGACTGCAATTTCAGTTGCGCGGACTGTCCGTCCGAGTCCAGCGTGCCCGCAAAAGTATCCAGCACCTCGGAACCAAACTGTAGGTTCGCCACTTGAATTGTTCCGTGCGCTTGCGGCGCCATCAATGGACCGCCCCCACTCAGACTGAAGCTCAATTCGCCCCCAATCGGCATCGCTTTCATTTGCAGAAACTGGAATTTCGCCAGAGAAATCGTCGTGCCCGTCGCCTGAAACTGAATCGCGCGGCTCGAAGGACGGTACAGCAGATTCCCCGTCACCCGCCCCGTGTCGCGGTCCAGTTCCGCATTTTCGATTCGAATTTCATCGTGCCGCAACCTCAACTGTCCCTTCGCGCGGTCCACGTAAATTCCGTATGCCGTCAACTGTTCCAGTTGAAAATTCCCGTCGAGCACGGGATTCGCCCGCGTCCCGCTCCCTTGGAAATCCCCGGTCATCACCGCCTTGGCGCGATACGCTGTTCCGAACAGCTCTTGCAAATCGTCCGTCGATGCATGATCGAAGCGCGCGTCCAGACTCCATGTGTCGTTCGCCTTAAAACTCCACTTGCCGTTCAGCTGCAAATGCAAATCCAGCTTGGCGGTGGAATGCCCGCGTTTCACAATCGCGCGCGAAAGTTGAAACTGAAACGGCGAATAGATCATCTGCGCCGTGATGTCATCCCAGTAGAGCCGCCCGAAATGCGCATTTCGCGCGTCGAATCCCCCCGTAAATGTCGGGCCGCCCAACGGACCCGTCAATTCACCTCTCCAATCAACCGCTCCCGCCACCGGCTCGGAATCTTTTTTTGCGCCGCGCAAATCCGCGATGAAGTCCTCCCAGTCCTCCAGCCTTGTCGTGTGAAAATCGGCGTTCAACGCGGAATGTTTCGCCGCCAGCTTGCCGTCTACCACCAGCCGGCTATTCGGCGTCGTGATAGTGCTCCCCGGCGTCAGAATCACGTCCTTCCGGTCCATCGAATAATCGAAACCCAGTTGCGCCGTCACCGGAAATTTACCGAACGCGGCTTTCGTGAAAGGAGTCCACGTCGTCACGCCCTTCGTCGTCAAGTTCTTGAAGTCGTGGTTCCAGGATGTCACGGTGTTCACGCTCATGCTGCTGTCCCAATGCAACGTATTCACCGGCATCGATGGGTTGTTGACGGCATTGAGCACCTCCGCCAGGCTCGCGCCGTTCATCACCGTCGCCGTGCGAAATGCCAATCCGTGGAAGTCCATGTCCAGCCGCCCCTTCAACCCGCCGCCGAACGCCTTCGCCTCGAAAGCCGGCATCGTCAAATGATTGTTCGCCACTTCCACGTTGCCCCAACTCTCCATTCCGCCCGCGTGAAACCACCGGAACTTCAGCCGGATCCCTTGCGCCAGATAGTGGCCCTCCATGCGAAGTTTCGTCGCCGCGTAACTCCCATTCCCCGCGAAATCCACTTGTCCATCTGGCACGCCGGGCTTGCGCAGCACTTGCTGCAGGTCCGGCAGCCACACATGCACGCGGCAATGGAAGTCCGCATCGAGCGGCGTGAAATTCCTTATTTCTCCCCGCCCATTCAGCGTGCTATTCGGCAATTTCAATTCGAAATCATCGAACGACACTGAATTGCGCATCAGCGTGAATTTCGTCGCCACATCCGCGCGAAACGGCAAATATCTCTTCGCCGCAATTTCCACCTGCTTCCATCCCAGTTGCGCAACGTAAGCTTCTTTCCCCGGCGTCCGCGCCTCGTAATTCATCACGAACTCGAAATCTTTTCCCTCCGCATCCAGCGGAATTTTCGCGTCGTTGAACATCATCGTCCCATCGACGATCTTTAATTGCGCAATCTGCAAATTGAATAGCTGCTCCTGCCACGGCTTCCCCGGAGCGCGCTTCACGGCGGGCGTGGGAATGTTGCTGCGCCCGTTTTCGTCCATGCGCACGAATACCGACGGCCGCTCGATTTCCAAATTGCTCAGTGAAATTTTCTTATGGAGGAAAGAAACGATGTGCACGCCTGTCTGGATCTTGGCCGCGTGGAAGAAAGGCGGCAATCCCGCCGATTCCTTGCCGTGAAGCGTGAAGTCGTCCATCTCCGCGTGCAGGGGGAACAGCCAAAAGTGAAACGCGCCAAGCTCGACCTTCCCGCCCGTGCTGCTTTCGATTTTCTTTACGATGTACCCGCGCGCCCACCGCTCTCCCGCGCCGCTTTCCACGATCACCGTAATCGCCACGGCAATCACCACCACGGCGACGAGCGCCGCCAGCAGCGCGCGGATAAACCACCTTCTCATCCGCCCCCTCCCGAGGGCTGCACCACGATTCGAAGGCGCGCTTTCGCTTCTTCAAGCCACCGCGCCGCTTTTTCGTTGATTTCCTCTTGTGTCAACAATTGCTTGATTTGCACTTCCACTTGATTAAGCGGCGGCACCGTCAATCCTTGTTTCTGCAACTGCGGCGCAAGCTGCTTCTGGTAATAGGCTTCGATCTCCGCGGAAGTCACTTGGGCCGCCGCGTGGAATTTGTAGTTCAGGAACCGCACATAATAAAGTTGCCGCTCGATCACCTGCCGCAGCCCATCTTGCGTCAGCCCGCAGTGCGCCAACCGCTCCTCGAATTCCTGCGAAGACTTGAATTGCTTCACCAGCGCCTGAAATTCTTGCGACACTTCGTTCGCCGCGGGATGCGGAAATTTCGTCGCCGCCGCTTCCGTCCGCACGATCCACTGATCCACCAGTTCCTGCAGCACCTCCGCGCGGCTTTCCGCGTGCCCATCGATTAGCTGCTGGTAATCTTCCAGTTGCTGCACTTCGCTGTCCGTCACCACGTCGTCGCCGATGCGTATTGCGATGCCGTCGATGTTCGCCGCTTGGGAACTTGCACTGGCGGTTTTTGATTCGCTCTGCGGTGGTGGCGAAACTTTTCCGGGCGCGGTCTGCCCCGCCGCTGGCAATGCCAAACCAAGTAACAACGCCAATATTGCGCCCGCGTTTCGCATCAGAATATAGAACCTATATTGAAGAAAAATTGGAAATGCGGCAATTGCGACGTTTGAATCTGATTCGTAGTAGTATTCAAGAACTGAAACGTCGCCGGATTCAGTTGGTACGCCAGGTCGATGCGCACCGGCCCAATCGGCGTGGCGTAGCGGAATCCGTAACCAATCGTGTGTGAGAAATAATTCAGGTTCGGACACTGCGATTGCAAAAGCGTCGAGCCCGGCTGGCAGAGCGCCGAAGGCGGCAACGGGCTGTAGCGCAGCGAAACGTGATGAATATCGGAAAAAACGTTCCCTGCGTCGTAGAAAATCGCTCCCCCCAGGTGATTGCCCACGAACGGCAGGTGCATCGGGAATCGCAATTCCTGATTGAACGCCAGCAGCACCAGCCCGCCGACCGGGAAGCCGGTGTTGACGTCGCGCGGCCCCGCCTGGTTCAACGCGAATCCGCGTATGCTCGTTCCGCCGCCCGCGAAAAACTTTTCCGGCAGAGGAATGTTGTCGGACGTCGATCCGCTGAATGGCTCCTCAATCCCAAACGTCGTCGACCGCGCGAACACCAGCGACCTTCCAATCGGCTTGAACGTTGAATTCTGTATCTGGAACCGCAAGTAGCTCGCCGTCGATCCCAGTGATTTCGTCGCCACGCTGAAGTCCGCCGTATTGAAATTCCCTTTCGTCGCGTCCGCGGGATTGTCGCGCCGGTCGCGAATCCACGTCAATCCAAACCCTGAAACTTTTGTCGGCTGGCTGAACAGCGGCACTTCTTCGACCGTGATCTTTCCATTCAGGTTGCTCGCCACTACGTGCCGGTAAAAATAGCGATAGCTCAGGGAAGTGGAAGGCGAGACATTCTGCACCAACTGCGCGCTTCCTTCGTAACGCGTCGCGGTAAAAGTATTCACGTAGCTCGCCTTGTCCGCGAAACCCGTGATAATCAGATTCAGCCACGACTGTGCCAGAAAATTCGGCGCGGTATACCCCAGCAGACCCTGATATTCCAGCGTGCTCGCCCGCAGTTTCAATGAAATCGTATGCGCGCGTCCGCCCACATTGATTTTCGAAACTTCAAAAATCCCCAGCGGGCTCGCATTCAACGCGGTACCCGTCGCGCTGGATGTCGACGCCAGCCGCTGCGCCTCAAATCCGAATCCGTAGCTCAGCGTATATCGCTTTCCCTCCTCCACCGCCACCACCACATTTTTTTCCGGATACGTCCCCTCCGGATTCTGCGGCGCCACTTGCACGCGGTCAAAAATCGCCAGGTTGTAAAGCTTCTGCTGCGTCGCGATCACGTCTCCTTCTCGCAACGGCCCGCCCGGCTTCACCGTCACTTGCCGTGAGATGATGCCCGGCCGCGTGTAGCGGTAGCCCGCCAGCAGCACGCGGCTCACATCAACTCGCTGCCCTTCCGTAATGTGGTAAACCAGATCAACGCGATTTGTTCCCGCCGGCGTCTCCTTCGCGTCGAACTGCGCACTCGGAAAGCCCTGATCAAAATAGTACGCCAGGATGTTGTCCCGGTCAGATGTTACGTTCGCGTCCGAATACGGCTGGCCCTTCGTTGACGCGACCACCGTCAGCAACTGCGCATTGGTCAGCGCGTGATTCCCCACCAATTGCAAATTCGCCACACGCGTTTGCTGTCCCTCGGTGATATGAAATGCCACGAAGAGATGTCCTTCCTTCCCCTGATAATCGTCCGTCACCTCCGGACGCACATCCGACTGCAGAAATCCGTTTGCTATATACATCCCGCGAATCGCGTTCGCGTCGTTGCGCACCATTTGCTGGCTGAAACGTCCGCGCGACAGCACACCCTGCGCCTGAATTTGCACTCGGCTCGACAACAGTGAATTGCTGAAGTACTTGTTTCCCTCGATTTGAATTCCCACCAACCGGTGCCGGATTCCGCGATGAATGGTGTACCGGATCACCTCCAGCGGCGAATTCATGTCCCCGTTCGTCGTGTAAGTCACCGTCGAATCGAAATAGCCTTGGCTCTGCAACAGATCGCGAATGTTCCGCTGTCCTTCCCCCAACAGATCCGGATCCACATCCCCTTCCTCATAAATCGGCACCAGCTTCCGCACCTGTTTCGCGGAAATTTTCATGCCGCTCACTTCCACTTGCACACGCGGCCCCGCCGTCACATCCAGCGTAATAGGCAGCGTGTTGCTGTTCTCGTCGTACTTTCCCCGGTTCAGCGCCACGCGCGCGCTCAAATATCCTTGCGTCACCAGATAATTCCGCAGCCGCTCCGTGCCGCGATCCAGCCGCTCAGCCGTCACCGCATTTCCCTTCTTCAACCGTGTCTTCCCAAGGATCTGCTTCCCTGTGAACGACGTTTGATTGTTCAGCCCCACGGCCGAAATCTTCGCCCGCGGTCCCGGGTTCACTTCCACCGTGATGTCAATTTCCTGCGTGTCCGGGTGCTTTGCCAGCGCGTAATTCCATTTCGCCTCGTAAAATCCATCGTCCTGCAACGTCTGCCCCAGCCGCTTCAATCCGTCGTTCAGCGCTGAAATCTGAAACGGCTCGCCCAGTGACATCCGCAGCGCCGCTACTGCTGTGCCTTCGTTCGGCGGATCTTTCAAACCGTACACGCGCACCACGCTGTTGTAATAGTTCCTTGTCACCACGAAATCCACGTGCAACCCGTCCGCTTCGCTTGTCGCCTTCGTTTCCACGTCGGAAAACAATCCCGTCTGATTCAGCGCGCGCAAGCTTGCCCGTTCCGCGTCGATATGAAATGCATCTCCCGATTTCAGCGGCAATGCTCCAAGTTTTTCCGGAATCGGCGCCCCCTTATCGTCCACCACTTGCACGGATGCAATGTGTTTTCCCTCGAGCGTCGCATCTTGCGCCCGCGCCGCTGGAAAAACGACGCATGCAGCAAGCAGAAAAATCAGCACACGAATGCCCGCAAGGTTTTTCCCCTCCGGCATTCTGCCTCTGCATTTCATCCTCTCTCCAGCTCAAAAGCTTCAAAAAGAGAAGGCTAGCATACGCGCTGACTCTTGTTTTCCAAAAGGCGATATGATGGAAGCCTTCATTCGAGGGAATTGTGGACCCCTGGCAATTCGAGAAATATTCGCGCCAGATTCTTTTTGCCGGAATCGGCGAAGAAGGCCAGCAGCGCCTCCTCCAGTCGAGCGCTGTTCTTGTCGGCTGCGGAGCGCTCGGCACCGTTGCGGCCAATCTCCTCGTTCGCGCCGGAGTCGGCCGCCTCGGAATCATTGACCGCGACTTCGTCGAGCTCTCGAATCTTCAGCGTCAGACGCTTTTCGAGGAATCCGACGCGCGCGAATCTCTCCCCAAAGCAGTCGCCGCCCACCGCCGCCTCGTCGCCATTAATTCAGACGCCGCCGTCGAGCCTGTCGTCGCCGACTTAAACCCGGAAAACGCTCGCGAGTTGCTTTCCGGCTTCCCCCTCATTCTCGACGGCACCGACAACTTCGAAACTCGCCTCCTTATCAATGATGCCGCAATCGCTCTTGGAGTTCCCTGGATTTACGCCGCCGCTGTTGCCAGTTACGGCCTGACTTTCACGATTCTTCCCGGCGAAACTGCGTGCCTCGCCTGCCTCCTCGAATCGAACGGCAAGCTCACCAGCTTTGGCCTCGAGGAAACTTGCGACACCGCCGGCATCCTGAACAGCACCGCCGGTGCTATTGCCTCCATCGAAGCTGCCGAAGCAACCAAGCTTCTTGCAGGAAAATCCGACGCCCTGAACGGCCGGCTTGTCTCTTGCGATGTTTGGACCGGCCGCTTCCAGTCCATTCGCGTCGCCAGAAATCCGCACTGCCGCGCCTGCGTTCGCCGCGATTTCACGTATCTCGAAGGCGAAGCGCAGCCTCACGTCACCTTGTGCGGCCGCGATTCCGTGCAAATCCACGAACGCAGCCGCCGCCTCGATCTCGGCGAGCTCGGACAACGCATCGAGAAAACTGTCACGGGAGTTCGGCGCAACGATTTCCTTTTGCGTTTTCGCGTGCCGCCTTACGAACTCACCGTTTTCCCCGACGGCCGCGCAGTCATCAAAGGCACGCGCGATCCCGCCGTCGCGCGTTCCCTCTACGCGCGCTATATTGGCGCATGAATTTCTAGAGGTTTTGTCGAAAACTCCACTCGTTGTCATTCCGCTAGCCCTGAGCCTTTTCGGCGAAGGAACGAGCGGCCGCGAGGAGGAATCTGCATTTTCTCTGGATTTTTGTAAACTACGGCTTGCTCGCAACGGCGGAAATGACCATGAGAGGATGCTTTCAAGCTGCCCGACCAGAGAGGAAACGAACCGTTCGCGAAAAAGGGGATGCCCATGAAACTTTACAGGAAAAGTTCCTGCCGCGTCGTCGCAATCGTCTCGCTTCTGATTTTCGGTTGCGCGCAATTCGCGCCTGCACAACAAGACGCGCCCGCCGTCACTCTCGCCGCGAATTTCAGCGCGAAACTCACGATCACCTTGAATCACATGGCCGCCGATTACGACGGCGTGATGGGAATCTACGTCAAGGATTTAACCAGCGGACAAACTTTCTCCGTCAATCCCGATACAATTTTCCCGCAGGCCAGCTCCATAAAAATCCCGCTTTTGATCGAACTCATGCGCCAGGCGCAATCAGGGAAAATCAATCTGAACGCTCGCGTCGACATTCATCGCGACGCGCTCGTCGGCGGCAGCGGCGTGCTCCAATTTTTCTCTGACAACGGCTCTTCCATCTCGATTCACGACCTCGCCATCCTGATGATCCTGCTCTCCGATAATTCCGCCACGAATCTTCTGATCGATCGCGTCGGCATGAACAGCGTCAATTCCATGCTCGATGGCCTCGGCCTCCACAACACCCGCCTTGCCCGCAAAATGATCGACATTCCCGCCGAGCAGGCCGATCGCGAAAATCACTCCACCCCGCGTGAAATGGCTACGCTCCTCGAACAGTTGCACACCGGAAAAGTGCTCGACGCCGGACACACCAAAGCCACGCTCGAAATTCTCGAATACCCGAAGGAGAGTCCTCTGCACGCGGGCGTCCCTGAAAATATTACTGTCGCGGAAAAGCCCGGCTCGCTCAACGGCGCGCAATGCGATTCAGGAATCGTCTTGCTCGAAGGCCGGCCCTACATTATTTCGGTGATGACCACCTACAATCGCGTCGACGGCAACGCGGCCATCACCAGCGTCTCGCGCGTCGTCTTCGATTATTTCGATCGTCTCGCCCACGCCAATTCCTACGGCGTCCACGTCCGCTGACTTTCACTGAAATCTGAATTGGGAAACGTTCTCACTAAGGACAATTTGAACTGAAATTGAAGTGAATCAAAGTAGAAGCCGCCGTTATCTCCTGAACAACCTGTTGAAAAACCTCATTTGCTGTCATTCCGAGGAGCAACCACGACGAGGAATCTGCATTCCTCTTGCGTTTTTGCAAATCACGGCTCTATGGCGGAGGCTGGACGGTAACTGTTCAGCCCGCGATGCGCCGCTCCGCGTCCTGCCGAGCCGCAATCCGCTCGATATTTTCGCGCGAATTCATCAGTGTTAGAAACGTGCTCAGCACTCGCGCTTTCGTTTCGTCCGTCAGTCCGGTCCCGCCAGTCGCCAGACGCGCCAGTTGCGCGCCGTGCTCCACGATATATTGTCTCATTTCGCTGAAACGTTCCCGCGTGCACGCGCCCACCGCTGTTTCGCGTCGCATCAACATGCACGCTTGTTCCAGCTCCAGCGTGAAGTGCAGCACGCAGCGTTTCTCCGCCTCAAGCTCCTGCGGCACTCGCGCCTTGCATCCAACGACTTCGCAATTCACATACATGGCATCCCAAGGCTTTCTAGCTGGCTCTTGTCTCTCGCCCCGGCTCTCGCTCTATATAAATGTGTAGCATCCCCCGCCCGCAAAATCCACCGCCGCGCGGCCCTCCGCGCCCAATCCGTCATCTGGCGCTCCTCATCTCCGCGCGCTCGTCCGGCACGCGACCAGGCGCGCTCCGACCCCGGCTCAATTCAACCTGGCAGTTTCTGATCAGCGGCTTCTGGTAGTGACTCGTTTATATTAAGCTGTGGGGATTGTGATGAAGCCTCTGATCTTTGGTCTCTGTGTTGTGTTTGCGCTCGGCAGTCTAAGCGCGCAGACGCCCAGCACCCAGAAGAATGTCTGGCAGCCGTCCCCGGGACACACACAAATAGCGATCTGGCCGGGAACGCCGCCCGATGCGCAGCCTGTTCCCGCGCCAGAGGTCGAAAAAAGCGATCCAAATTTTCTGATTGCCGGCAAGCCGGTAGCGGGCGTGACCAACGTTGCGCGGCCGACGATGACGGTCTATTCGCCAGCCGGAAAAAATACAGGCGTTGCGGTCGTCGTGTTTCCTGGCGGAGGCTTTGAGGAATTGGCCATCGATCTGGAAGGCACGGAAGTTTGCGACTGGCTGACATCTAAAGGGATCACGTGCGTTCTGCTGAAATATCGCGTCCCGAGCTTGCCCTACGACTGGCACTGCGATTGCCGCCCCAACAATCACGCCACATCCACCCCGTCGCTCGAAGACGCGCAGCGGACGATGGGACTCGTGCGTCTTCACGCCGCGGAGTGGCACATCGATCCGCACAAGATTGGAGTGCTCGGGTTTTCGGCGGGCGGCTATCTGGTGGCGGAAATCAGCACGAAATTCGCGCGCCGTTTGTATCAGCCCGTCGACGCGGCCGACAAAGAAAGCTGCCGTCCGGATTTTGCGGTGGGCGTTTATCCGGGGCATCTCTGGGTTGGCGGTAACGCTTACGGATTGAATCCGAATGTTCCGGTCACGCACCGGACGCCGCCGACGTTCTTAGTGCAGGCCGAAGACGACAACGTCGATGGCGTGAACCAATCCGTGGCGTATTACATCGCGCTGAAAAACGCCGGCGTTCCCGTGGAGATGCATTTGTATGCTCACGGCGGGCACGCGTTTGGTCTGCGGCGCACGAACCTTCCGATAACGGGATGGCCTCAGTTAGTGGATGCGTGGCTGCGCACGATTCGAATGATTCCAGAGTGATTTGTATTTGAAGTGCAAACATGCAGTGGAACCGCACCGCCCGGATGTAGCTCACGCCTGCCCGGAGCGTTTTTCAGGAAGCGTGCCTTTGCTGCTCCGCGCCCTCGGCTTGCCATTGTTTTTTTGGAGTGCGGCGGCTCGACGCCGCTTTGCTTTCTGCGGGGCCGCCCTGCCTGCACGGATGCTTCTACGAACAGAGCGGGATCTGCTTTCGACTTTGCACTTGCGGGTGCCCCATCCTGAGCGTTTTCTGCGAAGGGTGGGGGCTTTGTCGCAGAAACCGCGAATCATTTTCGCGGCCTCGGTTGAGCGCCACGCGTAATTCGCGCGTGCTGCGGGAAAAACGAACGGAGCGGTGTTAAACTAACGATCCGCCTCTCGCACAACATTACTCAGGATTTGCTGCGACAGTTTAGTGCGCTGCAGGCTCCGCCGCCGGATGCATGCCATGTTGAGGAACTTCGTGAATGCCGCGCGCCGGCGGCTCCTGATGGAAGCGGAAGAATTGATTGAGCGGCCCCGGCCCTTTGCCTATTCCGTAACTTTTCTCGATCGCCTTGAACACGTACGCCTTCGCCAAAATCAGCGCCTCTTGAAGTTGCTGCCCCAGCGCAAGCTGCGCCGCCACCGCGGAAGACAGCGTGCACCCTGAACCGTGCGTGTTTTCGCTTTTCACGTGGTCGCCGCCAAACGCGTTCGCTTCCCCGCCTTCGCACAGCACGTCCGCCGGCTTCTCCAAATGCCCGCCCGTCACAATCACGGCTTTCGCGCCCATCTCGGCGAGTTTCTGCGCCGCCGCTTTCATTCCCGCCAGGTCTTTCACTTCCATTCCCGCCAGCAGCGCCGCTTCATCCATGTTCGGCGTGACCACGTCCGCGCGTTTCATCAATTCGTCGCGCAGAAATTTCACTCCCGCCGCGTCGAGCAGTTCCGCATGCCCCGAGGTCGATTTCACCACCGGATCCAGCACCACATGCGCGAATTTATGCTTGTCCAGAAATTCCGCCACTGCCGCGGCGTTCGCCTTGTTGCCTAGCATTCCAATTTTCACCGCGGCAATTTGCATGTCGCTCGCCAGCGCGTCAAGCTGCGCCCGCAGCGTCACCGAAGGAGTCACGTGCACCGCCGTCACCCCTTGCGTCGACTGCACCGTTAGCGCCGTCACCGCCGCAACGCCGTAGCAATTGTGCGCCGCGAATGTTTTCAGATCGGCGGCTACGCCCGCGCCGCACGACGGATCAAATCCCGCAATCGACAGCAAAATCGGTGGATGGTGGTTCGTATGGTTCGTGCTCAATTCGCCGTGCCCTCCGCGCGAGGCACAAATGCCGGCGCCACTCGTCTCCCCCGCGCCGGCTGATTCAAAATGTACGCGCCTTACTTCCTAAAGCGCAACAATATTCTCACGCGCGCAAAAACTTTTTTTCACGCACGCCCAGCACCACAGCGTCCGTCCCCGCCGCGGTTTGCAAAAATCTCAAACCGTGTTATTCCGAGCTGCCTCGTTTTGCGAAAACTTAAAGCCATGTCAACCCAAGTTCCCCCATTTACAAAAAACTTAAACCATGTCATTCCGCCTGCCCTGAGCATTTTCGGCGAAGGGAGGAGCAGCCGCGACGAGGAATCTGCTTTTGCTTTTTTGCTTTTTCTGCTTTGCTCTTTACGCGTCGCCGGCTTGTCCGCTATTTTCCTCCCCACGTGTATTTCAATCCCGCGCGGTAATTGAATCCCAGCGCCGGATACCCAATCGCATCCTGATAATGATGGTCGAGCAAATTCTCCACGTGCCCCATCATCGTCATACCGTGACCCACCGCGAATTGCGTTCCCAAATCCACACGAAAATGGCTCGGGGCGCTCGTCAGTCCGAACCCCAGAAAATCGCTGTCCGTTTCGCGTCCCACAAAATATCCCGCCAGATTCCAATCCATTCGCCGGAAAGTGGCGTTCAAAATCAAATCCGCGGAATGCAGCGGCCGCAGAAACAACCGATTCCCCGGTGCCTGCGTGGGATCAAATGCATTCGGCGCTTTCAGCACGCGCGTGTCGTCGTAGCTGTAATTGCCGATGATTCCCAGCCACGCAAGAGGCTTCGACTCAATCGTCGCGTTCACGCCAAACGCGCGCGCCGAATCCGTGTTGAAAAACGTCCCGTAGCCAAACGAATTCAATTCCGCCGCGGGACATCCCGGCGGCGCCGCGAACGAGCACGGCCCAAATCCCGGCGGCGGACACGAAGTGAAACTCACCATGTCGCTGAAGCTGTTCTGAAAAAACGTCGCCGAGAATTTCACGCGCTCCGAAGCCATCACCTGATCGACGCCCGCATTGAACGTGTTGCTGCGCTCCGGCTTCAAATTCGGATTCCCCGGAAAACACGGATCCGCCTCGAACGACTGCGTGAAGTTCGGCTCCTTGATCCCCAATCCGTAAGAAGCGCGCAGCCGCGTTTCGCCCCAGAATCCGCTGCTGCCGAATCGCGCCAGATACGCCAGTCCTGTGCGCGGCACGAATCGCGTTCCGAAGATCGCATTATCTTCCGCGCGTCCTCCCGCAATCGCTGTCAGCCGCCGCCCGAATTGATAATGCGTCTCGAAATATCCGCCCTGATTATTTCGACGCTCGTGCGGTCCGGTCGCCGATCCGTTTTCCACCTCGTAGTCGTAACCGAGCGAAATCGCGCCGTTGCGGAACAAATAAGTCGACTGTTCCTCGAATGCAGCGCGATTGAATTGATCGATGAACGTGAAAAACGGCACGTCCGCGCCAAAATCACGAAAATAAGATTCGGTTCCCCCGATGTGATGCTGCCAGTGATCGCCCGTCGAAAAGTCCCAGCTCAAATTCGCTGAGAAATCGTGCAAGTCCGAAGACTGGCCCGGCTGAAAGAACGTCGGAAAATCTATCGCCGTCTGCCCCGGCTGACCCGCGTCGCTCGCCGCGCTGCGCAGCGAAAACCGCAAATGGTCCGTGTCGCTGAATTTCCAGCCGAAATTTCCAGACATCGTCGTGTCGCGAAATCTGTCGTTCGGCCCTTGCCCGTTGCTGTCGAAATACGAAATCGCGCTCGAATAATCGAACCGGTTCGCCAGTCCGCTCAATTGCGCTTCACCGCGCCGCGTGCTGAACGAACCGCCTTCGCCGATCACCGTGAATTCCGGCGTCGAAGTATTTCCACGATGCGTGAAAATCTGCACCACGCCCGTCATCGCGTCGGAGCCAAAGAGCGCGCTGGACGCTCCATGCACAATTTCGATTTTGTCCACATTTAATAAATCGAGGTTCGAAAAATCCATGTCGCCGCCCGGCTGATTCACCGGAGCGCCATCGACAAGCACTTTCGTGAAATTCGAATTCCCGCCATCCAAAAATAACGACGTGACGCCGCCCATCGGTCCCAGCCGTGCCAGGTTTAAGCCCGCCGTCGAAGTCAGCAGCGGCGCCAGCCAAATTTCCTGACGCTCGTCGATATCTTTCCGCGTCAGCACCGTCACCGGAGAAGCGACTGTGTTTGCCGGCGCCGGCTCCGCTTGCGCCGACACCACCACGGTCGAGGCCAGCGGCGCGAGTTCCAGTCGCGCGTCCCATCTCCGATGCTCGCCTGCCGCCAGCGTGAATTCCTGCTCGCTCGCCGCCATCTGCGCGTGCTCGATGCGAATTTTGTATTCACCCGGCGGAAGCTCCACGGAATAGGAACCATCCGCGCCGCTTTTCAATTGTTTCGCGATGGCGTTGTGCGAAGTGTTGTTCGAAATATTGTTCAAAATGTTTTCGACAACAATTTGCGCGCCGGCGACGACCGCGCCGCTGCGATCCGTCACGCGTCCGGAAATTGTTGCATTCGATTGTGCGTGGATTGAATTCGAAATTGCGGGAAGTGAAAAACCAAAAAGCGTGAAAAATACAAACAGCCGCACACGAAGTTTCATTTTTATCCTCCGGCTCCCTCTCGCGCGGGAGTTTGAAGGTTGTCCCGAAATTCAGGCCGAACGCTTCGCCGTCAGCCTTCACTCGGGATGGAAACTCCGCCGGTCTCCTGGCTTGGCGGCATTCTGCTGGGCGCGGCCTTCCCGCCGCGGTGTCGCGTCTTTCGACGAACACCGAAGCAGTGGCGCGCGCCCGACTTCTTCCGCCTTACAGTCGCGCAGCGGCGACGGCTTCACACCGTCTTCCCGTGCACGGAGTCTCGCTGTCATTGTGGGCCAAGAGCCTTTTCGATCTGAGCTCGAACAAAACCCTCGGTGTTAGTCGCTACTTGAAAAGACTAGGCGGCCTCTTCGGATCAGGCTTGTCAAGAAATGCTCGCTCCCGCCAAGCCCACTGCACGACGATCGTGCCGCCTAAGAACAACACCCCAGTAACCCAAACGAAGACCTCTTGAATGAGGCCACGCGGTTTGACGACCCGATCGATTCCCAAAAGCAAGGAAGCAAGGACAAAAAGCGAACTGGCAAGCCTGAATTTCCTACGGTTGCTCCGGACCAGATCCGCGTCAACACCCGCCGCAAGTTCGCGCTGCCGTCGGAGGTAACGGCCGAACCATTCCAACATTTTATCCCCCTTGCAGGTCGCCTCGCGGCATCGGTTAACCGCTTCTTAATTTTTCTCCGGTGTCTCCGCGTCGCCTTCCGCAGTTTCCGCCTCCGCGTCGCCGCGCAAAATCACGCGTGGTTTTCCGCTCGCGTTCATCTCGACGTCGAGCTCCGTTTCAAACGTCTGCTCGAGCAAGTCCCGCCGGTAGACATCCGCCGGTTTTCCCGACGCCAAACATTTGCCGTGCTGCACCAGCACAATCGAGTCAAAAAATTCCGCCGCCAGATTCAATTCGTGCGTCACCACCACCACCGTGTAGCGATTTTCTTCCGCCAACCTTCGCAACCGCCGCATCAATTCCACTTTTCCGCCAATGTCCAAATGCTGCGTGGGCTCGTCGAGCAGCAGCAGCATCGGCTGTTGCGCCAGCGCGCGCGCCAGGATCACGCGCTGTCCTTCGCCGCCGGAAAGCTGGTCCATTCGCCTGTCGAGCAACTGTTTCGCGCCCACTTGCGCCAGCGCGTTTTCCGCCATCAGGCAATCGCCTTCGTTTTCGAATCGCAACCGCCGCCCGTACGGATAGCGTCCCTGCAAAACGTATTCCCACACGCGCAGCGGAAACATCAGCGTGCTTTCCTGATGCACCATCGCGATGCGTTGCGCGCGTTCGCGCAGCGGCAGTTGGCCCGGCGGCTTGCCGTCCAGTTCCACGCGTCCGGACAACGGCTTGAGTTCTCCGGAAAGCAAGCGCAGCAGCGTGGATTTTCCGCTCGCGTTCGGCCCGAGAATTCCCACCACTTCGCGCTGCCGCGCGCTGAACGTCACCGGCCCCAGCGTGAAATCCGGCGCGTCGCGATCCGAAACTGAATACGCATAGCTCGCCTGCTCCACCACCAGGCGCACGGCATTCTGCATCCAACCAGCCGCCGCGTCGCGCCCCGCATTCGGAACGGGCATTCCCTGCGCGCTCATGCGAATCTCCGCCGCAACAAATAAATAAACACGGGCGCGCCAATCGCCGCCGTCACCGCGCCGACGGGAAGCTCCGTGGGAGCGACGACGGTGCGCGCCAGGGTGTCCGCGAGCGCCACCGCAATCGCTCCGCCGATGGCCGACGCGGGAATCAGCACTCGATAGTCAGAGCCGAAAAGCATGCGCATCACATGAGGAATCAGCAGACCCACGTAACCGATCGCGCCGCTGACGGAAACGGCCAGGCCCGTCAACAGCGACGCGCTCACGTACACCACCAATTTCACGCGCGGAACGTTTACGCCCAGATGATGCGCCTCCTGCTCGCCCGTTAAAATCAAATTCAAATCCGATGACGTGGTGTAAATCGCGCCGATTCCAATCAGCAGAACGACGAATAGAAATCCCAGGCCGATCGCCGGCGCCGTTCCCAGATCGCCCATCAGCCAGAAAGCCATTCCGCGCAAATCGCGCCCGCTGACTGTGGTCATCAAAAACATAATGATGGCCGAAAGAAACGACGCGGTAATAATTCCGGCGAGAAGCAGCGTGGTGCTGTCGAGTTGTCCCTTGCGGCGGCCAAGAAAATAAACAGCCGCAATCGTCGCGAGCGCGCCCAGAAACGCCAGGCCCTGCATCGCCCACGGAAATTGCGGCAGCCACACGAGCGACAATATCGCGCCCAGCGCCGCGCCGCTCGACACTCCCAACACGTAGGGATCGGCGAGCGGATTGCGTAAAAGCGCCTGGAATGACGCGCCCGAAACGGAAAGCGCCGCGCCGACCAAAATTCCCAGCGCGATGCGCGGCAACCGCAATCCAAACACAATCAGGCGGTCCGAACTCGGAATGCTGTTCCAGTGGCCCAGCGCGCCGCGCACCAGCGTCATCGCCACGTCGCTCACTGAAATCGGATACGCGCCCATCTTCAACGAGAAAACCACCACGACGAAAAGCACGCTCGCCAGCAGCGCGCAAATTGCCGTGATTCGCCGAGGCGTCAGCGGCCGCATGCCATCGCCTCCATGCATGTATTTCGTAAAACGGCGCTTTGCAAATATGCATGCGCGGGAACAAACACTGGCGCGCGGCGTAAGCTCGCGTGCTGCGCCTCTTCAAAAACATTGGGATGAAGTTGACGCGCGAGTTTCTCAATCGCGTCGATCAATCCTGGAGCGGGCAAATCGATTTCATCGCTGACCACAACCACGCGGCCTTCGCGCACCGCTGGAAGTTCGCGCCAACCCGCTTCGGTGCGCAATTCCGCAAGCTGCTTCGCCGTGGAATCCTCGCCGCCGAAACCGCTGCTCGCAAACACAAGATAATCGGGATTCAAGTGCACGACTTCTTCCAAACTAATCTGCGGCCAATCCTGTTTGGCGTGCACCACCGATTGCGCGCCCGCGTAGCGCAATGCATCCGCGATGAAAGTGTGCTCACCCAGCGAAATCAGCGGGCTTTCCCCCACCACGAAGAAGACTCGGGCGACC
>DASYYI010000195.1:0-21364 GCA_035933995.1 Candidatus Acidiferrales bacterium | reverse complement strand
ATTGTTTAAGGTTAGGCTTGCCCGCAACCAGAGTTCTGCGCCGCGCCGGCATCATCGCGCTGATACTGTGTGCAGTCAGGCGCTATCCAAAACGAAAGATTTAGCATCTAAGGCCGAAGCGATTTAGTTTCTTCGGGGAAGGCTTCCTCTCGGGTGGAGGGGTTGCCGGGAATTGCACGGCGTGTAGTTCCGGCATTGCGTCCAGCATTGGTAAGTTGCATCGTTAGGATTCATTTGATCGAGCCCATTGGGAGGAAGTTCCGTGCTTCTAACTAATAACGGTTTGCGCTGCGTCAAATCCGCGTTCACGGCGGTCGTGCGTTTTGCTAAAAGTCACCGCTTTGGCGTCAGCCTGGCGATTGTCATATTGCTGCTTACCGGATCACTTCTGCCGCTCGTGGGGCAAGCCGATCATCCGCGCGGCGAAGGACAGCATGAGCACGATTCCGCTCTTCAGATTCGCCAGCGCGCCGATTGGTTCTTCCGCCAGCGCGCATTCCCTCTGGGACACATTCCCGCTGACGCGCGGATGAAGGCTTTTCAGCAAGTCGAGCAAATGCGCCGCACGAAGGGCGTTTTCATGAACCGATTCGCCGCCGCGGCGCGCGCCAAGTTTCCCGTGACGCAAACCATTCCGATAAATGGCTCCACGTGGACGTCCATTGGCCCGCAGCCGACGGCGAGCTCGTTTTTCGGCAATGTTTCTGGGCGCGTGAATGCGCTGGCGGTCGATCCTTGCGACGCGACAGGGAACACAATTTACGCCGGGGCGGCGCAGGGCGGCGTCTGGAAGACGACAAACGGCGGCGCCAACTGGACTCCCATGACGGATACCCAACTGTCGATTTCAAGCGGCTCATTGGCGGTCGATCCCGTGTTGGGTGACTGCACCGGCGGCCACACCGGCTCGATTTACTACGGCACGGGAGAGGAAAATTTCGCGTTCGACAGCTTTTACGGCGCCGGCGTTTTGATTTCGCACGATGGCGGCGTTACGTGGACAAAAGACAACACTTTTGTGAACGTCACGAGCGGCACACCGTCTGTCATCACTCCCGAGAGCGCCAGCGCCGCTGGTCCATTTATTGGCGGCATTTCCGTGGATCCTGCCAACACGCAAACTCTTCTCGCCGCAGTCGAGGGCATCAGCAATCAGGCGCATTCAGGCATCTGGCGTTCGACCGATGGCGGCCAGACCTGGGGCACGGCTCCTATTTTCCCCAACGGTAGTTCCCCCGCGCCTTTTGACTTCGGCACGGGTGTGGCATTCGATCCAAATGATCCATTGGGTAAGACCGCTTACGCTGCGCTGGGTATTCCCTTTTGCGCGAGCAATACTTGCGGCGCGGCCGGTGATGAGGAACTCGACAACGGCGTCTACAAATCGACTGACGCCGGTCTAACCTGGACTCGCATGGCCGGTTTGGACACAGCAGCCGGGACGACGAATTCGGGAAATTATGGCCGCATTACGATCGCCGTCGGACCTTCCTCAAATGGGCTTCCTACTGGAACCGAGCTTATCGTTTCCATTGCTAACATCAGCGGAAGTTCCAACGATCTGCTCGGCGTGTTTAAGAGCATGGATGGCGGCCAGACTTTTACCACCATGACCACGCCGGCATTTTGCAATCAGCAGTGCTTCTACGACATGGCTGTCGGAATCAGTCCAGCCAACGCCAACGTTATTTTCCTTGGTGGCGGACCCTCAGCCGAAGGTGCTAACACTTCGCCGGCATGCGGCAACATCCCGGCAAATAATGGCAATGGCATCTCTGCCGTCATTGAATCCACAGATGGTGGCCAGAGTTGGTCCGATGTGTCCTGCGACAATTCCAGCGGAACGTTCATTCACGTTGACACGCACGCCTTTGCCTTCGGTCCCAGCAACAAATTTTTCATTGGCAATGATGGCGGTGTGTGGAGTTCCACCAACGTGATCACCAGTCCGGGCGGTCAGAATTGGACAAACCTGAATAATACTTTGAGCCTCACCCAGTTTTATCCCGGCAATTCGATCCATCCGTCGGATCCGGAAATCGGCTTCGGAGGGACGCAGGACAACGGGATGCAGATGTTCAATGGCCAGCTTCAGTGGAGCGACACGGCTTCCTGCGGCGACGGCGCCTGGACCGCGGTCGATCCCAGCACGCCGAGCACGGTCTATACCACGTGCGAAGCGATCGGACAAATCGGGACGATTCTGAAGAATCAGGAGGACGGCACGGGAGTTGGAAACGGGATCAATTGGATCGCCCTTGATACTCCGACCATGGATAGCGACAACACGAATTTCATTCCGCCTGTGGTGGTTGACCCGACCACGCCGCAAAACGTTTATTTCGGTACGGACCGCGTGTGGCAATCCACAAACGGAGGGATTTCCTGGAATCCGATATCGCCTACTCTGCCAAGCTCAACCAGCTTCACATGCGGTGGCGGGGCCTGCGTGATTACGACATTGTCGGTTGCGCCGAATAGCTCGAACACGGTTTACGTGGGCGCGGACACGGGGCAAATCTTCACCTCAACAAACGCTGCGGGGACAGCGCCAACGTTCTCTGAAATTGACAGGTCCAATATGCCCGGTCGCGTGGTGACGCAAGTTATCGCCAGTCCAACCTTCCCGACGACAGCCTTCGCGAGCTTCTCCGGATTTTCGTCTTGCCCTGCCTCTGGCAGCACACCCGCATGCGATGGGCTGGGCCACGTCTTCATGACCACCAATGGCGGAAACGTGTGGACCAATATCACAGGCAATTTACCGGATACGCCGGTGAACGATATCGTCGTGGATCAGAATGATCTGACGAACAACACGCTTTATGTCGCCACCGACGTGGGCGTTTTCGTGACCACAACGGCGGGCGCATCATGGTCCGAGCTCGCCACCGGGTTGCCGCACGTCGAATGCACTTCGCTCAAGCTGAATAATACCGCACGCGTCCTTCGCGTCGGCACGCATGGCCGTGGCGATTGGGATTTGCAGTTGCCATTTCCCGCAAGCATAGCATCCGCGCTCACGGGAATTTCGCCAACGAGCACGACCGCTGGATCGGCAGGTTTCCCTCTGACGCTGAACGGCTTTGGCTTCAACGCAGGGTCAAAGGCGAGTTTCAATGGTGCGGCCATTCCAACTACGCTTGTGAGCGCAACTCAATTGACGGCGACTGTGCCTGCTTCCGCGATTGCATCTTCGGCGGTTGCTCCGATTACGGTCGCTGGATCATCCAACATGCTGACCTTCAGCGTCGAAGGTCCAGTGCCAACACTCAGCGGAGTCACTGTTTCCGGTGGAGTGAACTCCACGACAGTTAAGGCGGGCACCGCCGCCACGCTGACGGCCATGGGAACCAACTTCAACGCAAGTTCGGAGCTGCTTTGGACTCCCTCCTCCACCGGCACGCAGAACGGCATTTCAACCGCGCTGCCCCAGAACGCGAACTCGCTCAGTTGCAGTAACGGAAGCTGTCAATTCACGGTCACCGTCCCCGCATCGCTCTCGACCGCGTCTCTCAGTCGATTGGTTCCAGTAGGGCCGAGCACTCCGAAACCGACAGGACCGGGAGCGTTCTGGCTGCTGGCAGCGCTTTGTGCCGCCCTCGTGGGGATTTTCGTTTTCGCCGTAACGCCACGAAAGCGGAGGCTGGTTTTCGGAACAACACTCACGACGGTGCTTGTGCTGTTGCTAATCGCCGGTTGCGGCGGTGTCGGCAGCAGCAATAATCCGCCGCCTCCACCACCAAACAGCGTCCAAGTCGGAGTCAATGCCTATAACCCGGCGCCGGGCGGGGGATTATCGGCCGGTCAGTCGATTACGGATCAGTAGGGACGAAACCTACGACATTTGGCGCAGCACGTATTGCAAAATTCCGCCGTGCTGGAAATAGGTGACTTCGACCGGCGTGTCAATGCGCGCGATCGCCGAAAATGTTTTCTCTCTTCCGGCGGCGTCGCGTGCGCGGACGCGCAGAATTTTCCGCGGCTTGAATTGCTCGGCAAGCCCTTCGACGTCGAATATTTCCTGGCCCGTCAAGCCCACCGATTTAGCCGTTTCTCCGTCTTGAAATTCCAGCGGCAACACGCCCATGCCAATTAAATTGCTGCGGTGAATGCGTTCGAAGCTTTCGGCAAGCACAGCGCGCGCGCCGAGCAGCAGCGTGCCTTTCGCCGCCCAGTCGCGCGATGACCCGGCGCCATATTCTTTCCCAGCGATAACGAGCAGCGGCACATTCTCGGCGCGGTATTTTTCCGCGGCGTCGAAGATCGTCAGCTTCTCGCCGCTTGGCTGGTGCAGCGTCCATCCGCCTTCAGTCCCCGGCGCGAGTTGATTGCGCAGGCGGATGTTCGCGAAGGTTCCGCGCATCATCACTTCGTGGTTGCCGCGCCGCGCGCCATAGGAGTTGAAGTCCTTGGGCTGCACGCCGTGGGCGATCAAATATTTTCCCGCCGGGCTGTCCGCGGGAATCGAGCCTGCCGGAGAAATATGATCAGTCGTCACGCTGTCGCCGAGCAGCGCCAGGACGCGCATGCCGCGCAAATCCTCGAGCGGGCCAGGCTTCACGGGCATGCCGTCGAAAAATGGCGGCAGTTTGATGTAAGTTGACTTCGCGTCCCATGCGTAGAGGTCACCTTCCGGAACTGGCAACGAGCGCCAGCGATTGTCGCCGGTGTAAACGTCCGCATATTCCTTTCGGAACATGTCGCTCGATACGGACGAGCGCATGAGCGTCTCGACTTCCTGCGGAGTCGGCCAAATATCGCGCAGATAGACCGGCTTGCCTGTTTTGTCCGTGCCCAGCGGTTCTTTGTCCATGTCAAAATCCATGCGGCCCGCGAGCGCGTACGCAACAACCAGCGGGGGCGACGCCAGATAATTTGCGCGGCAGTGTGGGTTGATGCGCCCTTCGAAATTGCGGTTCCCGCTGAGAACCGATACGGCAACCAGATCGCTTTCCTTTATGGCTTTGCCGATTGCTTCCGGCAGCGGCCCACTGTTCCCGATGCACGTGGTGCAGCCGTAGCCCACCAGATGGAAGCGTAGTTCTTCTAGGAAATGCATCAGTCCGGATTTCTTCAAATAATCGCTGACGACCATCGAGCCCGGAGCCAAGCTGGTTTTCACCCAGGGCTTCGTTTTCAAGCCGCGCTCCACGGCTTTTTTCGCCAGGATTCCCGCGCCGAGCATCAGCGATGGATTCGAAGTATTTGTGCAGCTGGTGATGGCGGCGATCACCACGGAACCGTCGTGAAGCTCGAAGCGGTCGCCATTGTTTTGCACGTTGGTGCGCTTCGCCGGACCCGCGAGCGATTTTTCGAAGACTGTTTTCGCTTGCGTCAGCGGCACTTTGTCCTGCGGGCGCTTCGGCCCCGCAATCGTCGGCACCACGTCGCCGAGGTTCAGTTCCAGCTTGTCGGAAAATTCAGGATCGGGCGTCGCGTCGGTGCGGAAAAGCCCTTGTTCCTTCGTATAGGCCTCGACGAGTTTCACCTGCGCCTCGTCGCGCGAAGTGAAGCGCAGATAGGCGAGTGTTTCGGCGTCCACGGGGAAGAAGCCCATCGTCGCGCCATACTCGGGCGCCATGTTGCCGATCGTAGCGCGGTCGGGAAGCGTCAGGCTCGAAAGGCCGGCGCCATAGAACTCGACAAATTTTCCGACTACGCCCTTCTTGCGCAACATCTCGGTTACGGTAAGAACAAGATCCGTTGCCGTCGCGCCTTCGTGCAAGCGCCCGTGCAATTTGAATCCGACCACCTGCGGAATCAGCATCGAAAGTGGCTGACCGAGCATTGCCGCCTCTGCCTCGATTCCGCCGACGCCCCAGCCGAACACGCCGAGGCCGTTGACCATCGTTGTGTGCGAATCCGTCCCAACAAGCGAATCGGGATACGCCCACTGTTTGCCATCCGCTTCCCTGCGGAAAACGACGCGCGATAAATATTCCAGATTTACTTGATGGCAGATTCCGGTGTCCGGCGGCACGACTTTGAAATTGTGGAAGCTATTCTGCCCCCATCGCAGCAGCGCGTAACGTTCAATGTTGCGCATGAATTCGAGTTCGGCGTTGAACGCGAACGATTGCGCCGTCCCGAACTGGTCGACTTGGACCGAATGGTCGATCACCAGTTCCGCAGGAAACAGCGGATTGATTTTTTTTGGGTCGCCTCCGAGCTTGCTCATGGCTTGACGCATCGCCGCCAAGTCAACGATCGCCGGAACGCCCGTGAAGTCCTGCAACAGCACACGCGCGGGCAAGAACGAAATTTCTTTCGAGGGTTCCGCGGCCGGCTGCCAGTTCGCCACGGCGCGAATGTCATCGGCATGCACAAATTGCCCGTCTTCCTGCCGCAGCAAATTCTCGAGCAGGATTTTCATCGAGAAGGGCAGGCGCGAAATTTTTCCCGTGCCGGAACGCTCGACGGGCTCGAGACGGTAAATCTCGAAAGATTCGTTTCCGGCTTTCAGCGTGGAACGCGTACTGAACGAGTTCTTCGAAACGAAACCCATGGTACCTTCTTGGCTCCTCTCCGAACTTCTATGATAGCGCAATCGTGCAGTTGTACTTTCTGGATTTTATATTCCTCAGCCCTTACTCAGATTTGTTCCTCCCCACCGCGCATGCCATAATTTCAGAATCGCCGGCAGCCATGAAAATAGTGCTCATTTCGACGTACGAGCTGGGACGGCAGCCTTTTGGGCTGGCTTCGCCCGCGGCGTGGCTGCGCGCGGGCGGCTCGGAAGTGCTCTGCGTGGACTTGTCGCGGGAACCATTTAGCGAGGAAGCGGTCCGCGACGCCGCGCTTATCGCATTTCACGTCCCGATGCACACAGCGACGCGGCTCGCTGTCGAACTCCTGAAAACAATTCGGAGACTGGTTCCTGCCGCGCATATTTGTTTTTATGGTCTTTACGCGCCGATGAATGAGTCGTGGCTTCGCGCGCTTGGCGTGCAAACAATCCTCGGCGGCGAATTCGAGCAGGGCTTGACGGATCTCGCAAGGAGAATCGCGGTCGGTCACGGTGCGGATGTGCAATGCGAACCAGTCATATCACTCGCGCGGCAAAAATTTGCGGTCCCCGATCGCACGGGATTCGTCGTTCTGGATCAATATGCGCGGCTGGCATTGCCGAACGGCGAAAAACGAACGGTCGGTTACACGGAGGCAAGTCGCGGATGCAAACATCTTTGCCGCCATTGTCCCATCGTGCCCGTGTATAACGGCATTTTTCGCATCGTGGAAAGCGATGTCGTGCTTGCCGACATTCGCCAGCAAGTTGCTGCCGGCGCGCGGCACATCACCTTCGGCGATCCTGATTTTTTCAACGGAATCGGCCACGCAATTCCTCTCGTTGAGGCGCTGCACAGTGAGTTTCCGCAAGTCACCTACGACGTGACAATCAAGATTGAGCATCTGCTGAAGCATTCCGAATTCTTGCCGGTGCTGCGTCAAACAGGCTGCCTGTTCGTTACGAGCGCCGTCGAATCAGTCGATGATATGGTTCTCGAAAAGCTCGACAAGCATCATACGCGCGCCGATTTCTTGAATGTGGTCCGCCGCCTCCAGAAAATTGGCTTGACCTTGCAGCCCACGTTCTTGCCGTTCACGCCATGGACGAGTCTCGAAAGCTACATCGAGCTGTTGGAAGTCCTGCGCGAAAACGGACTGGTCGAAAATGTCGCGCCGATCCAGCTTGCGATTCGCCTGTTAATCCCTGCAGGTTCGCGCCTGCTTGAATTAAGCGAGGTGCGTGCTCTTGTGGCGCCGTTCGACGAATCCGCGATGGTCTACCCGTGGAAGCATTCTGATCCTCACGTCGATACGCTGTCTCAGGAGTTGCAGCAAATCGTTCACGCGGGCGAGAAATTGAACCAGTCCCGTTCGCGCATCTTTGAGCGCATCGAAACGGCGGCGCGCCGCGCCGCAGGGGCGCCGGCGATTCCAAAGCAGCCGCCCATGATTTCGCGCGCCACGATCCCGTATCTCACCGAGCCTTGGTACTGTTGAGCCGAACCTACCAGGGACCAGTTGGCCCCTATCGCGGAAGCCATAAAATCGATTCGACAGACGGACGGCTTTATTTGATGAATATTTCGCGCAAAAAATTGCTGATTCTGGCAAGCAAGCTGGGCTACCAGACGCGCGGATTCGCTGATGCCGCGGAAGCTCTCGGCGTCGAAGTACATTTCGCCACGGATCGCTGCCACAAGCTCGACGATCCCTGGAGTGACGGCGCGGTGCCGTTGCGCTTCGAAACTCCGCAGGAAGCCGCCAAAGAAATCATCCAGCGATTTGCGAGCGATCCGCCGGATGCGATTCTTGCGTTGGGCGACCGCCCGACGCCGACAGCAGCTTACGCCGCGCGCGCCTTAGGCCTTGCCGGTAATGCACCGGAAGCTGTTGAACGTTGCCGCAGCAAACTGGCGCAGCGCGAAACACTTCGCGCCACCAGCTTGCCAGTCCCCGGATTTTTGTCATTTCTTCTCAACGAACGCATCGAAAATATCGTCGCGCAGGTTAAATTTCCCTGTGTCGTCAAGCCGCTTTCGCTAGCGGCCAGCCAGGGCGTGATTCGCGCGGACAACAAAGGCCAGTTTCGTGCAGCAGTGTTACGAATCCGATCGCTCCTCGAGTCGCCGGAAATCCAGGTAACGCGCGAGCCGGGACTCGATCGGTTGCTGATTGAAGAATACATTCCGGGAAGGGAAGTCGCGATAGAAGGCTTGCTCGATCGTGGAAGTTTGAAGATTCTTGCGATATTCGATAAGCCCGATCCGCTCGAAGGCCCGTATTTCGAAGAGACAATTTACGTGACGCCATCGCGCTTGCCCGGCGAGCAGCAATCGGCGCTGCGTGATTGTGCGGCGCGCGCCGTCCACGCTCTCGGACTGACGCATGGCCCTGTGCACGTGGAATGCAGGATCAATGAGCGAGGTCCGTGGATTCTCGAAATCGCGCCGCGTCCGATTGGCGGCCTGTGTTCGCGTGCGCTGCGTTTCGGGCCGCAGCGAATTTCGCTTGGGGAGCTTTTGTTGCGGCACGCACTCGGACTTGGCGGCACAAACGTCGTGCGCGAGCCGGACGCGTCTGGCGTGATGATGATTCCGGTGCCGCGCAGCGGCATTTTCGAGCGCGTCGAAGGTCTTGAAGAAGCGGAGCGCGTTCCAAGTGTCACGGAGATCCGCATCACAGCCCGGGTAAAAGATTACGTCGCAGCCTGGCCGGAGGGTTCGAGCTATCTCGGCTTCATCTTCGCGCGCGCGGAAAAGCCAGATGAGGTTGAAGCGGCGCTCCGCGCGGCGCATGCAGAATTGCTTTTTGAATTTTCTCCCCGCTTGCCGGTGGAACACCCCATCACGGGAAGAATTTCCGCGTAGGCGGGAGCAGAATCTGTTTCGCTTAGCTTTTCGATTTCTGCGCAACGTAGCCGGGTGGCAACTGCGCGTCCTCGCCAAAAAAGAAATTTTCCATCTGCTCGGCGATGATTTTCTGTGATTGCGGGTCAAGAGGGTTCAGCCGGTACTCATTCATAATCATTTTCGAGTGCTCGATCCACATCTTCCATCCCTCTTTGGACACGTTGTCGTAGATGCGTTGGCCGAGTTCGCCCTTCCATGGCGGACGGTCGAGGCCGGGCATCTCACGCCCGAACTTTACGCATTTCACCATGTGTGCGCCTTCTGCCGCAGGCTCCGATGCGGATTGCGGCTGCTGCGGACTCTCGCACTTCTCGTCGGCCATTCGTTCCTCCGGGGGTACAACACTTTGAAGATACTGCAAACGCGGGCGAATTCCTAGAGGCGCGCTTCAGTTAGGCAGAAATTATACGAGCAACTGACAGCGAAAAATGATTTTGAAGAGCGATGAAGTCAGCGCAGAGAAAAGGAGAAACGCGCGCCGGGTTCAATCCGTAATAACTTGCTCGTTTGCGCTCGGCACTCCAACTATGAAACGCAGCCGGTTATTCGGTTCGATCCTGTAGCCCCCAACGAGCGGCCGGCGCCGGCCGTCGCGTATTTCGAAAATGGCCGGCCTTTCCAAAACCAGCGAAACCTCTCCCATACGCACCACTGCGTTTCCCGACGCGTCCAGGATGATTCCGGTAGCGCCGTCCAGAGTGAGCAGAATTCCGGTCAGATCGGCTCCGGGCGAAACGTTCAAATCGAGACCGATTTTTTGTTGGTCGCCGCGAAAAATGATATCCGTGCCGGAGTACATGCCCCGATAGGCCACAGCCGTGCATCCCGCAGTCGCGGAGTTGCCGCTGCCGCGGCGACAAAGAAGCGGTACGATCTTCGTGGGCGGAGTCGAATTCGCAAAACGCATCCGCAATACGTTGGCATATGCCTGCACAACAATCATCTTGCCGCGGGCAACCGTTCCCGAGGGTCTCATTTCACGATGAAGCACGATGTCGGCTTCATTCTCCGCTAGGAAAATATTGTAGCCCGTCGCGCGGGCCAGATATTTCACTTCCTCGTCCGTTTGGCCACGATTGGTTTCAAAACGCAGCGGCAGCGTGGAAGAATTTTTCGTTTTCCGACGGTGAATTGCGGCGTGCGCTCCGGTAGTGATCAGCATTGCAACACCTATCACCGCCAAGCACACTAGGGCGCAGCCAAACTTCAGCAGCTTTTGCGCACTCCGCACTACTCGCACGCACACCTCACATTCCCCGTAACCCATTCCATGCCCACAGCGGCGTCCAAACTTTCTGCAACTCGCGCATTCGTTTTCGCTAACAATCAAGTCCCCAAACTCGCTCACACTTACATGCGTCCAACCTGCAATTTTTTGCAGCTAAATAAACCGCCGCGTCACACCCAGGCCGCAGCCTGTCCCGCAATCACGTTGTTCTTTCTGCATTTTGAAGCGTCGCTAAATGCCACAGTAATTACAGAGCAAGCCATGGGCCGAACCCCAACGATCCGGTGTTCATCGTGGCGCGCAGGCTGCTCAATTGTGAATATTCTGTAACGATGCAGCCGTCTTCTTGCTGACGCGCACGCCTTCCGCTATGCTCTCGCTATCGTGAATCCTCAGTCGCGAATCCTCATCATTGAAGATGATAAGGACATTGTGGAGCTGGTTCGTTACAATCTTGAAAAAGACAGCTTCCAGGTCCTGGCGTACGGTGATGGCGTCAGCGGCCTGGCGCAAATCAGGAAATCACCTCCCGACTTGCTCATTCTCGATCTGATGCTTCCGAAACTCTCCGGCCTGGAAATCTGCAAGGAGATTCGCCGCGACGAGAAACTGAATCGCCTGCCCATTCTGATGCTGACTGCGCGCGGCGAGGAAGCGGACCGCGTCGTGGGCCTTGAACTGGGAGCCGACGACTACGTCACCAAACCATTTAGTCCCCGCGAGCTTGTGGCTCGCGTCAAGGCGCTGCTTCGGCGCGTTCATCCATCCGGGGAGGAAGCAAAACCTCTCGAAGTGGGTTCGCTCCGGGTTGATCCGGTTTCTTATCGCGCCCAGCGTGAAGGTAAAACTCTTCCACTCAGCACCCTCGAATTCCGATTGCTCTATTATTTGGCGTCCCGGCCCAATCGCGTTTTTTCGCGCGATCAGTTGCTCGATGCAGTGTGGGGAGACAACCGCTTTGTCACGCCCCGCAGCGTGGACGTCTACGTCCGGCGCCTGCGCGAAAAAATGGAAAAAAATCCGGAAAAGCCGGAGTACCTCAAAACTGTCCGTGGCGCGGGCTACATCTTTGAAACCAGTGCGAGCTAATCCCGTTTGGACGCTCGGACTCGCCTACCTGGTCCTTTTGCTCGGCGCCCTCGCGGGCGTCGATTTCTGCGTGGCGCGCATCTTTCACGGCAATGCGATTCTTTCCGCGACGCCTCTCGCGCAGATCGATCAGGGCCTCGCGAATGTCGGACGCACCTTGTTGGAAATCTCTTTCGTTGTTCTCCTGATCGGAATCGGTGTCACGCTGCTCGTTTCGCGCCGGTATCTAAATCGTGTGCAACGCCTGGAGGATTTTTGCCGCCGTCTGGCTGCAGGCGACTTCCGCCCCTTGCCGCGGGAGCGCGGCAACGAGCTTGGCGATTTGGCGAGCATCCTCAACGAAACAGCCGCTCATCTGAACGCTACAATTCGCTCGCTCACCGAGGAACGCAATCGCTCTGCCGCAATCCTGCGTAGCATGGTGGAGGGTATCGCCGTGGTCGATGCCCGCGAACGCGTCACTTTTTGCAATCAGGCATTTGCGAAAATTTGGGACGCAGGTTCGCCCGGCATCGAAGGCAAGCCCGCCGTAGAGGTGATTCGCCAAACTCATATTCTCGAATTGATCCGCCAAGCGCTTTCCGGAGAAGAAATTCTTCACGGGGAGATTTCTTTGGGAATCGCGCAGCCACGCAATTTCTCCGTAACCGTCGCACCGATCCGCTCGTTCAATGGCGCTGTCACTGAGGCGCAGCAAAAAAACGAGCCATTCGGAGCAGTCGTTGTCCTCCACGAAATCACGGACCTTCGCCGCCTCGAACAAGTGCGAAAGGACTTTGTGGCCAACGTTTCCCACGAACTTCGTACTCCGCTCACCGCAATTCAAGGTTTCGCTGAAACACTTTTGAGCGGCGCCCTCGAAGATCCTCAGAATAACCGGCACTTCGTCGAAATCATTCGGAACCACGCCGCTCGTTTGTCGCGACTGACCGACGATCTCCTGAAACTTTCTCGTATCGAAGCGGGGAAGCTCGATATGGATTTTCAGGCGGTGGATCTCCGAGCGTTGATTGGAGCCGCCGTCGAATCCGCGCGCGGTGCGGCCAGCCAGAAGCAGCTCTCTCTCGCCATCGCGGATCTGGCGCGAAATATTCCCCGTATCCTCGGCGACGCCAACCTTCTCCGCGAAGTGATGCGCAATTTGCTTGACAACGCCATTCAGTACACGCCTGCCGGCGGCAGCATCAGTGTTAGTGCGGCGAGGAGGGAAGGTTTCGTGGTGATCACGGTTGCGGACACGGGGATTGGAATCCCGCAAGCCGATCACGTCCGCATCTTTGAGCGATTTTACCGTGTCGACGCCGCACGCTCGCGCGAAGTCGGCGGCACGGGTCTCGGCCTGGCCATTTCCAAGCACATTGTCGAAGCCCATGGCGGGCAGATCTGGGTCGATAGCACGGTGGCGGAGGGCTCGCAATTCCATTTTTCCCTGCCTGTCGCTGCTTGAGCCTTTCTCGCAGACTTTATACGTGCGTCATCTTTCTGCAATGTCCTCCATTCATGCTTGTCGCGTAAAAGTCCCATCCACGATAAGGCTTTTTTGAAAAAGGAGGCCAAAACCATGGCGTCGCCGGCCACCAGCAGCGGAAACGTGTATCAAACGGCTCTCGAAAGTTGTCTTGTTTCCATGGCGCGCACGGTCGAAAGCTCAGTCAGCCGGGCCCTCGAGGCTCTGCTTTCGAGTAACGAAGAAATCGCCAGCGGAGTATTCGTCACGGAGCCGCGCATCAACGAAATGGAGATTATCATCGACGATCACGCGGTGCGCCAGCTTCGCGGCGGTAACTTGCCCGAAGACGAAGTGCGCCACATCGTCGCCACCTTGAAAATTAACAACGATCTGGAGCGCATGGGCGATCTCGCCGTCAACATCTGCCAACGCGTCATCTCTCTTTCCCAAATGCCCGGCGTTGAGCCGCCGGCCGAGCTCGAGCCGATGGCTGCTTCCGTGCGGGCCATGGTCGGCCGTTGCCTCGGTGCGCTCATCTATCGCAACCTCACGCTCGCCAACGAAGTCCTCGAAAGCGAAGAGGCAATTGATGACTTCCGTGACCAAATCTTCGAGTACTTGCTCTCGGCCATGAAGCGCGACTCTTCGTTGGTCCCTGCTCATGTGCAGTACATGCTGGCCACCCGAAACATGGAGCGCATCGCTGACCACACCACAAACATTGCGGAAGATATCGTCTTCTGGCTGCGCGGCCTCGACATCCGCCACAAGCGGCCTAACTCGTCCAATATCAGTGGCTGCAAATCCGCCGCCGAGTAGTTGTAACAGAACATTCATCTACTGCTTATCTTCCGTTCAAATGCATATCGCAGACTCTCCTCGATCCACGGAGCAGAACTTGACCGACACCCCACGACGCCAATACTGCGGAAGAGTCTGCTGCGTCACCCCGATTGGCTGGCACCCCCCGGTGCCAGCCACCCATTTTTGGTCGCCGAGCGGCTACCCGAGTTTCTATATAGTTTGCGTCTCGAGGGCTTATACTGTGATTCCCGGCATTCAATCCGTCGCAAGAACGCGCAAAAATTCCCAAGGAGGCAAGATGAGAATGATTTTGGTTGGTTTTGTGGCAGTGGCGCTCATGTCGGCGATGCCCACATTTGCAAATTCCGATGGAGACAGGAGTAAGGATAGGTCCGCCAAATCTTCTCCGGCGACTTCGACAACGACACCCAAGAAAGCTGCGTCCGCCGCAGCAAAGCCCGACGCGGTTGCTCCGGCTACGGAACTCCAGAAGCTTCGAGATTTAATTCAAGCGCAACAGCAACAACTGACCGAACAACGCAAGGTCCTGGATGACCAACAGCGAGAAATAAACGCGCTCCAGCACCAAGGCCGCGATGCATCCGTTTCTCCTGCACCGGTTACGCTCGAAAAAGACGCAAATTCTGCCGGTGTCTCATTGGCCGGCGCAGAATCGAATTCGACCACGAAAAACGCGGCAACGACTGGTAATGAAAGTTCGTCGGTGGCAACGAATACAACTGCGGCTAGCTCCGCGGCAGTCGCAACGACCCCAGCCTCGGCGGCATCCCCGGCAGCCGCGCAAGGTGACCAGGCGAACGAATCCCCACTCTCGTTCAAAATTGGCAGCGCCTACATTACCCCTGTCGGATTTATGGATTTCACAAGCGTGTGGCGCAGCAGAAACGGGGGAAGCGGCATCGGCACAAACTTCGCCGGCATTCCGTACGGCGGCCCTTCCGTATTTCAGACGAATGAGAGCGAGCTTCGCTTCAGCATGCAGAACTCGCGTATCGGGTTCCGCGTGGACGCAAACGTAAAAGGTTCTCACGTGATCGGCTACATGGAGGCCGATTTCCTGGGCAATGCTCCTGCAAACCTAGCCGTAAGCAGCAACAGCAACACGTTGCGCTCGCGCTTGTATTGGGTTGACCTTCGCCGAGGTGCTTGGGAGGTACTGGGGGGTCAAACGTGGAGTCTGGCAACGCCGAATCGCGTAGGCGTGTCACCGTTGCCGGGAGATATTTTCTTCTCCGATCTCATGGACACAAACTACCAACTCGGCGACGTCTGGGGACGCATTCCAGAACTCCGTCTCGCCTACCATTTTCCCAACGACAAGGCGGCGTTCGCTATCGCCTTGGATTCGCCGGATCAGTATATGGGCGGGACCAATGGATCAGCAGCCATTACCCTCCCCTCGTGCTGCGCCGTCTACGCAGGCGGTGAGCTGGACAATGGGACCACCACCCTAAGTCCTCCAAACCGCGCTCCGGATATCATCTCCAAGATTGTCTTCGATCCCTCCAAGCGACTCCACTTCGAAGTTGGCGGAATCGCGCGATTCTTTCAGCTATACAACCAGGCAACGACAACCCACTACTCGGCAACGGGCGGTGCAGGATTCGTGAATTTGGACTTCGGGATAACCAATGGCTTGCGCGTGCTCACCCATAACTACTGGGGCGACGGCGGTGGCCGCTACATCTTCGGTCAAACTCCGGATCTGGTCATACGAGCTAACGGGAGCCCTTCTTTGGTGCATTCGGGGTCCACGGTCGATGGTCTTGAATTTACGCAACATAACACCACGCTCTTCGGCTATTACGGCTTGGTGTACATCTCTCGGAATGTGCAGACCGACACCAGCGGATGCTTTGTCGGTTGGGGTTTTTCCCCCTCCACCGTCACCGGATGCCCATCCCCGTCGTCCGGACACAATCGCTCCATACAGGAGGGTAGCTTCGGTTTCAGCAACAACTTCTGGAAGGATGCGAAGTACGGTGCACTCAGCCTCATCGGACAGTATTCGTACGTGACCAGAAACCCATGGTTCGTTGCTACGGGGCAACCTGCGAATGCGCATACCAGCATCGTTTTCCTGGACTTACGGTATACGCTCCCGGGCTCCGCGCCGTCGCTTGGCAAACCTGGCAAGGAGTAATGTGACTCGGCCGAGGTTCAGCGTCGTACTTGCGTTACGATTTGCCTTAGCGCCCGTGGGTCTTGAATTCTCCCGACGGCTTTTTTGTGGTGGTAGTTGCAAGTTATATCAGGACTCGAGGTAGAGATAAAAATTGGCGAAGGAGGAAGCATGAAGTCTCTTAAGAAGATGGGCGCGGCGCTTGCGCTAACCGTAGCGTGCGCGCTGGTTATCCCAGCCGTCCGGGCGCAGTCCGGTCTGACCGGTGCTGGCAGCACTTGGGTCTATCCCCTAGTGGCCAAATGGTCCGCCACCTACCAAAAGCTAACCGGCACCGAAATCAACTACCAATCCATCGGTTCGGGCGGCGGAATCGCCCAAATTAAGGCCGGCACGGTGGCTTTCGGTGCCAGTGACATGCCGCTCAAGCCCGAGGATTTGAAAGCTGCGGGCCTGATCCAATTCCCCACTGCGGTAGCTGGCGCAGCCATGGGGTACAATATTCCTGGCGTGAAAGCGGGCCAGCTCGTTCTCAGCGGTCCGGTCATCGCCGATATCTATCTTGCAAAGATTAAGAAGTGGAGCGACCCGGCGATCGCCAAACTCAACCCCGGCCTGAAGCTGCCCGATCTGGACATCACCGTCGTGCATCGTTCGGATGGCTCCGGAACGACGTTCACGTTCACTGATTACCTGTCGAAAGTCAGCCCCGAATGGAAGGAAAAAGTCGGCGAAAATACCGCCGTGTCTTGGCCCACCGGCGTCGGTGGCAAGGGGAGCGAAGGCGTGGCCTCATACCTACAGCGCATCCCCGGGTCCGTTGGCTACGTCGAGTACGCCTACCTCTTGGAGACTCACGGGTCCTATGCCCGCATGATCAATCGCGACGGCAAGGTCGTTAGCCCCAGTCTTAAAGGCTTCCAGGACGCCTCGGGCCATGTGGATTGGGCCACGGCGCAGGATTTTTATGTGATCCTCACCGACAAGCCCGGCCCCGACACCTGGCCGATTTCCGGTTGCACGTGGCAAATCTTGCGCAAGAATGCTCCCAAAGCGACTAATATGGAGGTGATGAAGTTCTTCGACTGGGGCTTCGAGCACGGGCAAGACATGGCCAAGTCGATCGCGTTCGGTCCGTTACCGCCGAGCACTGTCGAAGCCATCAAGTCGTACTGGAAAAAGGAACTCGGCTATAGTATCTGAGCGTGGCGCCGACTCAGTGAACTTTCACGATAAGGGAAACCTATGAACGGCTCGGACGTTGCGGTGCAGAGCGGCATACAGCCCGTATCCGATGAGCCCAAATCGGTCGGCAGGTCGTGGCGCCTGTCGGCCGATTTTCTCTTCCACAAGGCGGCAGTATTCGCGGCATTTTTGGCCGCCGCCGCGCTCTTCGCCACTGTCATCGCGATCGCCTACGATAGCTGGACAGCGATTCAAACATTTGGTATTTGGGGATTTCTCAAATCGAGCCAATGGAATCCGGTCACCCAGACTTTTGGGGCCTTCCCATTCATTGTCGGCACGCTGGTCAGTTCCACCATTGCGATGGTCCTTGGCGTGCCAGTCAGCTTCGGGATCGCGGTGTTCATCGCCGAGATCGCTCCACCTTGGATTAAAAGACCCGTCGCTGGGGCGATCGAACTCTTGGCCGCCATCCCCAGTATCGTCTACGGTTTATGGGGTCTTTTGGTATTCGCCCCGGTCTTTGCTAACATCGAGCCTTGGATCAACGACCATCTCGGGGCAATTCCAGGAATCGGATTATTGTTCCAAGGCCCACCGATGGGCATAGGCATGCTCACCGCCGGGATCATCTTAGCGATCATGGTTCTGCCATATATGTCGTCTATCATGCGTGATGTGTTCCTGGTTGTGCCTTCGTCGTTGCGTGAATCCGCCTATGCCATGGGAGCTACCACTTGGGAAGTCGCCTGGCAGATCATCCTGCCCTATACTCGTTCGGCCGTGATTGGCGGCATTTTTCTTGGTCTGGGGCGCGCGCTGGGCGAAACGATGGCGGTGACTTTCGTTATCGGCAATAGCAACGTGCTGTCGTCGAGCTTGTTAATGCCAGGAGCCACGATTCCCTCGGTCCTCGCTAACGAATTCACCGAAGCGACGACCAAACTGTATCTGTCTTCGTTAATTTACTTGGGCTTGATCCTCATTGCCGTCACTCTAACCGTGCGGTTGCTCGCCGTGCTATTGATGCGCCGCCTCGGCCGCCGGGAAGGAGCGCCTGCGTGACCAGTGTAGGCGTGCTTGCCAGACGGCGTGTGGTCGACGCGGCGACCAAAATCCTCATGGCTGCTGCCACGCTGGTCGGGGTGTTCTTTCTGTTTTGGATCCTCTGGACGACGCTGAAATTCGGCCTCGCCGGGATGCATTGGAGCCTTTTCACCCAAGACACGCCGCCGCCCGGCACCGACGCCTACGGTTTGCGCAACGCGTTCGTCGGCAGCTTGGTTTTGTTGGGGTTATCGATGCTCATCGGAGTACCCATTGGCCTGATGGGTGGAACGTGGTTGGCGGAATACGGCTTTCGCAGCCGCACCGCTAACGCTGTGCGTTTCATCAACGACATCATGCTAAGCGTGCCGTCCATCGAAATCGGCTTGTTTGCCTACGCCATCGTTGTCGCTCCGATGGGACATTTTTCGGCGCTGGCCGGTAGCGTCGCCTTGGCGGTTTTGATGGTCCCGATCATCGTGCGTACCACCGACGAAATGCTCAGCTTGGTCGGCAGCGATATGCGTGAAGCCGCCATCGCATTGGGTGCGCCTGCTTGGGTCGTGATCACCAAAGTGACTTGGAAAGCCTCGCGCGCCGGCATTCTCACCGGCATCCTAATCGGTTTGGCGCGCATCACCGGCGAGACGGCCCCCCTGCTCTTCACCGCCCTAAACGACCAGTTCTTCTCTACCAATTTGTTCCGTCCGATCGCCAATATTCCGGTGGTGATTTTCCAATTTGCTCTAAGTCCCTACGCGAACTGGCAGCAAATGGCCTGGGCCGCAGCCTTCATCACCGTCGTGTTCGTGCTGGTGCTCAGCTTGGTCGCGCGTTTGTTCCTAGGTAAGGTCCAGGCGCCTAAATGACTCACGACCGACCGGAAGGATTCCGAATGGCGACTGTTCCCATTTCCATCAAACCCGGCGATATTGCGCAAGGCAGCAGCGCAGCCCAACTGCCAGTGAAAATCGCTGCTCACGATTTGAATTTCTATTACGGCAAGTTCCGTGCCATCAAAAATGTTAACGTCGAAATCCGTCAAAATAGCGTCACGGCATTCATTGGGCCGTCGGGTTGCGGCAAGTCAACGCTTTTGCGAATTTTCAATCGCATGTACGACCTATATCCCGGCCAGCGCGCGGAGGGCGAGGTCATCCTCGACGGCGAAAACATTTTGACATCTAAAAACATCGGCCAGTTGCGGGCCAAGGTCGGCATGGTCTTCCAAAAGCTCACTCCGTTCCCGATGTCGATTTACGAAAACATCGCGTTTGGCATTCGGCTATACGAAAAATTGCGACGCCCTGAAATGAGCGAGCGCGTGCAGCTCGCTTTGACCAGGGCCGGTCTGTGGGATGAAGTGAAAGACAAGCTCCATCAATCCGGCCTGGGGCTTTCCGGAGGCCAGCAGCAGCGCCTCTGTATCGCCCGCGCCCTGGCGGTGAATCCCGAGGTGCTTTTACTCGACGAGCCTTGCTCGGCGCTCGATCCGATTTCCACCGCTAAGATCGAGGAGTTACTCTTTGAACTGAAGAAAACTTGGACGATTGTTATTGTCACCCACAACATGCAGCAGGCCGCCCGCGTCAGCGACTTTACGGCATTCCTTCTGGATGGTCATTTGATTGAGTATCAGGCGACGGGAACACTCTTCACCACGCCCTCTGATCCGCGCACCGAGGCGTACATCACCGGCCGCTTCGGCTAGGATTTCTGTTGCATATTTTCGCGGAGGAGTGTCTAAGGAGTATTAATGGAACGCCATTTCGAACACGATCTTGAGGAATTGAAGGAGCGCCTGCTCTGGATGGCGGGCCTCGCGGAGCGTTCCGTCCATCAAGCGGTGCAGGCCGTGTTTCAAAAGGACGAAGCTCTCGCCACGCGGGTGCTCGAAGAGGAAAAAGCCATCAATGAAATGCAGATCGAAATTGACGATCGCGTCATGCAGCTTGTCGCTTTGCAACAGCCCATGGCCGTCGACTTGCGCTTCATCCTTTCCGCTTCGCGCATTAACAACGACCTCGAACGCATCGGCGACCAGGCCGTCAATATCGCGCAGTCGGCCCTTCGCATTCTCCGTCATCCGCAAGTCAAGCCGTATGTCGATTTGCCGCGCATGAGCGAACTCGCCGAAGGCATGGTTCGCGACAGCCTGAACGCGCTAGTCCATCGCGATGCGGAACTTGCGAAATCGGTCCTCGTCCGCGACGACGAAGTTGATCATCTCCGCGATCAGATTTTCCGCGAGCTCCTCACCTACATGATGGAAAATTCCGCGGTCGTCTTTCCGGCTTTTGAGCTCGTGCTGGTCACCAAGAATCTCGAACGCATCGGCGACCATGCCACCAATATCGCGGAAGATGTCATTTACATGGTCGCGGGCCGCGACGTTCGCCACCTCGCCGCCGACCGCCGGTAGGCTTCCTTCAGTCTCGCGGATACTATTTTTCCTGCTGCCAGGTCATGTCCACGCGCACCGGTATGTCGTTCTTGATTGGGACCATCAACAGTTTCGGAGGGTCGATCTTGAAATCGGATACCGTCATGGGAATGGTTCCGGTTATCTCAGTATCGTTTCCATGGGTCACCGCCTGGAATGGAACCTGCTTATAAGTCGCTGTCTGACCGGCAAATTGAATCTCCAAGTCGCAATGAATCGTTGCTGATGTAAGGGCTGCTTCAGGCAAGTGAACGCGCACGGTGACCATCGGAAATTGCGCGCCCCGCGTCACTTGAAGCATGTGGAGATCCCGATTGCTGTCTCCCGAATCAAACGATTTGACAGGCACGGCGATCAAGAAATCACATTGCCCAGCTTGGCAAACGCCCTTGCCTCGTGCCGCATGGCTCGTGCCTTCGGACTCATGCAAGGGGTGAGATACATGATACGTAAGGGTCGATTTTTCGAGAACCCATTGGCTCTGTGCCCGGGCGATGGCGGGAAGCGCCAAAAGCAAAAAGACGATCAGAAGTTTCTTGCTCATGAATCCATCCTT
>DASYYI010000159.1:0-10052 GCA_035933995.1 Candidatus Acidiferrales bacterium | reverse complement strand
GGTGGAGGAGCGCGGCGTCGAGATCCGCAAAGTGGCGGGCGGCTGGAAAATGTACACGAAGGCACAGCACCATGAAGTGGTGCGCAGATTCATCAAGGGCCTGCGGCCTCCACTGCGGCTGACGATGCCGGCCCTCGAAACGCTGTCGGTGATTGCGTACAAGCAGCCCGCGACGTTGCCGGAAATCAATGAAGTGCGCGGCGTGAATTGCGGCGGCGTGGTGAAGACGCTGCTCGAACGGCGGCTGATCACGACGGCGGGACGCAAAGAAGCGGTGGGACGGCCGATTTTGTACCGCACGTCGAAGGATTTTCTGATGCGATTCGGGCTGGCGGATTTGGAGGAGTTGCCGAGCTTGAAGGAATTCGAGCAACTGGCGCAAGCGGCGCTGGGCGCGGATGAGGGGATTGCCCCGACGGAGCCGGAAGAAGAAGGAAACGTGGCGCCCCCGATTGGGCGGCCGGAATTGGTGACGCGCGAGCCGCGGGCGAGCGGCGCGAGCGAAAATGATGTTCAGACAGTCAATGACGTGACTGCGGGCGAAGGAAGCGGCGAAGCCAACGAAGCAAGACCGCGAAAGGCATCGAACGAGTTTACTGGAGCAAACGATTCCAATGATGGAGCGCAAGGCAAAGCCGCGGGAAGGTGAGAGGATGAGAAAGTGTTTTCTCGCCATGGTTTTTTGCTTGCTCGCTGGCGCGATGCTTTCCGGATACGCGCGCGCACAAGGCGAAGTGCGCCTTTCTTATTTGGGCACTGCCGGCTGGGAGATCACGAACGGCAAGACAGTGATTCTCGTGGATCCGTATCTGTCGCGGCTGAAGATGGTCACGCCGGACGACCCGGTGCTATCCGGGGATTCTCGCCGCACGTTCACCCTCGACGACGCGGCCGTTTCGGACAAAGCCGTGATTGATGCGCACATCAAGCGCGCGGACTTCATTCTGCTCACGCACACGCATATCGATCATGTGCTGGACACGCCGTACATTGCGCGAAAAACTGGTGCCCTGGTGATCGGGACGGAAAGCGCGATTAATTTTGCGCGGGCGAGCGGCGTGCCAGATAGCCAGCTTACGATAGTGCAAGGCGGCGACGACTTGGAGTTTGGAGTCTTCTCCGTGCGGGTGATTCCCAGCCTCCATGCCATTCTGCGTCACAACCCGAACATTTCGCACTTTCCGATGCCGCCGCCCTCGACGATCTTTCCTGCGAATGCGACAGCGCCGTTTCGCGTGCGCGACCTGCTCATTGAGGGCGGAACGCTCGCGTACTTGATTCGTCTGAATGGCGTCCGCATCCTGGTGTTCGGCTCCATGAACTATATCGAGCGCGAAGTGGATGGACTGCGGCCGGATGTGGCAATTGTGGGCGCGTTGACGCCGAGGCGGGAAATTTACAGATACACACCGCGCTTGCTGCGAGCGCTCGGCTATCCGCGTCTGGTGCTGCCAACGCATTGGGACCGCTTCAATGTCCCGTACAGCACATCGCAGGAGCCTGCGATCGAGAGGGTGCAGTCGTTCGTGGCGGAGGTAAAAGCGGCTTCACCGAAGACGCAGGTGATTGTGCCGAAGTACTTCGAGCCGATTGTTGTGAAGGCGCAGGATCGCGCGGAGCGCAGGAAATAACCGATGGAGGAGCGGCTGCAGAAAATTATTTCCCGAGCGGGAGTCGCTTCACGGCGGCACGCGGAGGAATTGATTACGGCGGGTCAAGTGGCAGTGAACGGGCAAGTGGTGACGGAGCTCGGCACGAAGGCGGACGCGGCGCGGGATCACATTCGCGTGTCGGGGAAATTGCTGCGCGAGCGCGAGACGAAAGTCTACATCATGTTGCACAAGCCGGATGGAGTGGTGTCGACGCTGCGCGATCCAGAGGGGCGCAGGACAGTCGCCGATTTCCTTTCGGGCGTGCAGGGGCGCGTATTTCCCGTGGGTAGGCTGGAATATCACACGTCGGGGCTGCTGCTGTTGACGAATGACGGGGACCTGGCGAATCGGATGATGCGCGCGCACGCGTTGCCGCAGAAATATTGCTGCAAAGTTTCCGGCGCGTTGAGCGATGCGGAATTGCGCGTCGTGCAAACGCGCGGTCGCGTGAAGATGCAACGCGCGAAAGGAATGCCGGGCGGTTGGTGGGACGTGACGACGGCGGGCGTGAGCAAAGACGCGTTTCGCGACGCGCTGTTTGCGAGCAAGCATCCGGTCGAGAAAATGAAACGGATCGCGGTGGGGCATTTGGAACTGGGGCCGCTCGGGCCGGGGGAATACCGTCACGTGACTCGCGATGAAGTGGCGGAGCTTGAACGCGCGGTGACGCGGGCGGAGCTGCATCCGGAGGGAAGCGGCGAAATTGTCGCGGCGCGAGGCGGGACGAAACCGGCGGCGCGAGGACGTAATATCACGGATGCCAAACGCAGTGTTGCGAAAAAGCCCCACGCTCATAAAACGAGCATGGGCCACCCTAAAAGATCAAGCTCGGGCGGGGCTACGCGCCAATCGGCGGGCCGGTCGGTGAGCAATCGTTTTTCGAAGCGAAAGCACTGAGGGCCGAATGAAGAAACGCTCGCACGAGGAAAATTCGCGACGCACGAAGGCTGCGCACGATGGGATACCGCAGTATATACGCGAAATTGACGCGTACGTTCCGGGCAAACCAGTCGAAGAAGTGGAGCGCGAACTGGGGATACGCGCGATTAAGCTGGCGTCGAACGAAAATCCGCTGGGGCCTTCGCTGCTAGGAGTGGAAGCGGCGAAGCGGGCGCTCGCGGAAGCGAATCGTTATCCGGATGGCGGGAGCTACTATTTGCGCGAGGCGCTGGCGAAGCGGCTGGACGTGCCGCGCGGGAATATTGTTGTTGGGTGCGGATCGACGGATCTGATTCATCTGGCGGCTTCGGTGCTGCTGGGGCCAGGCGAGAGCGCGGTGACCTCGGAGGGATCGTTTCCGCTGTATTACATTGCCACTGAAAAAATGGGCGCGAAGCTGATTGCCGTGCCGCTGAAGAATTATTCGTTTGATCTGGATGCGATGGCGCGCGCGGTCGAGCCAGAGACGAAACTGATTTACATTGCGAATCCGAATAATCCCACAGGGACGGCGTTTGACGCGGACGCATTCGCGGAATTCTTGGCGAAAGTGCCGGAGCGCGTGCTGGTGGTGCTGGACGAGGCGTATTACGAGTACGTGGAGATGACGAATTATTCGCGATCGCTTGAACTGGTGCGCGAAGGTAAAAATATTCTGGTGCTGCGGACATTTTCGAAAGTGTACGGGCTGGCGGGGATGCGCATTGGATACGGCATCGGTCCGGCGGAATTGCTGACGGAGATTGACAAAATACGGTTGCCGATCCCCGTGTCGGGCGCGGCGCAGGCCGCGGCGCTGGCGGCGCTCGATGATTTCGAGCACGTGCGGCGTTCGATTGAGGTGAATCGCGACGGGTTTGCGCAACTCGAAAAAGGATTGCGCGAGATGGGCGTGAAGTTCGTTCCGTCGGTGACGAATTTTGTTTTGGTGGAAGTGGGCGAAGGAGCGGACGCGTTGGCGGAAGAGATGTTGAAGCTGGGAGTGATTGTGCGGCCGATGGCGTGGATGGGATTTCCGAAAGCGATTCGCGTCAGCGTGGGGATGCCGGAAGAGAATGATGCGTTTCTGCGGGCGCTGGGGCAATTGCAAACAGGCTCCGCGACTGCGAAGGCCGGGGAGCGAGTGCGGAGTTGACCGGCGCGGACGAAACAAGGAGAAGCGATACGACAACGGTGGCGACGAGCGATCCGATTCGCGAGTTGCTTGAGACGAGCCGGACGATTGCGGTGGTGGGATTGTCGTCGAGCGCCATGCGGCCGAGCCACGGCGTGGCGGAATATTTGCAGCGCGCCGGGTACAAAATCATTCCGGTGAATCCGAACGAGACGGAAGTGTTGGGCGAGCGGGCCGTGGCGCGCCTGGAAGATATACGCGGAAAAGTGGACATCGTGGATATTTTCCGGCGTTCGGAATTCGTGCCGCAGATTGTGGAGAGCGCGATTGCGATTGGCGCGAAAGCGGTGTGGATGCAAGAAGGCGTGATTCATGAAGCGGCGGCGGAACGGGCGCGGGCGGCGGGTCTGATAGTCGTGATGGATAGGTGCATGATGAAGGAACACGCGAGGCGATTCCGCGGATGAGGACACGAATGAGACGATTTCCGTATCGGCAAGCGATTTCGGCGGCGGCGGTGATGATTTTGTTTGGCGCGTTTGCGGTTGCGGCGACGAATGACGACAAAGCGGAAGGGCGGCGCTGGTGGAACGATGTGAAGTATCTGGCGAGCGACGATCTCGAGGGGCGCATGACAGGAAGTCCCGGGTATCAAGCAGCGGCGGAATACGTGGCGGAACGGTTCAAGAAAGAAGAATTGAAACCCGGGGGAACGGTGGGTTATTTCCAGCCGGTGCAATTTGAGTCGCACCAGATTGACGAAGTGCGGACGACGCTGGCGATCGTGCAGGGCGACAAAAAGACGGATTTGAGATTGGGCAAAGAGGCGTTTTTGCGGCCGACGGGCGATACGGCGAAGCAAATTGATGCGGGAATGGTGTTCGTGGGATATGGGATGTCGGTGCCGGAAGCGCAGTACGACGATCTGGCGGGCATGGACTTGCGGGGGAAGATTGCCGTTTATTTGACGGGCGGGCCTTCGACAATCAAGGATCCGCTGCGCGCGCATGAGGAGTCGACTGGCGAGCGCTGGAAAGCGTTGAAAGCGGCGGGAGCGATTGGAATTGCAACGATACCGAATCCGTCGGCGCAGGAAATTCCGTGGGAGCGCATCGCGGGGAACCGGCAGCGGCCTTCGCTGGAGCTTGCGGACGCGACGCTGCGCCAGGATCAGGGAATGCAGATTGCGATGACGATCAATCCGAGCGATGCCGATGAGTTTCTGGCAGGGTCGGGACACACAATGGCGCAGATCGTGGCGGCGGCGAAAGCGAAGCAGCCCTTGCCGCGTTTTCCGCTGACGGCGAAAATACGCGCGACGATCACCGTGGAAAATTCTCCGCTGGAAGCGCCAAACGTTGCGGGAGTGATTGAGGGCTCGGACCCGCAACTGAAAAAGGAGTATGTGATTGTGAGCGCGCACCTGGATCATTTGGGCAAGGGCGCGGCGGTGAATGGCGACGATATTTACAATGGCGCGATGGACAATGCGTCGGGCGTGGCGGCGCTGATTCAGATTGCGCGGGATTTTCGCGAGTCAGGGACGAAGCCGAAGCGGTCGGTGATGTTTCTGGCGGTTTGCGGAGAGGAAGAGGGAGAACTTGGCTCGTGGTATTTCGCGAACCATCCTTCGGTGCCCGCGAAAAATATTATTGCGGACGTTAACATGGATATGTTTCTGCCGCTGTTTCCGCTGAAATATTTGCAGGTGCAGGGCCTGGATGAGTCGACGTTGGGCGACGATATTCGTGCGGTGGGGAAGGCGGATGGAATCGACGTGATTGAAGATGAGCAACCGGCAGCGAACCGGTTTATTCGCAGCGATCAGTATAGTTTCATAAAGCGAGGCGTGCCGGCGCTGGCGTTCAAATTTGGGTACGTGAAAGGGTCGCCGCAGGAGAAAATTTTCAATGATTGGGTGCATACGCGGTATCACGCGCCGTCGGACGATGTCGATCAAAAGCCTGTAGATCAGGAAGCGGCGGGAAAATTCGCGCACATGCTTTTTTTGCTGTCGGATCGCGTCGCGGATGAGGCGGCACGGCCCACATGGGAGCCGACGAGTTTCTTCAGGAGATTCGCATCGAAGTAAGGCCGTCGAAACCTGAAGGATTCGATACGGTTCGCCCGGGACGTTGCGACCGCTGAATAATGCAAATTATCGTCCCAGGAGGAGTTCTTTTGTGAGTGACAACCCTCGTGCTCGCAAAACAGCAATCGCGCCATTGCTCTCGGTGCGGAGGGGAGCGAGCGCGATTGAATTTTACAAGGTAGCTTTTGACGCGAAAGTGCTGTACCGGGTGGACGCTCCGGACGCAACGGTCGTGGCTCAGCTTTCGGTCGATGGCGCGGATTTTTGGGTCGCTGACGAATCGCCTGAGAACGCGAATTTCAGCCCTGAGTCTCTCGGAGGCGGCACGGTGCGAATCGTGCTGGTGGTGGAAGATCCGGACGCCTGCTTCGAACGCGCTGTGAAAGCCGGCGCCAAGGTCGTTTGGCCGGTCAGTAACCAGCACTGTTGGCGCATCGGCAGAGTGGTTGATCCCTTCGGACATCACTGGGAAATTGGCAAGCCGCTGGCTCCGTGAACTTCTTCGACCGATTTCGACGGTCACTTTAGCCTTTACGCATTTTAACCCCCAAACACATTTTGATAGGTCGCGGAGAACGTGGTCATGCCGCCTGGCAGGGAGACTCCGAACTTGTTTGCGGAGACGGCCCGGTGTACATTTTGCTGCGCCCGGGGAATCAGGCCGGAATTTCCTTTCATTTACATGGAGAGCGAAGATGATCATTCCAAGATGGCTGCGTGCGACACTGCTGTTTTGCGGAGTTGTTGCATTTGTGGGTTTGGTCACCGTGCGGGCCCAGAACGCGAATGAGCCGGTGGTCAACATGCATTCGTCACTGAAGTTCGGCCCGCTGCCCAATTTGCCTGCCTGCATGACGGGAGCTTCCGAGCGGGGGAATCCGATGACCGAGGAGTCGGTTCTTCTGCTGCATTTCAGGCCGGGTTGCCACGTGCCGTGGCACTGGCACACGGCGGAGGAAACGCTCTTGGTCGTGGGCGGCACGCTTCGCGCGGAAATGAAGGGCGGGGCCAAGCCGATGTTTCTCCACGGTGGCGACTACGCACTTATGCCGTCGCACAACATCCATCAGGCGATGTGCGTGGGGACGGTTCCGTGCAGCTTGTTCCTGCATTCGAGCGCCGCGTTCGACATACATTATGTGGACAGCTCAGGCAAGGAAATCCCTCTGAGCGAAGCGGCGAAACCGGTTGGCGAGGCGAAAGCAAAAACGAAAATGAAAATGAAAATGTAAATACCCTGACCTGGAGAGCTGCATAACATTTTAAGCTTCCAGTCCGAATCCCGACGCTCGCACTACGGCAACGGGTAGAGGGAGATTTTGTTGTTGCCGGGTTCGGTGACGGCGATGGTGTGCGCGTCGGGAGAGACGCCGAAGCTGTGGTAAACGAGGTCGTGCAGAATGGGAGTCAGATTGCCTCCGGGGATGGAAACCCAAACGAGATCGCCCAATTGTTTTTCAGGGCCGCGCTTGAGGAGAATGCGCTGGCCGTCGGCACTCCAAACGACGGTGCCGTAGGCGCAGTTCACAGTGACGGCGGTTGAGGGATTCGCGAGAGAGCGGATTTCGAGGGCATCACCATCGCGAAAGTAGGCGACTTTATCCCCGTCGGGCGAAAGCGCAAGCTGGCCAATGTAACCGTCGAGAGTGGCGAGAGTTTCTTCCGTGCCGTGAAGAAGATCGAGACGGACGAGTTTGATGGGGCCGGACAGGGCTTCGTCGCGCTCGATGGCGACGGCGGCGTTGCGCGGCGCGTCCCAGACGACGGCGGTGAGGAAGTGGCCTTTGAAAATCACGCTGCCAGCTCCGACGGAGGGATGAACGAGGCCGACGTTGTAGAGAAGCTCGGAATTGGCGTCGCGCACAAGATACGCGACGGAATCCGGATCAGCGAGCCAGTTGGCCTGGATGGCATCTTCGATGACGCTGGTTTTTGTGCCTGCCACGGAAATTTCCTTGCCTTCGTCGGTCATCAGATCCACAAGGCGGCTTTGATGCGTGTCTCCTTCGGCGTTGGTGACCTGATCGATTTGCATTTGAACGGTCAGGCGATGGCCGTCGGGAGAGAAAGCGACGCGCTGAATGGAGAAGCTGAACGGCAAGGGAGACTTGACGAGTTTTTCTCCGTCGACGATGAGTTTGCTCTTGCCGTTGCTGGAAAGCATCCAGATGTTGTCGCGCTCGATCGTGTAGTGCTCGAATTTCAATTGGCGGAAAACGGCGCAGGCAACGCGGCCGTCTGAGGAAACGGAGTAGGTGCGGCAGTCGAGTTTGAAGCTGGCGAGAGGCTTGTCCTGCGCGCGAGTGAGCGGAGCTGCGGCGAGGCAAATAAACATTGCGACGAGAAGCAGTGCGAGTTTGGCTACATGTAATTCGCGAAATTGTGGACCCCGATTCATAACGACCTCAGCGGCTGAAGCCGCATTTACCTTCCGTGCTAACGGCACGGCTAAAGCCGTGCCTTGACGCAACTGATTCGCTAGTTCTCAAGTGACAACACCAAAAAGGACCCGAACTCATGACCGTCGACAAAACTATAGCGGCTGTCATTCCGAGGAGCCACGCGACGAGGAATCTGCTTTTTCTTTGCGTTTTCGTTCTTGCGGCGATTCGCACTTCGATTTGTTGCCGTGCGCCGAGCTTCCCTTAGGCTTCGGTTCGGACGGCTTTGATTTGATGCGGCGAATCTCTTCGAGTCGCTGGCGAATGCGCGCTTCGACGCCCTGATCGGTGGGGTGATAGTAAACGCGATCGCGCAGGCTGTCTGGCAGGCAAGTCATGTTGGTGACTTTCTCTTCCGCGTTGTGCGCGTATTGATAGCCCTTTCCGTAGCCGATGTGCTCCATCAAGCCGGTGACCGCGTTGCGCAAATGCAGCGGAACAGGTTCGGCGATGGTGCGCTGCAAATCTTCGTGGACGGAATTGTACGCGGTGTAAACAGCATTTGATTTCGGCGCGAGCGAAAGATAGACGGCGGCTTCGGCGAGAGCGAGATGGCCTTCGGGCGCGCCGAGGAAATCGAAGGCATTCATCGCCGCAAGAGTGACTTGAAGCGCGGCGGGATCGGCGAGACCGATGTCTTCGCTGGCCATGCGAACGAGGCGGCGCGCGAGGTAGAGCGCGTCTTCGCCGGATTCGAGCATGCGCGCGAGCCAATAAAGAGCGGCATCAGGTTCAGAATTGCGCACGGATTTATGCAGCGCGGAGATGAGATTGAAATGCTCTTCGCCGGCTTTGTCATAGGGGAGGAGCTTGTGCTGAAGGACGTCTTCGAGACGTTCGCGCGAGACGATGCGGCGGCCGGCAGAATCAGGCGCGGTGCCGAGGACGACGGCTTCGAGTGTGTTGTACGCGGCGCGGCCGTCGCCATTGGCGATTTGCGCGATGCGGTCGAGAACGTCGTCAGAAATTTCGACTTGCTCGTTGCCGAGGCCGCGCTCCTTGTCGGCTAGCGCGCGATGCAGAAGATCAATGGTCTGTTCAGTGGAAAGCGCGTGGAGAATGTAAACCTTCATGCGCGAAAGCAGAGGCGCGATGATTTCAAAGGAAGGATTCTCGGTAGTTGCGCCGATCAGCAGAATCGTGCCGGCTTCGACGTAGGGGAGGAAGGCGTCCTGCTGGGCTTTGTTGAAGCGATGAACTTCGTCGACGAAAACGACGGTGCGGCGGCCGTAATGGCGCGCGCCCTCGGCGGCGATCATCACTTGCTTGATTTCCTTGATGCCGGACATCACGGCGCTGAAGGGGACGAATTCGGAGCGCGTTTTTTTGGCAATGAGGCGCGCGAGAGTCGTTTTGCCGCAGCCCGGAGGTCCCCAGAAGAGCATGGAGACCATGTCGTCGCGCTCGATTTGCGTGCGAAGGGGTTTTCCCGCGGCGAGGAGTTCGTCCTGGCCGACGACTTCGTCGATCGTCCGCGGGCGCATGCGGTCGGCGAGCGGGCGCGCGCCGCGCGGCTCGTTTTCTGTTTCTTCGGGTTCGATGGCGCGAAAAAGATTCATGAGTTTGTTTTCTGTTGGCCTTCGCTTTGCATTGTAGGGCGGCTTTACGCCGCCCGCGTTTGGCTTGCCGTCAGCTTTCGTAGCGGCGGCCTTCAGGCCGGCGCCATTGCTCCATTTCTTTCATTGGCCGGCGCCGTTGCTCAAGCGACGCTGGCGCGCGGCTTCGTAAAGGATAAGCGAGGCGGCGACGGCGGCGTTCAAGGAGTCTACCGGCTCCGCAAGTTGGATGCGAATCAGCGCGTCGGCGCTGCGTTC
>DASYYI010000144.1:0-2006 GCA_035933995.1 Candidatus Acidiferrales bacterium | reverse complement strand
AGAATTGCCCGCGGAGCCTGCGTTGAACGATTTGCTGACACGCGCGGCAAATTCGAACTACGATCTTCAAAGGATCACGCAGCAGGAAAAAATCGAACAGAGCCAGCGCGCCCTGTATCAGGCTGAGCGCATTCCGAATCTGACTGTGTCGCTTGGCATGGATTACAATTCGCCTCACAATTTTCGCTACGGGCCACGAAGCCAGGTAAGCATGGAAGTACCGATTTTCACGCGCTACCAGGGAGAGATTGCGCAGTCGGACGCGAGCCTGGTGGCACTGGAAGATCAGGCGACCGCCACGCGCCGCGCGGTCGAGGGGCACGTGGAATCGGCTTTCCTGCAACTGGATTCGCGCGAGGCGCAAGCGCGCTTGTATAAGGATTCGCTGATGCCCGCGGCCGATAAACTCGAGGGCATGGCGGAGGAGAGTTACAAAGCGGGCAAGGCGAACATTCTTTCGGTGCTTGACGCACAGAAAAATGTGCAGGCGGTGCGAGAGCAATATTTGCAGAGTTTGCTTGCCGTTCAACAGGCATTTGCGCAATTGGAAACGACCGTCGGGACTCCTCTCGACTGAATGGGCAGAGTGATGATGCGAAGACAATGCCGGTGGGTGGAAATCGGGCTGAACGTGGCGTTGGTGATCGCGCCGGTAATGCTTTTTTCGGGATGCTCGGGCTCCAGTGACCAGCCCGGCGAGTCACAAATGGTGGCGGAAGTAAGCGTCACGAAAGTGACGCGTACGAACATTCAACAATCCGTGACCGTCAGCGGCAATGTGGTGGCGTTGCCCAACAAAGACGTGAAGGTCAGCGCTCTTGTCCCTGGGCGGATCACGGGGTTGAATGTGGCAGAGGGAGATCGAGTGCACACGGGCGAAGTGCTGGCCACAATCGATAGCCACACGTTCGAAGATCAATTGCGGCAAGCCGAAGCGGCGCTCGCGCAAGCTCAGGCCACGGTACACAATGCGGAGCAGAATCTGGCGCGGAACCAGACGCTTTTCCAGCGCGGAATCGCGGCAGGCAAGGACCTGGAGGATGCGAAGACACAATTGAGCGTCGCGCAAGCAGCGGAACATCAGGCCGAAGCAGTCGTATCGACGGCAAAGCTGCAGGTGGGACGTACAAGAATCCTCTCGCCACTCGACGGCGTGGTGGCAAAACGCTTCGCGAGCATCGGCGAGCAAGTGGATGGCACCGCGGCGCAGCCGATTGTAGAAGTGGCGAACATTGCCGAAGTGGAGCTGTCGGGCAGCTTGCCGGCCGCCGACCTTGGCAAGATTCATATCGGTGAAATGCTGCCCATTGCAAGTGATACTTTCGCGGGCAAAACATTCGAGGGAAGAATTGTGGCCATCTCGCCGGCGGTGGACCCAGCAACAAATGTGGGCAACGTGCGCATCCGAATCGCAAATCCTGGCGGCACGCTCAAGTTGGGAATGTACTTGAACGCCCAAGTACCCGTGCAGACGCATGAGAACGCTCTAACCGTTCCGCCCGAAGCCATTTACCACAACGATTCCGGCCAGACGCGCGTGTACAAGGTGGAAGGCGACACGGCGAAAGCGGTGGAAGTGAAGCTGGGGATTGAAACAAAAGATCGCGTGGAGATTTTGTCGGGTGTAAACAACGGCGATACCGTGATTTTGACCGGGGGCTACGGTTTGGGTGACACGACGAAAGTCAAAGTCAAGTCATGAATATCGTTCGAGTCTGCCGAAAAAATCGATATGCGGTTTATTTGTTGACTGCGTTCCTCACGATCGCCGGGGTTTATTCCTTCTTCAAACTTCCCAGTAACATCTATCCCAACTTGGATTTCCCGCGGGTCATCATCCTGGTGCATTCCGGCGATCTTTCTCCGCAGACAATGTTGTTGACCGTTACCCGCCCCATCGAGGAATCAGTCAGCACGGTGCAAGGCGTAAACCGCGTCCGATCGAAGACGATTCGCGGCGCTGCGTCGGTGGGCGTGCTCTTCAATCCTGGAATGGATATGAAGTA
>DASYYI010000142.1:0-10339 GCA_035933995.1 Candidatus Acidiferrales bacterium | reverse complement strand
AAGGATTGTTCGAGCGTCACAGTAGTCGGTGACCCGGGTCACAGACCCGATACGCAAACAAGAGCCAAATATCGTCCGCAGGATAAATCAGCGGAGATTTCTACGACATTATTCTGAGACTTCGAGACAAAGTCTGACCCGTTGCGGTGGCGTGCAGAACGATCCGACAGGAGGATGGTGATGAAGCAACAGCGAATTCCCGTGGCTTTTGGCGCCGCGCTTGTACTCTCCGGTTTAACGGTTGTAATGCTCTGGATGATCGTGTCGGCTCCGAGAGCCCAGGCAATTCCTGCATTTTCACGGAAATATCAGACTTCTTGTTCCACATGTCATAACAATTTTCCTGAACTCAATGATTTCGGAATGGCGTTCAAAAAGAACGGATTCAAGTTTCCCAAGGATGACGAACTATTCGTGAAAGATCTCCCTGTCTTGCTCGGAGCGAAGGCCCAAAAAGAAGCATTCCCGAAGGCCATCTATCCGGGTGAACTTCCAGGGAGCATACCGATTTCATTCCGTTATTCCGGCTTCGCTCAATACAACAATAAGCAGCCGCTCGCACTGGGCTTCGTTCCGCGAACGGACCTATTTGCCCCCAATACGTTCACGATAATCGGCGCGGGCAGCTTCGGATCAACGCTTTCCTTTTGGATCGATGATGACATTTCCACGGGCGGTTCAGGCGCCGATGGCGGTCTGGGCGATGGCTACCTCAGAGCAAACGATATAGGCCACTATCTTCATCTTCCCAAGGATGCCCTGAATGTCAGGTTCGGACAATTCGAACTCGACCTTCCGTTCACGCAGGCGCGCACAATCAATCTGAGCGACTACGACATCTACGACCAGGCAAGTTTCGTCAATCCGAACGGCACTGGGGCGCTTCCCGGTACAACCGCCAATCCGCTGATGTTTGGAACTCCTCAGCGGGGAATTGAATTCGGCGGCTACCCGAATGACGGGAATTTTTCTTGGTCCGTAGCGTTTGTGAACGGGAGCAACGACAGCCCCGCGATGCGAAATTCCAAAGACGTGTATGGACGCGTGGCCCAACGTTTCAATCTGGAGCGCGATCCAAAAGTGCGCAAAGAAGTGCAGGCTGCCGGTCCGACTGGTCCGCGGGACCACACGTCTCTGACGATAGGAGCCTTCGGGTATTATGGCCGCAACGAACTGAATGTCGACGGTACGCTCTTCCCGGGTCTCTCGACGATCCGTGAGCCGTTTTACCGAGCCGGCGCGGATTTCCGCTTCAAATATCGCCAGTTCGAGTTATGGGGGCTTGGGATGTACGGTCACGATACGAACCAGGCTCTCAATTCCGGTGGAACAGGCTTTGTGTCGGCGACGCCCGTGACGTTTAGCGGCGGTTTTGCGGAAGCCGAATACTGGGTATATCCGTGGCTGATCGGTTTGATGCGCTACGACGTTGTGAATTCGCCCACGGATTTCCTGAACGGCGTTTCGCGCTCGGCTACGCGGAACCGCTTTAGCCCCGGGGTTCAAGTGCTTGTCCGCGCCAACATCAAGCTGGCGTTTGAGTATCAACGGCGCTTCGAGGAGCCGGTCCCGGGAACAATTACTTTTTTCCGTCCCAATGGATTTGTTGTCGGGACCGACTTTGTATTTTGAAGATTTACTCGTCCGATAAGGAAAGAAATCAGATCACCGGAAAGGGGAATTTTGAATGAAGTATTTCATAAGAACAGTACTCGCGGCAATTTGCTTCGTACCTCTGCTGTTTAACGGCGTTGCTCGAGCTGGGGACATCAAAGGAACGGTTTCGGTGCAAGGGTTGCGCTCTGCCCAAGACATCGTCGTCTACGTCGACGCGATACCGGGCAAGCATTTCGATGCGCCCGCGCAACATGTCATAGTCGACCAACGCAAGATGATGTTCGTTCCCCACGTCGCAGTGGTTCTACAGGGAACCACCGTGGATTTTCTAAATAGCGATCCGGTTGGCCACAATGTTTACTGGCCGTCGATCAGTGGCAATAAGAAGCTTGCCCACAACCTCGGGACTTGGCCGAAAGGTGAGAGAAAATCATTTCAATTCAATAATCTCGGAGTCGCCTCTCTGCTGTGTAATGTTCATCCGGAGATGTCCGGCTACGTCGTCGTTGTCGCTACGCCTTACTTCGCGGTAGCCGACAAGGACGGCTCATTTGAAATAAAGAGCGTTCCGCCGGGGACTTACACTCTGAAAACCTGGAGCGAAGAGGGAAAGCCAACGACGCAGTCAATTACCGTTGGGAGTGGAGCGTTGAACGTTGATTTGACGGTGAAAAAGTAAGATAAGAAAAGTTTGAGGCTGAGTGCGCATGAGCGAGCCGGAAAAGAAAAACCTGGCGGCGAGCAACGACGAAGCGAGCTTCCTAAGCCGCCGCCAGTTTTTCGTCAAGCTGGGAGCAGGCTCGCTTGCCATCACCGGTGCCGGTGCCACAGTGTTTGCGGTGCAGTACCTTTCGCCGAACGTCCTCTATGAACCATCACCCATCGTCGCCCTTGGCAGGCCCGAACATTTCCCGATTGACTCGGTGACGTTGGACCCGCGAGCTGCGATTTTCGTCGTCCATGCGCAGAAGGGGTTCTATGCGATGAGTTCCGTTTGTACCCATTTAGGGTGTCTAACGGTATGGAGACAAGACGAAGGGATCATCGCGTGCCCATGCCACGGCAGTACATTTCGACCGGACGGTAAAGTAATGGGGGGCCCGGCCCCGCGCCCGCTGCAGTGGCTGAAGATGTGGATAGGCAATGATGGCAACCTCATGGTGGATCGCTCCGCAAATATTGCTTCGGAAAGCGAATACGTCCAACTTTGAAGATGCAGAAACCACCTGCGGCACAAACCGGCACGGCGATCAGGAATCCCGTACATGCCCTTGTACGTTGGCGCGACGAGTTCAGGGAGGTTTTCTCCGCTCGCGTGCGCGAGCGCCAGCTCGGTTTTCGCTACACGTGGTATCTCGGTGCGCTGACGCTGGGCACTTTTTCCATACAGCTCATCACCGGCCTGCTTCTGATGCTGTATTACCATCCTTCAATTCCGCAAGGCTACGCCGACATGAAAGACCTGCACTTCGTCGTGTCGTCCGGAGTCTTTTTGCGAAATCTACACCGCTGGTCGGCGCATGCGATGGTGTTCCTGGTTTTCGCGCACATGGCCAAGGTGTTTTACCGCGGCGCTTACCGGCCACCGCGAGAATTGAACTGGGTCGTGGGTGTCTGTCTATTGCTGCTCACCTTGCTGGCAAGCTACACAGGTTATTTACTGCCCTGGGATCAACTATCGTACTGGGGCACGACGGTGGGATCGAGCATCATCTCATCCACCCCGTTTATTGGTGAAAAGTTGCGCTTCATTCTTCTCGGTGGACACACTGTGAATGCGAACGCGCTGCTGCGCTTTTATGTATTGCACGTCGTCATTCTGCCGCTGGCTGTCATTCTTCTTGTCGCGATCCATCTGTGGCGTTTGCACAAGGACGGTGGAATGTACATCGAGCATGAAAAGAATATAGAGAAACGATGACGAGCGATCCCAAGGCGCCCCACGAAATAGCATTGCCCCAGCCAATCGAGGAAGAAAAATCCATTCCCTACTGGGAAATGTTGTTTCGCGAAACGATCGCCATAGAGTTATTAGCGAGCGTCCTGGTCTGGATCGCGCTCTGGTGGAATGCGCCTTTGGAGTTGCTCGCCGATCCCCAGCAAACTCCCAAGTTGGCTAAGGCACCATGGTATTTCACCGGATTGCAGGAGCTACTGCATTATTTCCCGCCATTTGTCGCCGGCATCATTCTTCCTACGCTGATTGTCGTTGCTTTGATCGTGGTTCCTTTTTTTAACGTGAATGTCAAGGACGAGAACCTTTGGGTTCACCACAAATCACAACGATTGGTGATTCTGAGCATCATTCTCGCGGCGCTCACCGTGCTACTCATTCGCTTCGATGCATGGGATGCGTTGCTTCCTGTTTGGCTCATCGCCATTTTCATGGGAATCGCCGCAGCAAACGAAGGACGCCGCGATAGGGGATTTCGACGCTGGCTCAGCTCGAAGCCGCTCTCTTTCTGGATCATGACTTGGTTTCTGATGGAGGCGGTCGTATTGACTTCCGTCGGCACATTTTTCCGGGGGCCAGGCTGGTCCTGGATCTGGCCTTGGTGAATCGGCGGAATGCGCAAGCACTCGTTGGTTGGGTTCGCCAGGTTTTTTTTGGCGATCCCGCCCGCCGCTTTGCTTGGGTAAGCCTGCTGCTCACGCTTTCACTTGCTGTGGCGCCGACGAAGGATTTTTTCAGGCAATGGCGCCATTATCAGCGGCGATATTCTAAGTTCATCGAAGGGCGCCCGGACGTAAGGGCGCTGCGGGGCCGCATGGTCAGCGGCATTCATCAGATTTGGCTCCCCGATCTGGGCGTAGTGGACCGCTGCACAACTTGCCACCTGGGCATCGCCGAAGCGACCCTCGCGGACGCTTCCGTGCCCCAACCATTTCGCGCACACCCGCCGATTCCGCACGACGCGGAAAAATGGGGCTGCGTCGTTTGCCACCGCGGCCAAGGCCCGGCAACCGAAGTGGCGGAGGCCCACGAGACTACCGTCGCATGGGAGCAGCCCATTCTTCCCGTCCATTTCATCCAAGCGTCCTGCGGAACTTGCCACCTTGACGATCTTCCCCAAGCTCCGCAACTCGATCAGGGACGCCAGTTGTTGGCTCGCTTCAACTGCACAGGATGTCACAAGATCCCTGGCATTGACCGCCCAGCGATGCTCGGCCCGGACCTGACGGATATTGGCACCAAGGTGAGCCGTGAGTGGCTTTACAAATGGCTGAAAGAACCTCGAACCATCACGGATGCGAACGGCAACGTAACTGTTGACGGTGTGGATTTCGGCGAGCCGCAGATGCCCACGTTTCGGCTGAGCGATCCGGAATTGCGGGACCTCTCTGCATACTTGAGCACGCGGAATGCGCATCCGATCCAGTCTTACCATTTCGACCCTCGAATTGTCGCCTCTTTGTCGAAGCGGCCGGATGTCGCTGATCAAGGCGAAGAGCGTTTCCGGCAGATGTTCTGTTCCACTTGCCATTCGTTGGCCGTCACTCGCGCCGGGGAAACTTCGCTTATCGGCGGCGATATCGGGCCGGAATTGACCAAGATCGGCAGCAAGGTCAATCCCGACTGGCTCGCTGCTTGGCTGCGCAATCCGCAAGATTATCTGCCGCACAGCCAGATGCCTCGCTATGAATGGTCGGATGCCGACCTCTACGAAGTGACGCGTTACATGGAGACGAAGCTCACTGATCCGGATCTGTTCGCGGACGTGCCGAAGCTTGGTTCACCGACAAGAACCGAGATTGAGGCCGGTCGGCGCCTATTTGTTGATAAAGGCTGCGCGAGCTGCCATGTGACGGAAGGCCTTCATCCGCAGGAGGATTTTGGCCCCGATCTTTCCGCGATCGGAGCTCGCAATATTTCCCAACTGGACTTCGGCCCAGCGAAAGTTCAGCCAACACTAATTGCGTATCTAAAGTCGAAGATCTCGAATCCGCTCTCTGTCAATCCCGCGGGACGCATGCCGCAATATCACCTGGACCAAGCAAGTCTGGACGCCGTTACGACGGCCCTCTTGAGCTTGACGGGACCGCCGTCGACCCGCGGAATGGAGAAATTGATCGTCGCGCGCCAAAAGCCGGAATTTCATCCCGCCGGCGAATTCGGGAAGCTCTACGAGCGATATAAGTGTTACGCGTGCCACAAATTCAATGGCTTCGGCGGCACTCTTGCACCCGACCTTTCTTATGAAGGGAGCCGCGCAACGCGACAGTGGCTGCTCCAGTTTATGGAGAATCCGCAAACTCTGCGGCCTACGCTGGTGCTTCGCATGCCACAATTTAATATGCCGGAACGTGACGCGGCCGTCTTTGCGGACTATTTTGAAACGGCGATGCAGAGCCCTGCCGTGGACGCCACATTGGACCGTAAGCAATTTACTCCGACGATGGCCGCGGCAGGCAAGCAGCTTTACGAAAAGAAGTATCAGTGCCAGGCATGTCACACGATTGGCTCCGCAGGCGGATACGTAGGACCGAGCTTGGGCAACGCCGGCAACTGGCTGACGCCAGGATGGATTGAGGCATGGCTTCGCAATCCGCAAGCGCTCGTACCCGGAACGATTGAACCGAGGCAGGCTTTCACTGCGGGTGAAATTCAGGTTCTGACGGCTTATCTGTTAACCTTGAAGCAAAGTGGTCCCGCGGGCGGTGCAGCGGCCGCGCCGAGCACCAGGGGGACGAAATGAGAGCCGGCACAGTCCTGTTTTCGGCGGCCTTCGGGTTCGCTATACTCGCCGGCTGCGCGCGTAAATCCGCGCCCATAAAATTCGATCCGTTGCAAAACGCTTATGATGCGGAACCGGACTGGAATGACGCACAGCGGATCATCCCGCTCAGCTACGAAGAGGCCCAAGGAAAGCAGATTTTCTACGAGCAATGTGTTTGGTGCCACGCGGACCAAACCCCTGCCGGGCCTTCGAATCGCTCCAACGTGACTCCAGCTCCACCGTTATGGAACGACGGCGCGACTCTGAATTCTCTGAGCGATGTGTTCCTCGAGAAATTCACCGCGCAAGGAGGGAGGGCCATGGGAAAGTCCGCGATGATGCCGCCTTATGGCCAGACTTTGACGCCGGAGGAAATCCGTGCGGTTGTCGCGTATGCGCGCGCGATTGCTGTGCCAGCGCCCCAAGCGCCGTCCCGGCCGGGCCAGAAGTAAATGTGAGAGGGTTCATGAAACTTCGTGACAGAGTTCACAACGCCCGGAAAGTGCTTCTCGTTGTCGCCGCCGTTCTGCTCATGCGCGGCTCGACCCTTGCTCAGGTGAGTCCCACAGAAGTCTTGAATCCCAGGTTGAAAGCGGCAGCGGCCAAGTATCTTCCCCAGCTCGAGTCGCTTCACCAGTCAATCGCTGCGACGAAATTTCCTTTTCCGTTCGCTCTCGCGCGCTACCTTCAATCCGAACCCAGCAAACAAGCTTCCTTCGACTCCCGCGGGATCGAATTTGTTTATTTCCAGAATCGCGTGATCTTGAAAGTCTCGGGAATTTACAGTGCGGCATACAACGCGGATCAGTTAACGCAAAACGAGCGCGCGTCAAAGACTTTTCGAGATGTAATCATCCCGATTCTTCATCTCGTGGCTGAGCAGATCCCTCGCGATGTGGACTGCGATGACATCGGATTCGAAATCGTTTATCACGCGCACACATCCAGCAAGAACTACGACTACGAGGGAAAGGAAGTTCTCGCGGCCGTGCTCGACAGAGCTGATGCATTCGCACTTGTCAGCGCGCCTGAGCGGGAACAGCAGGATATTCTGAATCGCTCCAGAATTTATGTGAATGGCAAGGATTTTGGCTTGGCGCTGGATCAACTTGACCCGTTTGACGTCCAAGCGCTTGCCCGCTCGGTTCCTGGCCGGACGGCCGCTTCCGCCCCGCCCGGCGCCGGAGCGACTACTTCAACTTCATCCGTTACGAACCCCCCTGCTGCTTCTGCTGTTCCGGCCGGCGTGGAGGCCGACAAAATACACCGGGCAACCCCTGCGCCAGTCCCAGTTTTTCCCGAGGCGGCTCGGCCGCTTGCTGCCCCGCCTTCTGTGACGGCATCGCAGGCGGCCCCTACGCAAGCCGACGCCGAACGACTGCAGTCCCAGTTTCAATCGCAACTCGATGCGCTCGTGAAGTCCCACGGAACAGACTTTCATTTTGTTGATTATGCCCCGCCGTCTTTTGCCGTTTATCATAATCAAATTGTTCTTCAGTTTACGCTTCGCGATCCCGCGCAATTCCAAACGAGCAGCAGTTCGATTTACAAGCGCGCGGCGCAGAGCTTCGATCTCTTTCTGGCGCCTCGGCTGAAAGCCTTAATGCAGAAGCTGCCCTCCAGTGACGAAATTGAGGCCGTCGATTTCTCGGTTCTGCACCATCTTGGTGGTGATAAGGAATCTTCGGAGGCGGCCGAGTTTATTTGTCCTGTAAAAGCGTTGCGATCTTTCACCGGAGACGAAATCACCAGTCAAGACTTAATTAATCAAAGCATAGTCCTGGTGAACGGCATTCGGATTACATTGAATTTGCAGGCCGTCGAATAAGGCTGTTAATGCAGTACGAATGACCGCGGATTAGCCAAGCACATGAGAAGAATCATCGTGTGCTCCAACTGAGGAACGTGCCAAAGCTCCTCTACATGAACCCCATAAATCGCTTCCTCCGCTATGCCCCCGCCGTCGACATTCGCATACCTACTCAAAACCTGACTAGCCCGGAAAACTCGCGCCCCGAATCGGAGATAGCAGCGTCCGAGACCTTTCGAAGTGGCTCCCCGGGCTAGATTCGAACTAGCAACCCTTCGGTTAACAGCCGAATGCTCTACCATTGAGCTACCGGGGAACATCAGTAGTTTGAATTATTCACGCCGCTTTTGCAACCGTCGCTCGGCCACGGAAATAGCGCGGAAATCGGGCATAGCGTCAGAACCCGGAGAAAGAAAACTCGAGCGACAGAATGGCTGAGGGAAATTCACACTGCAAACTACTGTAATCGCTGTGTTCTTGCGTCAAAGCCAACAAGCGAATCGAAAATCGCCAGCACGTGCCTTCGGTATTCGACTATCCGCTCGAACAAAACGCGCAACTCCGGCTGCCGCGTGGAGTCGCGATCCCATTTGGCAAGCACGCCGGCGGGCACTTCAATGTCGCGGCGAAGCTGCTCCGGCGAATGTCCGCGCAAAAACAGGCCGTAGAAAAAAGCGGCCTCCCGCTGGGGAAACTCAAGTTCCCGCAGTGAGTCTTCCGGGTTCGGAACCAGCGTTGCCGGGTTGGGCTGTGTCGCCATGACAAGAAAGGGAAGTTTACCGATTTCAATGCCCGCGTCAAGAGTACATCAAGTGGAATAGCACCGGAGAGTCAGTAGCGCGCGCGGCTGGCCCGGAGAAACATCTGCAGAGCGGTCACATTTGCTTGGTCGCTGCCCAACCGCATGGCGTCGACCGGAAGTCCTAGAACCTCCGCTTGTTCAAGGCTGAGTCCCGCATCATCGAGCTCCGCCAGGCTGTAACCCTCGGCGGGAACCAGCCGGTTTCGCGCAGATCGATCCACGGGCCGCGGAGGATGCACCGCGGTACCGCGTCTCCGCATTCGGTTAAAGAAATCGTCCCAGTCTCGGCGGATCCACATCGGACCCTCCCCCTATCTTTCCTACGCAACCATTGGATGCGGAATCCTTCCAGCGGGTCGCATCGCGTCGGCGACTTCGCACGATCCTCAGGTGCCGTGGATTGTAACCCCGCCTGTCAAGGAAAGTCGCGTCTCCGTTATTTTTGTATCGATAAGGTTACCGACGAATGCGACACACAGCGCGCCACCGCAACCGAGAAGACCACCACCCCAAGGCGCGCACTCGAAGCGCCCACAAAGTCCGATGTTGTCCGCTCCTGCAAAAGGCTGCGGCTGGTATACTTGAAAGAAGACTCCGCGTGAAGGAACTATTTAGGATGAATCAGCCGGCCATTGTCGTTCATTACCATGAATTGTGGCTCAAAGGCCGCAACAAACGGTTCTTTGTCTCGAAGCTTGTTAGCGCCGTCCGCTTGGGCCTCGAGGGCATTCCGCTAGATAAAATCGAACGCCCAAATGATCGGCTCGTTGTGCGCTTGAGGGAAGGTGCGTCGCTCGAAGACGCACTCTCGCGCTTCGACAAAATTTCGGGAATAGCCTATTACGCGATTGCTCGTCCTGTCGAGGCTGATCTTCAGGCGCTTTGCGAAGCAGCCTGGGCTGAAGTCGAACCATTATCCTTTACTACCTTCGCCGTCCGCGCCAAGCGCAGCGACAAATCCTTCGCGCACCGCAGCTCGGAAATTGAAACAGTGGTTGGCCGTTTCTTGTTGGATCGTTTGCGAGAGACGGGCCGCAACGCCAGAGTGAAGTTAAACGATCCCGACGTCACTTGCCGAATCGAAATCACCTCCGGCCCCGCGCTCGTTTACGCGCGAAAAATTCCCGGTCCAGGCGGATTGCCCGCAAACACCGCCGGCAAAATGCTCTGCCTGCTCTCTGGCGGATTCGATTCCGCGGTCGCCGCATATCAGATGATGAAGCGTGGCGCGCATCTTTCCTTCGCTCATTTTTATGGCACCGGAGCGCGTCCGGGCGAATCGTCGCTGCACGTCGCTCGCGGATTGGTGCGTCAGCTCGTGCCCTGGCAATTCACCGCGAAGCTCTATCGCATTCCGTTCGAGTCCATCCAACGTGAAATCGTGCGTTATGC
>DASYYI010000134.1:0-3438 GCA_035933995.1 Candidatus Acidiferrales bacterium | reverse complement strand
TTGAAGCCTACCGCACGGCGCGGGCCAAGCAACTCGGCCAGCCTGTTCCCGGAATTTTTGGCGAGGTGGAATCGCAGCGGCCCGTCGGCGCTTACGTCTTGATCGCCCTTGGCATTCTTTTTTTGCTCGACACTATGGGAGTTCTGAATTTCGTTTGGGTTGGGCGTCTCTGGCCCTTGGTGCTCATCGCCGTCGGCGCTCTCTTGATTTGGAAGCGGACGCAAGTTCAGTCTTAGGAGGCTAAGTAATGTCGGCTTGGAGAAATTGCCAATGCATGCGCTGCCGCACGCGGGGCCTCATGGGCCCCGTAATCCTGATCACCATCGGCGTTCTCTTCTTCATCGGCCAGTACAACTGGCATTATTCGTTCGAACGCTTGTGGCCCATCATCTTGATCGTCATTGGCGTCGTTAAGATCCTTTCAGAGACTGCTTCCACCGAAGGTCACGTTAACCAGAGCGGCTGGCAGGCTCCGCCTTCTGGCTCGCCTCCCCCTCCGCCTAACGTCCCGCCACCTCCAACGCCTCCTCGACCGCTATGACCTACTACTATCACCGGCGGCGCTCTGTTTTTGGCGGTTTGCTCCTGATCCTTATCGGCGTGGTCTTCCTCCTTTACGAATATCACCCCGAGATGGAGATTGGCCGCCTGTTCACGCATTACTGGCCACTTCTGTTAATCCTCTGGGGAGTCGCTCGCCTCTTCGATTATCTGTTCGCATCTCGCTCCGGTCAGCCCGGGCCTCCCGCAATCTCCGGAGGCGAAGTTGCGCTCGTCGTTCTCTTGCTCGTCGCCATCGCGGCCCTCGCTGGATTCGACTGGGCGCGCAAAAATAATCCCGGCATGGACTTTGGCATGGGCGATATGTTTGCGCATTCCTACGACTGGAACAGTTCCTTGCCCGTCGTTCCCGCGAAGCCCAACGAAGTTATCTCCATCTCCACTGTCCGCGGCGATATCTCCGTGCATCCGGCCACTGACTCACAACTTCATGTCTCTGTCCACAAGACCGCAAGCGCCTCGGATGAGAACGAAGCCCGCCAAGCCGCCGACAAAGTGCAGGTCAAAGTGACTCCCACCGGCAACGGCTACCAAATTCAGCCCCAGGTATCCGGCGACGAAGGATCGGACGTCAGAGTCGATCTCGACATCGAATTGCCGAATCATGCAACCATCAACGCGCAAACCGGCCACGGCGACATTACCATCGCTCAGATGACTGGCCCGCTTACAATCAATTCGAAAAGCGGTGACCTCAATATCCACGACATTTCCGGCGACATCGACGCCGATCTTGCCCATGGCGACGCTCGCTTCAACAACATCAAGGGCAATGTCCGGCTCATCGGCCATGGCGGCGAAATCAATCTCTCCGGCATCACCGGAGATGCCACCATGGAGGGCGATTTCTTCGGTCCGATTCGCGCCAACAACGTTTCAAAAACCACGCGCTACACTTCTTCCCGGACGAATCTAACCATCGCTCATCTCTCTGGTCAGTTGGAAATGGATTCCGGTGACTTGTCAATTTCCAATGTTCCGGGCAGCGTCCAGCTTTCCACCGCGAACAAAGACATCACGCTCGACGGCGTCGTTGGCAGAATCGACCTCACCGACAAGCGCGGCGATATTCAGGTAACCTTGCCTCACGCGCCTCACGACGATGTCCTCATCGCTGACGAATCCGGCAGCATCAGCGTCACCCTTCCCGCGCAATCGAATTTCGAAGTTTCCGCCGTTTCCCGTAAGGGTGATATTGAAAATGATTTCGGGTCCGCCGGCCTCAAATCCTCAAACAGCGACGACACGACTGTTCTGCAAGGTACATACGGCGCGCGCGGCCCGCGCATCACGCTCAGCACCACCTACGGCACCATCTCCATTCACAAATCCAACCAAAAGTAAAAGTTCTCCTCTGCGCTTTTGTAGTCGGCTAAATTTTCGTGGGGTCAGTCGAGGGATCGCATTGCCGCGCTGCGAGTCACACGTCGGTTCGCAATTTCACCAGTCCATCCAGCAACTCATAAAAATTCGGAAACGAAATGCCGACGCAATCCGCGCCGCGAATCACCGTTTCGTCTTCCGCACCCAACGCCGCAATCGAAAACGCCATGGCAATCCGATGGTCATCGTGCGGTTCAATCGTCGCTCCGTGCAGCCGTCCCGCAGACCGCCCCGCGACTCGCAATCCATCCGGAAATTCCTCCACTTGCGCACCCATCAAGCGAAGATTCTCCGCCATCGCCGTGATCCGGTCGCTTTCCTTCACGCGTAACTCCTGCGCATCACGAATCTCAATTCCCTCTTCCGTGTACGGTCCCAGCGCCGCCAGCATTGGCAACTCATCAATCACGCGCGCCACCATCGTTCCCGAAACTTTCCCGCCTCTAAGCGGCGCATGACGAACATTAATGTCCCCAACCAATTCCCCGTTCCTCATCGCCACGGCGACCACCGAAATCGCCGCGCCCATCGACACCAGTAAATCTAATATCGCCGTCCGCGTCGGATTCAATCCCACGCTTTGGATGGTCAATTCCGTCCCGGGCACCACAAGCGCGGCTCCCAAGAAAAATACTGCCGCCGATAAGTCTCCCGGCACGCCCAGGGGCCGCCCCAGCATTTTCGGCCGCCCTTGCAACCGAATCGCATTGCCATTTCGGTCCTCGCCCCGGACGGCCGCATGCTCCACCGTCGCCCCCAGTTCGCGCAACGCAATCTCCGTATGGTCGCGCGTGCGCACCGGCTCGTGAACCACAGTCTCGCCGTCCGCAAACAGTCCCGCGAGCAGCACCGCCGATTTCAACTGCGCGCTCGCCACCTTCGGCGCATATTCGATGGCGTGCAGTTTCGCTCCTTGAATCTCGAGCGGGGCAAATTCATCATCGCGCGCGCGAATCTCCGCACCCATTCTCCGCAGCGGCTCCATCACACGCCGCATCGGCCGCCGCCGCAGCGACTTGTCTCCCGTCAACTCCGAACTAAAACCTTGCCCCGCCAGCGCTCCCGCCAACAATCGCATCGTCGTGCCGCTATTCCCCGCATCGAGCGCCTTCCTCGGCGCTTTCCACCCTCCCAGTCCCTTTCCTTCGATGACAATGCTTCCTGCCTTCTCCTCGATTTTCACTCCCAGCCCGCGCAGACACGCGAGTGTGCTCGCGCAGTCCGCCGCCCCGGAAAAGTTGAAAATCTCGCTGCTCCCCTCAGCCAGCGAAGCCAGAATCGCGTACCGGTGCGAAATGGATTTGTCGCCCGGCACCAGAAGCACGCCGCCAAAGGCCTTCGCCGGACTGATGCGCTTTTTCATGACGCCAAATAGTAGCACGCGCGGCGAAACAACCCCACGGCCCCCATTCGTGTCCAATAGAATGCGCTTCATTTCTCGAATATGACTCGACAAGGAGCCCCAGCCCCGTCGTTACCCCCGAATCACATCGG
>DASYYI010000106.1:0-5373 GCA_035933995.1 Candidatus Acidiferrales bacterium | reverse complement strand
GACGAACGCTGGGCTGGCGCGCGTCTCGGCCCCGAACGCTCGAAAGGCGCCTACGCTTGGAACACTATGCGCAAACATGGCGTGCGTCTCGCCTTCGGCACCGATTATCCCGTCGAAGGAATCGACCCGTTGCGCGGCCTTCACGCCTGCGTCACCCGCGAACTCCCCGAAGGCGGCCCTTCCGGTGGTTGGGAGCCTCAGGAAAAACTTCCCATGGACGTTTGCATCTACGATTACACGGCCAGCTCGGCCTATGCGGAGTTCGAAGAAAACACGAAGGGCGAACTCAAACCCGGAATGTTCGCTGACATCGTCGTCTATCCTGTCGACATCACTCGCATCCCCGCGCCGCAGCTTCTCCACACTTCTCCCGACATCACCATCACCGGCGGCCGTATCGTTTACGAACGCCACTGAGCGCCGCATTTCATGAGCCGCACAATTCCGCGCCGCCTTCAGGCTGACCTGGCCCTGGCGCTTTGTTCGCTCATCTGGGGCGCCACGTTCCTTGTCGTAAAGGACGCGCTTGCGTTCTCCTCCGTGTTTGTCTTCAACGCGCTTCGCTTTTCCCTCGCGGCAATCGTCATGGCGGCTGTTTACTGGCACGCGCTGCGCAAATTGCCTCGCGCTACAGTCGCTGCCGGTGCGCTGATGGGTTTCTTCATGTTCGCTGGATATGCGTTCCAGACTCTTGGTTTGAAACTCACCACGCCATCGAAAGCCGGATTCATCACCGGCGCCGGAGTGGTGATGGTACCCGTGCTCCTCGCAGTATTTTGGAAGCGCCGCGTGAACCGCTGGGTCTGGGCCGGCGCGATTGTCGCGTTAGTTGGTTTGTATTACCTGACCGTGCCGCGCGCGGGCTTTGCCAGGTTGAATGTTGGCGATCTTCTCGTGCTGATCTGCGCGCTGATGTTCGCGCTGTACATCATCGTCGTGGGACGTTACAGCGTTCGGCACTCCGTGCCCGCGCTCAGCGTCTTGCAGGTGATCATGACCGCTCTGCTGACGCTCGCTTGTTTGCCTCTGCTTGCCGTCACGCGATGGGAGCCGCCGCGCCTCCTGTGGTCTCCGACTCTGATCTGGGCGATTCTAATCACCGCCGTCGGCGCCACCGCGTTATGTTTTTCCATGCAAGTCTGGGCGCAGCAATATACGACGCCCACTCACACCGCGATTCTCTTGAGTCTCGAACCAGTCTTCGCCGCGCTCACTTCCGTAATCGTCGCGCATGAACGCATCGGCGTACGCGAATTATCCGGCGCCGCGTTGGTTTTCATCGGAATTTTGCTCGCGGAACTAAAAGGCCCGGCGCAATCCGCCGCCGACTCCCCCGGCCCCGTCTCCGAAGGAACCGCATTCCGGTAGCGCAGAAGTCAATACCGTGGAGACTGTGTTTTGCGGGTGCACCATCCTCAGCGTTTCCCGCGAAGGGTGGGGTTTTTGGTCTGTTTGTGTGCCTGCGTGGAACGATGCGCTACTCGCGTCGACTACTGTAGCTCAGGCCAGCAAGTCCCGTTCGCCCCGTTTCTGTGCGAACTGACGTGAGGTCTTTGTCGGTGTCTTTAAGTTGGCAAGCGCCTGCTAATGGATCGGCGTGCGCAGCTCAAGCGGATGCGGCAACTCAACATCCAGAAAAATATTTTCGTTCGTCAACTCCACTTGAATGCGCTCCGCAGGCCCTATATCGCGCCTGTCCCAACCCGTGCTGGGCACCGTGTTTTCATTCGAGGCCGGGTCCGTGCTTTGGTAAACTTTGCCGTGCGGTTGAAAGTTCGCCGCCGTAATTTCATACACCTGCTTCGTTTTCGCATCCAAAATCAGGTAGCGGCTATCCATCTCCACCAGCACGCGCTCTTTCTTCTTCTCATCCTGGTACACATTCCAAATTTTTGGAGGCTTGCGCCCCGTGATTTTCAGAATCGCGTCGCCGACGGGCTTCCAATTGATCTTGTCTCCCTCGCGCGCCCCCGCGAGCGGAGCAAGCGTCGCAACCGCCAGCGCCAACACCACCATCATCGATATGGGAAAACGGCAGAGAACACCTGCCTTCATTCGCGTGGAAATATTTCCGGCCGTCATCAATAAACGCTCGATTCCCGCTTCCGCCCCGTATAATCAATATAGACCGTCTTCAGCTCCGTGTAAAAATCCAGCGCCACGTGTCCAACCTCGCGGTGCCCCACGCCTGTATCTTTGATTCCGCCAAAGGGCAAATGCGCCTCGCCTCCCACCGTCGGTGAATTGACGTGCGTGATGCCCGTCTCGATGCGATCGATGAACTCGAAAATCTTGCTCGCATCGCTGCTGTAAATCGCGCTTGCCAATCCGTATCGCACCGAGTTCGCCGCCTCCAGCGCCTCGTCGAAATTCTTCACGCGAATCACGCTCAGCACTGGACCGAAAATCTCCTCCTGCGCGATCCGGCTGTGCGTCGCGACGTGATCGAAAATCGTGGGCGCAACAAAATAGCCCTTGTCGTATCTGCTTCCGGTCAGCCGCTCGCCGCCCAGCAGCAGCTTGCCTTCCTTTTTCCCGATCTCGATATATTTCAGCACCGTGTTCATCTGCGTTTCATCCACCGACGGTCCCATTTCAACGCCCGGCTCCAGCCCATTGCCAACATTGAATTTCTTCGTCCGTTCCGTCAGCATCGCCACAAACTTGTGCGCCACGCTTTCCTCGATCACCACGCGGCTCGTCGCCGTGCAACGCTGCCCCGTCGAGGCGAACGCACCCGAAACCACCGACTCCACCGCCAGCGCCAAATCCGCATCGGCCAGAATCACCACGGGATTCTTCCCGCCCATTTCGCATTGCACTTTTTGCATGCGCCGCGCGCCGCCGGCGTAAATCTGGCATCCAATTTCCGTCGAACCCGTAAAAGAAATCGCCCGTACATCCGGATTCTGTACCAATTCATCGCCCACTTCTTCGCCCGCTCCCAACACCAGATTCAGCACGCCCGCGGGCAGTCCCGCCTTTTCGAAAATCTCCGTCATGCGAATCGCGCACAGCGGCGTCAGCTCCGCCGGCTTCAACACGCACGTGTTTCCCGTCACCAGCGCCGGAGCGACTTTCCACACCGGGATCGCCAGCGGGAAATTCCACGGCGTGATCGCGCCAATCACTCCAATAGGCGACTTCACCGTGTACGAAAAATTCTTCGGCAGCTCGCTCGGATAGCTTTCCCCATTCAGCCGCCGCGCTTCTCCGGCCATGAATTCCAGAATGTTGATGCTGCGCTGCACCTCGCCCAACGAATCTTTCAGCGCTTTGCCTTCCTCCAAAGTCAGCGTTCGCGCTAATTCTTCCTTTTGCTCTTCCATGATGCGCACTGCTTTGAACAGGATTTTGCCGCGATTGGGCGCGGGCGTATCGCGCCAGGCAGGGAACGCAGCCTTTGCGGCGGCGATTGCTGCGCGCATCTCCTCGCGGCTCGACACCGGCACGCGCGCCACTGCTTCATCCGTGTTCGCCGGATTCCGTCGCTCGGCGATTTTCGCCGTTTTCGACTCCACCCATCGTCCGCCAATAAAATTCCGGCACGCCTGCATTGTACTCACCGCCGTCGCCATATTTCTTCGTCCTTCATCGCTTGTGCGATTCGCCACTCACGCGCGAACTTCCCCAAGCGACTTATCCAGCATGCGAATCCCTTCATCCACGTCCGCCTTCGAAATATTCATCGGCGGGGCCATGCGAATCACATTGCCGAAAAGACCGCCTTTGCCGATCAACAATCCATTCTCCCGCGCGCGCTCCAGAAGCTGCCCTGTAGCGTCCGCCGCTGGCTCTTTCGTCTTGCGATCCTTCACCAACTCGATTCCCTGCATCATTCCCATTCCGCGAACGTCGCCAATAATGGAATGCTTCTCTTTCAATTCCTCCAGCCGCTGGCGAAAGTATCCGCCCACCAGGTGTGTATTTTCCCGCAGATTGTCTTCCTCGATCACTTCAATCACAGCGCGCGCCGCCACCGACGTCACCGGATTGCCGCCAAAAGTCGAAATCGTCAACCCCTGAAATTTATCGGCAAGCTCGCTGGTAGTGATCGTGGCGCCCACGGGCACACCATTGCCCATGCTTTTCGCGCACGTAATGATGTCAGGCGTCACTTCCCACTGCTCGATCCCAAACCATTTTTTGCCGGTGCGGCCAAATCCCGTCTGCACTTCATCCGAGATATAAAGTCCGCCGTAGTTCTTCACAATCTTGTAAACAATCTTGAAATATTCCGGCGGAGGAGTAATAAATCCGCCCACGCCCTGTATCGGCTCCGCGATAAACGCGGCAATGCTTCCCCGCGTCCCCGTCTGAATCAGATTCTCAACGTCGTTCGCGCACGCCACGCCGCAATCCGGATACGTCAAATGCAGCGGGCACCGGTAGCAATACGCGTTGATCGCGTGCGATACGCCGACGTTGATCACTCCTCCCTTGCGCCACGCCGCGTGCGCCGTCACGCCTTTCGCCAGCGTCGACGCTCCCGCATACCCGTGCCGCAACGCCACAATGTCGTAGCTGTCGCTCGCCATGCGCGCGAGCAAAATCGCCGCCTCGTTGGCCTCGGTGCCGGAATTCGAGAAAAAGCTCTTCTGCAGTTTTCCGGGAGTAATTTCCGCCAACTTTTCCGCGAGATTCACGATCGCTTCGTTGGGGAAAACTGTCGACGTATGTTGCAGCTTGTCGACCTGCGCTTTGATTTTCGAAGTGACTTTGGGATTGCAGTGGCCCACGCCTATCGTGACAATGCCGCCAAAAAAATCCAGATACTTTCGTCCTTCGAGGTCCCACAAATACTGCATCGAAGCGTGATCGGCCACGAGCGGCTGCTTGTAATAATTCGTCACCGCCGGCCACAGGAATTCCTTATGTTTGCGGATGATCTCTTCACTGCGCGTGGATTCCGTCATCTGTTTGGCTGGCGTCGTCACGAAAGCATTCCTCCGGTGCAATGACCGCGCTTTATTTGCGATTCTCCGAAGAGTTTACGCCTCGCGACCCACAGCCACAAGGGACACGAGCCGCATGTGCCAGCGACACTCACGAACCGCCACACAGTGGCCAGACACTTCGAGTACACGCGCGTAGTCTAACTCTGTGGCTACGGCTGTCATTCCGAGGAGCCGCGCGACGAGGAGTCTGCTTCTTCCTGTCTTTTTTGACCGTCGCTCTTCCCGCGCGGTAAAATTACATCACCATTCGGAGAGCTATGAGCGACCTCCACGTCGAATGCTATTCCGGCCATCGCGCCGACGAGCGTCCGTTAAAATTTTCCACCGGCGAACGCACCTACATCGTCGAGCGCCTCGACGACAAATGGTACTCGCCGGACGCAACTTATTTTCGCGTTCTCGCCGACGATGGAAA
>DASYYI010000104.1:0-2804 GCA_035933995.1 Candidatus Acidiferrales bacterium | reverse complement strand
ACCGATTCGCCTGGAAGATGTGGTCATCGTGCAAGGCGAATGGGGCTGGATTGAGGAGATTGGGACAACGTATGTTGTCGTGCGCATCTGGGATTTGAGGCGGCTGATCGTGCCGCTCAGCTATTTTATCGAGCAGCCATTCCAAAATTGGACGCGCACGAGCGCCAACCTCCTCGGTTACGTCTATCTCAACGTTGATTACACTCTCCCCGTCGACGAAGTACGTAAGGAGCTTCGCCGCATTTGCGAATCGACGAAGCTATGGCAAGGGAACGTCTGCGAACTCCAAGCTTCCGATTCCACCGAGCACACGGTTCAGCTACGCGCACTTGTTGATGCCCGCAATTCGGATGAGGCCTGGAATCTGAAGTGCCTGATCCGTGAAAGGTTAATTCAGTTTCTTCAGAAAAAATATCCGGGCAGCCTGCCGCGCACGCGAGGCGAGTTGAAAGCAGAAGTGAACATCGAAGCTCGTAACGGCAGTCCCAGTACCGACGCGGCGATTACCGGAGCCGCGCAACCTAGCAAGATTTGACGTCGGAAAACGGCATACTTTTGCACAATCGCGGCGGTTGCGTACGTTTCCCTTCACATCCCCTACCAAATCACGAGTTAGAATTCTATGTTTTCAATCAGTTACGGCGCTTCCTAAAATGGAACATCGCGTGCTATGTACCCTGAGCATAAGGGGGTGTTCTCACACATGAACACTATAGCAAAGAGAATTCTGTACTCGGCTCTCGGTTGCCTCATGCTTCTGTTCGTGGCAGCGTCGGCTCACGCTGGCATCTGCCCGGCAACTGGCTTGGCATCTGATTGCGGCGTACAGATCAACATCACGGCTCAGAGCGGTGGCGTAGGAACTTCGCTCACCATCGGACCGGGACCGGCAAGCAACGGCAACCCGTACGACGGCGTTGAAGACACGTTGATCGGGATCACGAACAATAGCGGTGCGACCGTCAACTCTGTCACGCTGACCAGCACCACTGGTGCGTTCGGCTTCGATGGCGACGGCGCATGCTCTGGTGCGTACCTGAACTGCGGCCTCGGAGGAACGGGTTACGAGGGACCAAACGTTACCTTCAGCAACAATACTGGGACCTCGCTGACGATCAACTTCACGGGCGGACTGGCGAATGGCAACAGCCTTTGGTTCTCCCTGGAAGGCAGTCCGCAAGGGATCATCAGTGGCAGCTCGACGCCGGAACCATCCACGCTGTTGCTTCTTGGCACCGGCTTGGTTGGATTTGGGATGCTCGTTCGCCGTAGCGCGTAGTAGTTTTTGCTTTCTCGACTGCAAAGGCAGCTCCGCTGGGCCCAGCAGTAGCAGAGCGGCCTTTGCAGTTTTTTTAGCCACGTGGTCACGCCTCCCTGCGCCCTCTCGATTGCAACGCAGCCTCCGCGAGTCGCGTGTAATGCTCACAGACGCAAATTCTGCTAGCCTATCCGGTTATGGAAATCGGCTTCAAATCGCCGCGCATCCCGTCGGAGGCGTTCTTACCATGAATCAGCCGCTCGGATTCATCGGACTCGGCAACATGGGGTTTCCCATTGCGGAGAATCTGCTTCGCGCTGGATATCCGCTGAAAGTGTTCAATCGCACGACATCGAAAGCTTCCGGATTGGTTACGGCAGGCGCGGAAGCTGTTTCTTCCGCGGCGGAAGTGGCGACGCGCGGCGGCATTGTCGTGACCATGCTCGCTGACGATCATGCAATCGAGGAGATCTGCGCGGGCGACGATTCGTTTATCACGCGGTTGGGCGCTGGAGGAATGCACATTTCGATGAGCACGATCTCTCCGGCAACTGCGCGACGACTGGCCGAGCAACATGCGAAGAGCAAAGTCGGGTACGTCGCGGCGCCTGTTTTCGGGCGTCCAGAAGCCGCTGCTTCACGGCAACTTTCGATTTGCGTCTCGGGTCCGGCGGAAGCGAAAAAACGCGCTGCGCCAATTCTCGCAGCCGTCAGCCGGGCGACTTTCGATTTCGGCGAAGGTCCCGGCGCGGCAAACGTGGTGAAGTTGTGCGGGAATTTTCTTCTGGCCGCGGCGATCGAAGCAATGGCCGAGGCATTCACGCTGGCCGAGAAAAATGGAATTGACCGCAAGCTTGCGGCGGACGTGCTGACGCAGACTCTATTTCCCTGCCCCGTATATCAAGGCTATGGCAAGCGCATCGCGGAAAACAATTATGAGCCGGCGGGTTTTCGCCTCGCGCTCGGATTAAAAGATATCAATTTGGTTTCGCAAACGGCGGGCTCGTCTCCGATGCCCATGCCGCTGGCGAGTTTGCTGCGCGATCGCTGGCTGGCCGGGATGGCCAAGCATCGCGAAAATCTCGATTGGGCCGCCGTGGCGCTGGGCGTTTCGGAGGACGCGGGAATCAAAATCGCGGGAAGCGCGCACGCCAAATGAGTCAAAATGACCGGCCCGCGCGGTTTTTATCGAGGAAACGCGCGGGAAAGATTTTGCGTCAGATTAGTTAGTGGCGCAATTTACCGCGAAAAATCATGTTATAGTACGTGGATACTTTTCATCTACGGAAAAATAGCTGACGGGAGAAGAAATGGCATCGAAAAGTGGCCGGGCTGTGGCCGAACTCGAAACGGAAAAAAGCGACAACGGACGAAAAAATGGAAATGGCCGCGAGCTGATGCTCGGGCTTTACAAGATGCTGGTGAAATGCCGGATGTGCGACGAAAAGGCGCGCATTCTGTTCCGCCAGGGGAAATACGCGGGCAATTTCTATTCGGGCGTCGGCCAGGAAGCGGCGGAAGTAGGCGCGGCATACAGCTTGCGCGA
>DASYYI010000462.1:0-10509 GCA_035933995.1 Candidatus Acidiferrales bacterium | reverse complement strand
CGCCAAGTTGCAAACAATCCTTGACCAGGATACCGAGCCATGGGGTATTAAGGTTACGAAGGTTGAGGTCAAGCAGGTCGATATTCCGGAGAATATGCAGCGCGCCATCGCGCGGCAGGCCGAGGCGGAACGCGAACGCCGGGCAAAAGTGATCAACGCCGATGGCGAATTGCAAGCGTCGGCGAAACTGGCGGAGGCCGCCGAGGCATTGCAGCGGCAGCCCGTATCCGTGCAATTGCGGTACTTGCAGACTCTGACGGAGATCGGCAGCGAGAAAAATACCACCGTGATTTTTCCGGTGCCGATGGACCTGATCAGCCAGTGGCTGCCGAAGCCTTCGGGAACGGGCAAGTAAATTCGAAAGGGGATTTTGTTAAGTATGGGTGGAAATTCAAAACGCGGAGGCGGCGACCGGGTTCTCGAAAGCCGTCATCTGATTGCTTTATTTCTTGGCGTGGTATTGCTGTGCTGCGTTTTTTTCACGCTCGGCTATGTGATGGGAAAGACGCAATACGGCAACGCGCCCGTTGAAGCCGCTTCGATTGAGAAAGCGCCGCGTCCGGTGTCGCCTCGCGGAGCGGAAACTGCCGCGCAGCCCCCGGCGTCGCCAGAATGGGATTTCTATGCGAAGAAAAAAACCGGGGACGTCCCCCTGAAGCCCGCTCGCCCCAGCCATGCCGCGCCTGCGTCACCGCGCGTCGCGCAATCAGCTCCTCAGTCTGCTCCCTCATCTTTTGAGTCCGCGGCGCCCGTTCCAACCTCAGTTCGCCACGAAACTGCTCCTGCGGTCAGCCGCCCAGCCTCCGCGGTGCCCGCGCGCTTTCGTGCGCCGCGCATGTCGCGCAGCGCGGTAGTGTTGCAAGTCGGCGCTCTGCGAAGTGAAAGCGATGCGCTGGCGATGGCCGACGCTCTGCAGGCAAAAGGATTCCCATCGTTTGTGGTTAACCCAACCACGGACGGTTTCTATCGCGTGCAGGTGGGCCCGTTCGACAGCCAGGCCATCGGTGACAAGGCGAAGAAGTCTCTCGAACACGCGGGTTTCAAAGCCATCTACCGCCGCTGAATGCCGCTGAATGCACGCCGAATAGAAATGCACGCCCAATGAAAAAGCACGCCGAATGAATTTGTCACGGCCGGTTCGCTTGCTCCTCGCGATTGGCTCAGGCCTCGCTCTCTCATTTTCTTTTCCCAATTATAATTTGCCTCTGCTTGCGTGGATCTCCGTTGCGTTGCTCATGCTGGCGTCGTTCGGCGCTCGCAAACGCGATGCCGCGCTCTACGGCTTCATTAACGGAGCGCTGTTTTATCCGCTCAGCGTTCCGTGGATCGACACGGTGATGCAGCAATACGGAAACGTCAGCCCTCTGGCGTCGGCGGGAATTTTGGCGCTCATGACGCTGGCTGGCGCCCTTTTCCCGCTCGCGTTCGCCATTCTTGTCTCGCGCGTCGGTAAACGCAGCATCGCGATGGCCTGTGTGTTTGCGCCGTTCTTATGGGTTGCTCTGGAATTTGCACGCACGCATTTGCCCATCATCGGCTTCCCGTGGAACCTGATTGGCTACGCCGCTTCAGGCAACCTGGCTCTCGTGCAGTTCACGAGCGTAACTGGGATTTTCGGACTCTCGCTGCTCGTCGTGGGCTTCAATGCGCTGGTGGTTTGGGCCATTGCTTCGCCATCGTCGAAAAGCCGTCGCGCGGTTCTCGTGGCATTGCTTATTCTCGTCGGCGTCGCCAAAATTGGCCCCCGATTCGTCCCGCGCGCGGTGCCGGATCACGTCGCGCACCTCGTGCAAACTGATTTTCCTCAATCCGAAAGCTATCCCGCTAACTGGCTGGACATTCACGCAGCCGACATGCAGCAGCTTGAGGACGTGAGCGTTAATGCCGCGAAAAAAAATCCCGGCGTCATCATCTGGCCCGAAGTGCCCGCGCCATTCAGTTTGCAGGACCCGAAGTTCGCGGCCATCGCCGCCGAAATCGCCAAAGGCTCGGGAAGCGATTTTCTCGTGGGCGTCGTGGATTGGAAAGGCGGAGCGCAATGGGTGGGTTCGGCATCGAACAGCGCCGTCCTCCTCGATCCTGCCGGCCAGCGCGAATTCACGTATGATAAAATTCACTTGGTGCCCTTTGGCGAATACGTGCCGCTGCGGCGCTGGCTCACTTTCGCGAAAAGTTTGACGGCGGACATTTCCGATTTTACGCCGGGCCACATGTACGCAGTCGGCAATCTGCCCGGCGGACGATTCAGCGTGTTCATTTGCTACGAATCGATTTTCCCGGCGCTAGTGCGGCGCTTTGCGGCAAATGGCGCGGAGCTGCTAATCAATATTTCGAATGACGGTTGGTTTGGCCGTTCTTCGGCTCCGGCGCAGCACTTGATGATGCTTCGTGTTCGCGCCGTCGAAAACCGCCGCTGGCTGCTGCGCGACACCAACACGGGATACACTGTCGATGTCGATCCGTACGGCAGAATTGTCGCGCGTCTTCAGCCATTCACGCGCGCCGAGCTTGACGCGCCGTATGCTTTTCGCTCAGATTTGACTCTGTACACGCGTTTCGGCGATTGGCTCGCCTGGCTCTGTGTGTTTGCGACGATGCTGTTGCTCGTCGCGGCCTTCACGCTCCGCCGGGCCGCGCGCTGACCGACCGCGGAACGGAGCGTCTTATGCCCGAACGAATGCCGATAACGCGAGCCGAGTTGGTCAAATTCTTGCGTGAGGTGCCGCTGCTCACGGCTGCGAGCATTTCACCTGACGGCGCGCCGCAGGCGGCGCTGTTGGGCGTGGCCGTGGGCGACGATCTCGAAATCGTCTTCGATACTTTGGAGACGACGCGGAAATTCCGCAATCTTCGCCGCGATCCTCGCATCGCGCTGGTGTTTGGCAAGGCGGGAAGCTATGCGTTCGGGCAGCATGACGAGCGCACGCTACAATATGAAGGTATCGCCGAGATCCCGGCGGGCGACGACCTGAAGCGCGCTCAAGCGCTCTATTTCGGTCTTTTTCCTGACGGGCGAGATCGACTGGCTTGGCCGCACATCACTTATGTGCGAGCGCGGCCAACATGGATTCGCTACAGCGATTACAATCTTAATCCGCCGGTCATTGCCGAGCTTGGCGGCGCCGATCTGCAGCGATGGCTTCGCGACGCGAGGAGTGCTGAAAATTTCTGAGGTGTCATTCTGAGCGGATGCGATTAGCATCCAGCGAAGAATCCGCCTTTTCTGTTTGCAGTCGAGGATTTGCTTTATAAATTTATTTAAGGAAGGGGATTGTGAGCAATCTCATCGAAGATCTTCAGACTCGCTTTGACGAATTGAAAAAGCGCATCGATCTCGTGCGGAGCTATCTTTGACGTTGCCACCAACCGCGAGCGCCTGAAAGCCCTCGAAGCAAAGGCCAGCGATCCCGCCTTCTGGCAGGACCAGGAAAAAGCCCAAGGAATCCTGCAACAGCGCAAACACGCGGAGGGCAATATCGCCGCCGACGAAAAGCTCACGCGCGCTGTCAGCGACATCGAAACTTATTTCCACATGGCGCACGAGGAGTCGGACGCCGCGCAGCGCGAATCCGTCCTCAAGGATATCAGCGCGGAACTTGACGCCATCGACAAATATATTGCCGAACTCGAAACGCAAACTCTGCTCTCTGGCGAAAGCGACGCCCTCAGCGCCATCATGACCATCAAGCCCGGTGCGGGCGGCACGGAATCGCAGGACTGGGCCGAGATGCTCCTGCGCATGTACCTTCGCTGGACGGAAAGCAAAAACCTCCGCGCCACGGTCATCGATTCCACTCCCGGCGAAGAAGCCGGCCTGAAATCCGTCACCGTGCGCATCGAAGGTGAAAACGCTTTTGGTTTGTTGCAAGGGGAAACCGGCGTGCATCGCCTCGTGCGTATTTCGCCATTCGATCAGGCCGCGCGCCGCCATACTTCCTTCGCGTCAGTCTTCGTCATTCCCGAAATCGACGACCGCATCGACATCGTCATCAAGCCCGACGAATTGCGCATCGACACGTTCCGCGCAGGCGGCCATGGCGGACAAAACGTGAACAAAGTGGAATCCGCCGTGCGCATCACGCATCTTCCGTCGGGCATCGTCGTGCAATGCCAGAACGAACGCAGCCAGCACAAAAATCGCGAAATCGCCATGAAAGTCCTGAAGTCGCAGCTTTACGAACGTGAAATTGACAAGCGCCGCGAAGTAACGCGCAAGCTGGATGAATCCAAGCCCGAAATCAGTTTTGGTAGCCAGATTCGCTCTTACGTTTTGCAGCCCTATCAGTTGGTCAAGGACCATCGCACCAAAGTCGAGCAGGGCGACGTCGAGCGCGTCCTCAATGGCGACCTCGACAAATTCATCCGCGCCTATTTGCTCTCCCGCCGCAGCGGCAGCGACGGCACCAGCGCCGCAAAGAACTAGGGGTCCAAGAAGTTGCAATTTGTTGCATTCCTACCTATTTCCGGGAACTACAGGTTGAGTTCAGAGTCCGCGGAAACTTGGTTCACGGCGCATTTAATACCGTTCGACCCGCCGTTAAGCCGTTTCCGTGCAAGGCGTTGACACAGCCATGGCCACATGCTACGGTTTTTGTTTGTATTTCCCGCTGTATCAGGCGCTTGGGCCAGTAATTTGCCTGCCAAATAGCCGAAGGAGAATGTTTTGACACGCGCTGAAGAGAAAATCCTGTTCACTTCCGAATCCGTCACCGAAGGCCATCCCGACAAAATCGCCGACCAGATTTCCGACGCCATCCTTGATGCCGTAATGAAAGACGACCCCATGGGCCGCGTTGCTTGTGAGACGCTGGTCACCACCGGCCTCGTCGTCATTGCCGGTGAAATCACCACGAAGACCTACGTCGATTTTGCAGGCGTCGCCCGTGACGTCATTCGCGACGTCGGCTACACGCGCGCCAAATATGGCTTCGACGCCGACACTTGCGGCGTCATCTCCACCATTAAGAAGCAATCCGGCGACATCGCCATGGGCGTCGACACCGGCGGCGCGGGCGATCAGGGCTTGATGTTCGGCTTCGCCTGCGACGAGACGGAAGAGCTGATGCCCATGCCCATCCAACTCGCGCACCGCCTGTGCCAGCGCCTCGCGGAAGTTCGCAAAGCCGGAGTGGTCGATTTCCTCCGCCCCGATGGCAAGTCCCAAGTCTCCGTCGAATACATTGACGGACGTCCCGTTCGAGTCGATTGCGTCGTCATCTCCACGCAGCACAGCGACTCTGTTTCGAATAAAGATCTTCACGAAGCCATCTGGAACAACGTCATCCTTCCCGTCGTTCCCGCGAAAATGATGGACAAAGACACGCGCGTCCACATCAATCCCACCGGACGCTTCGTCGTCGGCGGGCCAATGGGCGATGCCGGTCTCACGGGTCGCAAAATCATTGTCGACACCTACGGCGGTTATGGCCGTCACGGCGGCGGCGCTCTTTCCGGCAAGGATCCGACCAAAGTTGACCGTTCCGCTTGCTACATGGCGCGCTACATCGCCAAGAATCTCGTCGCCGCCGGAGTCGCACGCAAACTCGAAGTTCAGCTCGCATACGCCATCGGCGTCGCCGAGCCGGTCTCTGTGATGGTCGACACGTTCGGCACCGGCACGATTCCCGACGCGCAAATCACCGCGCTCGTTCGCAACGTTTTCAAATTGACGCCGCGCGGAATCATCGAAACGCTGAATCTTCGCCGCCCGATTTATCGCGAGACAGCTTCGTACGGCCATTTCGGCCGCACGGGTCCCGGCTTTACCTGGGAGCGCACCGATCGCGCCGACGCAATTCGCAAGGAAGCGGGTTTGCCCGCGGCGGTCATGGCTTCGCGCTCCTAGCTTTGCGCATACCGTCTGCGGAAAGCGGCGGTTTGTTTCGAGCCTTTGTAGCGGCCGCCTTCAGGCGGGCAGCTTCTCGGCTTGGCTTTGCCGTCGCTTTTGTCTTTGCTCTTACGGGTGCCCCATCCTGCCTGCCCTGACGCAGGAAGGGAGCGTTTTTGGCGAAGGGTGGGGATTTTGCCTTCGTATTTTGCGTGGTTTGTCGCTTTTGTTTTTGCTTTTACGGGTGCCCCATCCTGAGCGTTTTTGGCGAAGGGTGGGGATTTTTCCTTTGCGGTACGGATTGTCGCTCTTGCGTTTTTAGGGGTGGCTTTACGCCGCCCGCTTTTGTCGTTGCTTTGGCCTTTGTTTTTGTAGGGGCGGGGTTTACCCCGCCCGTCGGCGCAACGCGCCGAGGGATCTGCATTTCGCACTTACAGGAGACGCACTCGTGGAAACAGTTACCAAGATGTCGGGCGACGTGAAAGACCTTGCCCTGGCCGAGAAAGGCCGCCGCAAAATCGAATGGGCCAACCAGCAGATGCCCGTTCTGCAGCTGATTCGCAAGCGCTTCATCAAGGAAAAACCGCTCAAGGGCATCCGCATGTCCGCCTGCCTGCACGTCACCAGCGAAACCGCCAACCTCGCCATCACGTTGCGTGACGGCGGCGCCGACGTGGTCCTTTGCGCCTCGAATCCGCTCTCCACGCAGGACGAAGTCGCTGCCTGCCTCGTCAAGGATTACGCCATCCCGACATTCGCCATCAAGGGCGAAGACAATCCCACGTATTACGCGCACATCAACGCGGCCATCGAGCATCACCCTCAAATCACTCTCGACGACGGCGCGGATCTCGTCACCATGCTTCTCACCAAACACCAAAATCTCGTCCCGAACGTTATCGGCGGCACCGAAGAGACCACCACCGGCGTGATTCGCCTTCGCGCTATGGCCAAGGACGGCACGCTCGCCTATCCCATCATTGCCGTCAATGACGCGCTCACCAAGCACCTCTTCGACAATCGCTACGGTACAGGCCAGTCCACGCTTGACGGAATCATCCGCGCCACCAATCTCCTCCTGGCGGGCATGAACGTCGTCGTCGCCGGTTACGGCTGGTGCGGGCGCGGCGTCGCCATGCGCGCCAAGGGCATGGGCGCCAACGTCATCATCACCGAAATCAATCCTACGAAAGCGATCGAAGCCATCATGGACGGCTTCCGCGTCATGCCCATGCACGAAGCCGCCAAGATCGGCGAAATCTTCATCACCGTCACGGGCAATAAATCCGTGCTCGCCGCCGACCACTTCGAAAAAATGCGCGACGGCGCCGTGATGTGCAACTCCGGCCACTTCAATGTGGAGATCGACATTCCCGCGCTCGAACGGCTCGCAAGCTCCCACCGCGAAGTGCGTCCGTTCGTCGAGGAATACGTGATGCGCGACGGCCGCAAGCTGCACCTTCTCGGCGAAGGCCGCCTCATCAATCTCGCCGCCGCCGAGGGCCATCCCGCCGTGGTCATGGATATGAGCTTCGCCAATCAGGCGCTCTCCGTTGAGCACTTGATCAAGCACGCCAGCAAGCTCAAAAAACAGGTTTACCCCGTCCCCGAGGAAATCGACACGCAAATCGCGCGCCTCAAACTCGAGTCTCTCGGCACTCAAGTCGACAAACTCACCCCCGAGCAGGAGCAATATTTAGCATCTTGGAATGAAGGGACATAGAGACCCTCCGCTGCCTTTGTAGGGGCAGGGCTTGCCCTGCCCGCGCGATGCGGCGCATCGCGTCCTGCGAAATTCCGCGCTCTTTGCTTTATGGGTGGAGCAATACTCGCCTCCAGGCCCGAAGGCACCTGACGTTGTTTGTCATCCCGAACCCGGTCGAGTTCTCTGCGAACGGCCGGGTGCTCCATCCTTCGCGTTGTTTGCGAAGGGTGGGGATTTCGCTTTTGTTTTTGTAGGGCCCGATCGGATTCATCGGGCCGTCGGCGCGCAGCGCAGGTGCCCCTTCCTCCGTTTGTGAGCGTGGGGCTTTTCCCTCAGAGCCAGCTGGCGCGTCCCCCTGCGCTAACGACGGTACAGAGCGCCTTCCGCGAAGGCCACAAATCCACAGTCGCTCGCTCTTGCATATTTCGAATCGTGTACTACTATATTCTCGTGCGTTTGGAACGAAATTACGAGCGTCGGGATAGAGATGGAGGGAAAATCCGGCGACACGCTTTCTCGCCCAAGGGGATTTTCTAATCCACAATCCCAGAATTAGAAATCGCCCTAATCCGTTGAAAACAAAGGCCCGAGTGCATTTCTAATCGCCAATATTTGCGTGTTTTAGATTTTGAGCTGGCAGGGGAATTGATACATTCTGCTGGCTCGCGGAAGACGGAAGCGTCCGAAAAACAGATGCGAGACTTAGCCAACTCGGCGATTGAGAAAGCGCTGGCGCGCGGCGCCACCTACGCCGACGCGCGCGCGATGGACATTCGCCATCGCGATGTCGCCACGAAAAACGGCCAAGTCGGCCGCGCCGCTGAAGCCGAATCGCTCGGCATCGGCCTTCGCGTGATTGCGCACGGCGCGTGGGGATTCGCCGCGACGGATCGCCTGAGCCGTGCCGGCATCGAAGCGTGCGCCGCCGAAGCCGTCGCCATTGCAAAAGCCTCGGCGATGGCCAAACGCCACGACGTTGTTCTCGCGCCCGAGCAATCTTACGTCGACACGTGGCAAAATCCCTTCATCAAGGATCCCTTTCGCGTTCCCATCGAAACGCAAATCGCCGTGCTCCTTCGCGCCGACGCCGAAATGCGCAAAGTGAAAGGAATTACCCTCGCTGAGGGATCGATGTCATTCCGGAAAATAGACCAGTTGTTTGTTTCCAGCATCGGCTCTGTGATTCATCAAGTGAAAATGCAATCCGGCGCGGGAATTGTCGCCACCAGTTTCGCGGGCGAGGAAATCCAGAAACGCTCGTATCCCAATAGTTTCGGCGGCCAGCACATGCTGCGCGGCTACGAACTAATCGAAGAGCTCGATTTGGTTCGGCACGCGCCGCGCGTCGCCGAGGAATCCGTCGCGTTGCACAGCGCTGCGCCATGCCCCGAAGGGCAGCGCACGATTATTCTCGACAGTTCGCAACTCGGTTTGCAGATCCACGAATCCATCGGCCATCCCATCGAGCTCGACCGCGTCCTTGGCATGGAAGCGAATTTCGCGGGCATGAGTTTCCTGACGCTCGATAAATTGAACTCGCTGCGCTATGGCTCCGACATTGTGAATGTGGTCGCGGACGCGCGGCTCGCGCACGGGCCGGGGCTGGGAACATTCGGTTACGATGACGAAGGCGTTCCCGCGCAATGCACGCCGATTATTTCCAACGGACTTTTCAGCGGTTACTTGACGAATCGCGAAACGGCCGCTGCGATTGGCCAATCGCGCTCGAATGGCACCATGCGCACCGAAGGCTGGAATCGCTTGCCGATTATTCGCATGACGAATATCAGTATTTTGCCGGGCGACCGCAAATTTGAAGACCTGATCGCGAGCACGGACGACGGAATTTACATGGAAACGAATCGCTCCTGGTCCATCGACGACCGCCGCTATCATTTCCAGTTCTCAACGGAAATTGGCTGGGAGATAAAGAACGGCAAACGCGGCCGCATGATCAAAACGCCGAGCTACAGCGGCATCACCACGGAATTCTGGAATAGTTGCGACGCGATTTGCTCGCGCGATTATTGGACGCTCTGGGGCACGCCGAATTGCGGCAAAGGGCAGCCCATGCAAACAATGGGCACGGGACATGGCGCGTCTCCTGCGCGTTTCCGCAACGTGAAAGTGGGAATCGCTCTCTCAAAATAATGGCCAGGCATTCGAAAACGCGAACAGGGAAGCGCGCTTCGGCGAAAACTCCACGGCGCGGGCACGCGGTCGCAATGGAGCATCGCCTCGGGGCCGCCGAACTGCGCCGCATCGCGGAGAAAATCTTCAAGCTTAGCGAAGCAGATGAAACGGAGGTTGATATCAGCGCCGTGACGTGCGCGCTCACGCGCTTCGCGAACAATACGATTCATCAAAATGTCGCCGAGCAGGGTCTGACGATTTCCGTGCGCGCGGTGGTCGATGGCCGCACCGCCCGCGCTTCCACGAACAAAACCGACGACGAATCGCTGCGCCGCGTCACTACTGCTGCGCTCGATTTGGCGCGCGTCCAGCCGCGCAATTCGGAATTGCTGCCCATGCTCGGGCAGCAGAAGCTCACGAAAGTCGATCGCTTTGTGGCGCAGACAGCCGCCGCGACGCCGGCCGATCGCGCCCGCGCCGTCACGTCCGTTTGCCACATGGCCGATAAAAACAAGCAAACGACGGCAGGCATCTTCTCGACGGGCCTGGCGGAAATCGCGCTGGCCAATTCGCGCGGCCTTTTCGAATATTACGACGACACGCGCGCCGAATTCTCCGTGACGATTCTGGAAAAGGATTCGTCTGGTTGGGCAAAGGCGACTTCAGCGCGCATCGGCGATATCGAACCTGAGGCCTTGGCGCGGCGGGCGAGCGAGAAGGCCGCTAGCTCTCGTGCGCCGCGCGAAATTCCGACGGGGCGTTACACGACGATTCTCGAACCCGCGGCTGTCCTCGATCTTGTCGGATTCTTGTTTTACGATTTCGCTGCCACATGCGTTGCGGA
>DASYYI010000448.1:0-50425 GCA_035933995.1 Candidatus Acidiferrales bacterium | reverse complement strand
CGGGCGGAGAGGTGTGTTCCCATGATCTTGAGCGGCCGAGGGTTCAACGAGCGCACAGATTGAACCGTGTGGCCGCCAGGCGTTTGCACCAACGAGGCTGCTCACGTAATCAGAAAGCGGGCGGTAGGAATCAAGTAATACCTTGTCATTTTGCCATAGAATGCCAAGCTTTAACTTGTCATATAGTCTTTAAACGACAAGCTTTGACTTGACATTTATAGAGATGCTGTCAAGCTATAACTTGACAGGAGGATTATGAAACGCGAATTCAGACAGTTACGGCTGTCACAGTTAGATCGAAACGTCGAGCTCGCGCGTAGCCTGTCACCTCGTCCTTCGGGCGGGTGGCTCGCGTCGGCGCGCGAGGCGCTTGGCCTTAGCCAGCGCCAAGTCGCCAAGGAAATGCGCGCATCCGGACAGGCCATCCAACAGTTTGAACACGCTGAAGCCGAAGACCGCATCACGCTTCGTGCCCTTCGGCGGGTTGCCGGAGCCATGGGCTGCGACTTGGTCTACGTAATCGTGCCAAGGTCCGGTTCGTTCTTGGACTTGGCGGAAGAACCTACGCGCGCGCGCGCGGCTCGTGATGTCAAAACCGTCGTCCATACAATGGCGCTCGAAGATCAGAAACCTGAAAACGCCAACCGACTGGCTGACGATGAAACACAGCGGCGCTTGAATCGCAATAAGAATCGATGAACTTCATCCTCAATCACAAATACGCGGACGGGAATACTCCGATTCGGCCAGAAGAAGCCGAGCAACTCATTCCCCGCATCAGCACCATGGGTGAGCTGAATGAATACGAAGCCCTAAACATTCTGCGGGCTCGCGAATGGGCGTTTGATGGTCGAACGATGAAAGTGTCTGATCCCTTGGATGAACTTTATGTCCGAGAGCTCCATAGCCGGATGTTCGACAGCGTTTGGAAATGGGCCGGCACCTATCGTCAAACGGAACGAAACATTGGATGCGACCCGAGGGAGATCGTGCAACGAATTCCCCAACTCCTCGCCAACACGCGATACTGGCTTGAGAACCAGACGTTCCCGACTGACGAGGCGCTCCTTCGATTTCATCATCAATTGACGAGAATACATCCGTTCGCAAATGGAAACGGTCGCCACGCCCGAATGATTGCCGACATCGTCGCCGTAAAGTACGGCCAGGCGGAATTCACCTGGGGTGCCGGAAAAGACCTGGTCGCTCAAGGCGATGCACGCAACAGGTATCTCGCGGCACTCCGGCGCTTGATGCAAATGACAACGTAGTGAAGCCCCTTCTCGACTTTGCTCGGTCGTGACGACGGCCATTCAGCATCTAGTAGAGCACCTGTTTCAGCAGTCAGGCGCGCGCGCTGATGTGAAGCTAGGAACCTGATTGCAAAGGGCGAGAGTCGCTTCCAACAATTGCCTCGCTCATTTTAACTCCTAGCGTTTACAACAAATCGGGGAATCTGCTTTCCGCTCAAAGCTAACCCCAATGTGCCGAAAACGTTCGATTCGTGCACAGTTCCTGCACCGTGTGGGTGCCCAAGATTCCTCCCAGGTGAACCCCTCTTTGAGACAAGGGTGTGCATCACACTAACTCCGCAGTGCATTTCGCTTGACGACTTCGTGAGCACACAACGAAGCCGCGCAACGTGCTAGCGGAAAGAATTGAATCGTCGATCTTCCTAATTCGTGGCCACAAGGTCATGCTGAGCACGCACCTAGCATTTTTGCGATGGCAAGAGATTCCTGAGCACTGAGGCAAGTTGTTCGGCCAGACGGCCCGTTTTGGCGATGGATTCGAGTTGTCTGTAGATATCCTCGGCATCTCCCTGCTTTCGAGCGCCGACACTGCATACGACTACGACGTGATGCTGCGGATAGATTCGGTAAACGACACGGTGGTTGCCGAACTGGTGCTTCCAATAGCCAGCTAGCGAGCCGCGCAACGGCAGTCCGTACCCTTCTGGGTCAACGGCGAGCTTTTTCTCCAACACTTTGCGAAGTTGATTGCGGACGCTGCCGTCGAGAGCTTTGATGTCTGCTGCGGCGTCTGCCGTATATCTGAGTTCGAAGGGAGACTTGGAGGGCAGCCCTTCTGGTGCTGGACCGGAGGGAGAAGGCTGTTTTCGCCCTTTGCTCATTTGCCAAAAGCATCTGTTGTTGTAAGCAACCGACCAGCGGCAACGTCATCGTCGATAGTCTTCGATAGGGTTAGCAAGCGGTCAGTGAGTTCGCGGTCCGCAAGTACCTCCAAAGTCGCAAGAATTGATTCGCGCTCGTTGACCAAGGAATCCAAAAACTCTTTATCCACCAAGTACTTCGGCGGCTGGCGACGGTTCTCCACTAACACAACCCGGTTTGCGGTGGCCTCTTTCAAGTAGGTCTTCAGCTTGCCTCGAAGGTCGGTTGCTGTCACTTTCTTGACTGCAATGGAAGCTCTTGCCATCGGCACCCTCTCTGATGTACGCTACGTACATCTAAATGTACATTTGATGGTGTTGTTTTGTCAAGCTGTACGGCAAAGAGCGCAGAATGGAACCCCGTAAGCGACACCAGACGCGGCACTTAGATTTTTGACCTCCTCGGCTGTTAACCGAAGGGTTGCTAGTTCGAATCTAGCCCGGGGAGCCAACCTCTCATTTCTCAGTGATTTGAATCGCAGAAGAGCCTTCGATTTTGCGCCGAATGCAGCGAGGTATTCTTTGACGTGGGATCTGCGTCTGCTATCTTCCCCTCGTGCTGTGGCTCGAATTCTTCCTATATGCCCGCGGGCTAGCGCCAAACTCCGCGCGAAAGGCATGATTGAAATTCGACACGTCTCCGAAGCCGGAATCCAGCGCAATATCGAGCACCTGCGCTGGTTCCAGCAGCAGCCGCGTTGCCGCCCGGCGCAAACGTGCGCGGAGCAGATAGCGGTGTGGCGTAAGCCCAGTGAGTTGCCGAAATATCCGCAGGAAATGGTATCGGCTAAGTTTTGCTTCCTGAGCAAGCAAGCCCAACCCGTGGTTTGCGTCCGGGCGGCTCTCGATCGTGCGAACGATTCGCGTGACCCGCGCCTCCGCCGCCGGCGAGTTTCCCCGGCTCGGTCTGCCGCCACTGGCGATTTCCAGCGTCTGTCCCACCAACTCAAGGCTTATTTCTTCCCAATCGCTCATGCCATCATCTGAATCGTCCGCATTTTCCGCTGAATGCTTCTCAACCCTCTCTGCCTCTGCCATGCATGGGCCTTGCCCGCGACCCCGTGCTCTATCGCCCGATGTAGCCAGGCCCGCGCACGCTTGCGCAACGAGCCCGGACAGTTCCTGCACCGGTGGCACACGAAGCGGCGAGAAACGTGCGCTTCGACCTCGCGCCCCCGCCTCGCTTGCAAGGCCTTCAAAATAGCGCGGTTCGTACGCAAAGGAGATGCAGCGATCCCCTACGCCGTGCTCATGACCGCATTCAAAATACTGCCCCGCGTTTCCCAGCAGAAGCGAACCCGGCGTCATCAACTCGCGCCCGGCACTCGATTCATACTGAAAGCTGCCTTCAATGACCACCGCGATGCATACATCCGAATGTTGCTCTTCAAACGCGCGGTCGTGTGGGCCCGCGTTGCAAATCACGTCCGACACACTCCACCCGTCGCCTTGTGCCAGTATCCGGTTGGCGGGTCGTCCCGGCCTGGAGCCAGGGATGCCTCGCGGCGCAATCCGCTCAAATTCGACCGCAATTTTCGCCAAGAATCGCTCCTCTTAAAATGATACAACAGTACCAGAGCGCAAGGAAGCTGGCCTGCTTAGTTCCGCGTGAGCGGTTTGCCTCTCGAAAACTCTTAGGAGGATTGAAAGTGGCCGCCAAAGCTATTCAACAAGAAACAATTTCAAACAAGTTGGTTACGCGGTGGAAAGAGGTGAACAAAAAACTCGCCGCTCTCGCCCAGGAAGTTCCTGAGAGCAAATACGATTACCGGACCGTGGACGGTGTGCGTACCTTTGCTGAGGTGCTCCGGCACGTGGCCTTCTGGAATCGCTACGTAGCGGATTCGGCGCGAGGGAAAAAAGCCGACGACGCCGCGAACGAGCTTCCCAAGAGCGAATTCTCCACGAAGGCAAAAATCGTCACGGCGCTGCAACGCACCGCCGAAGAAGCGGCTAACGCTCTGCAGGAAAGCTCGTCCGGCCTTAGCGTCGAGAACGCAGAAATGCTCATCACCTTTATCGAGCACAACTGCGAGCATTACGGGCAACTGGTCGTGTATGCCCGATTGAACGGAATCGTGCCGCCAGCCTCGCGCGGCTAGAAGCAACCGGCTGAATCTCCTAAATTTCGCGTTTCGAATTTCGATTCTTGCTCGGTGGATCGGGATACAGACGAAATAGCGACCCGGGTTTTATGAATTGGAACCTGAGCCGGCCGGACGCGCCCACCAACATGCATCAATGCCTTCGATTGTGGCAGGAACATGAATCTCCTGGCGAGGCCAGAAAATCCTGTGGTCGATAAGGTCCTCTCAATCCCTGCATCGTGCATTGGCGGACCTTGCTCACGAGCGCCTGGGGAGAGAAAGGGATTCGATTAGAAAGGACTTTCATGAGATTTCTGAGCATCTGGTTACTCATCTTAGCTTGCAGCTCACTGAGCACCGCTGCAACGATTCGGAAGGAGATTCACATCCATGCCGAATCCGCCGCGGTCTGGGATGCGGTGCGCGATTTTGACCACGTTGACAAACGTCTCGCCCCCGGTTTTGTGGTGGAGGTGCAGGCGGAAGACGGTGCGCGTTACCTGACGTTCGCGAATGGCGCAAAAGCAAGGGAGCTTCTGGTTAGCGTCGATGACAATTTGCGAAGGCTGGCCTACGCGATTCCAAATGGGAGCTTCAAAACCTACAGTGCCTCGCTTCAAGTATTCCCGGAAGGGAAGCACCGCTGTTTGTTGGTTTGGACCGTTGATCTACTTCCGAACAGCTTGGAGAGTTACATCAATACACAAATGGATTCCGCGGCGATGATCATGAAAGACACACTAGAGAAAGCATCTCGTAGGTAATCTGTTTCCGATCGCTGCTTGGTAATGATCTACTCCCCAAAACCCGCGCACGAGGATGCATGATTTTCGAATTTTGCGGATGAGGTAGGGAAGCTTCAGCGGCACGTACAATGTGCAGCAACCGGCTGAATCTCCTAAATTTCGCGTTTCGAATTTCGATTCTTGCGAGGTGGATCGGGATACAGACGAAATAGCGACCAGGGTTTTATGAATTGGAACCTGAGCCGGCCGGACGCGCTCGCCAACATGCATCAATGCCTTCGATTGTGGCAGGAACATGAATCTCCTGGCGAGGCCAGAAAATCCTGTGGTCGATAAGGTCCTCTCAATCCTGTCTCGTGATTCTATTGGGCGGTATGTACGAGTTCTGGCGCACTGGCCGCGCGACGGATTTAGAGCTCCTCTTGGGACCGGATTCGGGAGGTGTCTAATTGAGCGGAAGATATCGGTGTGCACCGCGCCAGTCGCGCACACGACAACTCGTGCGATCAGCTATTGATGAGAACGGAGACCTCGAACATGAAGCCTAATGAACCCAGCTGCACAGCCCTGATGGTCGCCCGACAACGAGCTGCTCATCAGGTGCTCGATCATGGCTCAATCCTCTATGACCCATTTGCCATGAAGATTTTGCGTGAAGACGAAAAGGACGTGCTTCAATTTGCGAACGGACACCCCTCCGCCAGCATCGGACGTCTGTTCACCACCGCGCGAAGCCGGATTGCGGAAGATGCTCTGTCAAGAGCCGTCGAAAGAGGGGTTCGGCAGATCGTCATCCTTGGCGCCGGACTCGACACTTTCGCTCTCCGGAATCCCCATGGCGCAAAGCTCCGTATCTATGAGGTGGACCACCCCGCGACGCAGGTATGGAAACGCCAGCGCTTGGCTGAAGCTCAAATCGCACTTCCGCCATGGCTTATTCTCGTGCCAATCGATTTCGAGCGGGACGATGTGGGAGAGAAGCTCGTCGCTGCAGGCTTTCAGCAGAGGTCGTCCGCGTTTTTCACTTGGCTCGGGGTTGTGCCATATCTGACACAGGATGCTATCGGCCGCACTCTGGACTACATGTCGTCAATCCAGAACTCGGAGGTGGTGTTCGACTACATGGAACCCGAGGCATTCTCAGAAGAGCTGAGGAAATTAGAAAAGGAGCGGGCCGAACAGCTTAAGAAAATTGATGAACGTTCGGTCAGCCGTTTCGAGCCGGCTGGCATTGCAGCGATTCTTCGCTCGCACGGATTTTGTGCCATCGAAGACGTCAATTTCCAGGAGATTGCGTCCAGGTTCGGCCGCGCCGTTCAAGGACTCACGCCCGGACACCTTAGCGTTCATGTTGTCCACGCTAAACACTAATTGAACGCGGTCATCTATTGCTATTCAAATACAGAGCGCGTCCACACCGACATACACGGTTTATGTACGGGCTGACACCCTGACCAGATCGATAGCCTATGAGGGATCGATGGCAGGATCCTGTACAAGTAACCGCTACTTAATTTACTTTGACGGCCTGCTGCCTCGTTCTAGCCGATTCTGGCAAGTGAGCAGATTGGCTAGGCGAGGCAAGGCTGGTAAATGGGTTTACTCCCCATATGAGAGAGTGAACGGAATGACAAAATGGAGAACCAATTATAACGACAAAGGGAAGGATGATCAAGGCGACTAACGTTGCGTTTAGAATGCCCATGAACTGCCACGTCGAGGAAGTGCGAGTTGTCAGTTTCGGAGGGCTTGCTGTCGATTGCTCATAGCCTCGCGTGCTGGAGGCATGTGCGCGGACGAAGCGTGCGTTGCCGCACCTACACTTAACCGCTGCAAGCAGCGGAACAAAATTTACTGAACCAGCTACGCATAATGCAGGACCTCTTTGAGGGATAGCGGCGTCATGACACCACTATCCCTTTGAGGAGGTCAGGGCCCGAACGCTCCATCAATTCGTGGCATCCGGCAAAGGCAAAGAAGCCTGTCCGTGTACGTATCGCCACCCGGCAGGAGTCCGCACGTATGTATCGCTGAACCAAATGTGAAAGTCGAACGGCTTCCCCTGGTCGGTTCCTGTCATCCATAGCTCTGCTGTGACCACAGCGGTATCATGCCAAACCTTGACAGTCTGATTTGAATCCTCTTGGTGCTCGTATTGAACCCGGTGAGTGCGCGCCATCTCAAGCAGGTCAGCTTTTGTGTACACCTTGCCGGAACCAGTTACGACGACGAAATCGTCGGCGAGTATTCGATTCATCGTCGCCGCATCACCATTCTTAACGGCCGCTTGGTACTCGGTATCAAGAGCGGCGACGGTTTTTGCATCATCCGCAGAATTGCCGTTTGCAATGAGCGGAACAAAGGCCAGAAGTGAGCCCGCCAAGATCATTCCCGCAAAACATTTCTTCATCGTCGTATCTCCCTAGTTGACATTGTCCGACTGCCCCCAAATGATTAGACTGCCAGTCGGTAACGGAGCTACAATATCAGACCGACTGTCGGTCTGTCAAATCAAAAAATGCCTTCGAAACTCGAACAAGCTGCGTCCACCAAAGCAAAGATCATTGCGGTTGCACGTCGGCTATTCGCCACGCGCGGTTATGCAGGCACCTCCACGGAAGCTATCTTGGAGGAAACGCAGTTCAGTCGCGGCGCCCTTTACCACCATTTCGAGAATAAGGAGGCTTTGTTTGCAGCCGTGATGGAGGCAGTCGAGGTCGATATTACAACTGCAACTGCGCGTGCCCGAGGTAATGTTACTGATCCAGTGGAAGCGCTTCGTCGCGCATTCAATGCCTTTCTCGACCTGGCGTGCGAGACAGAAGTACGGCAGATCGTGTTGATGGATGCTCATTCCGTTTTGGGATGGCAGAAGTGGCGTGAGATCGAAGAGCGTTACGGGCTTGGCCGTTTGAAGCAAGCTCTGAAACTCATTGCTGCTACCGGACGAATTCGCGAGGACATGGTCGATGTCTTCGCACATATTTTGCTCGCAAGTCTCATCGAGGTAGCATTTCTAGTAGCTCGCTCCCCTGACCCTCAGGCCGCAGCAAGAACCGGTCGCAAGGCAATGAAGGAACTTCTCGAACGGCTTCTGACAAGGTCATAATCCTTGGAGGGGTAGCGGAAAATGGGCCTCCGCTGACACTCATTCCTCCCTCTGTCAAGGGCTGAAGATGTCCGCGCTTTCACCGAGAGGCGATGGAATTTCAGTCGTATTCGGGGCCGAAGTGCGGGGAGGGGTTCTGCGCGCGGTGATTTGCTACACATCATTCGAACCGGGTCTCTAGAGTGATCTCAACAAAGTCACTCGAGCCCGCCCAGCTTCTTCATGGGCCGTGGCAGGGCGGGAGAGAATCCACGGAATCTCGTCTCTTGTGTCTCCGCTTTCCTTGAATAAGCAGTGACACGGAACGGAGGATATCCGAGAATTTTGGCTTGCTTACCGAGGACAGTGAGCGTATATTGACATCGGTTACCGAGGACATAAACATGAGCAAACCTTCCGATCTGGTGCAGGGCACGCTGGACATGTTGCTGCTGAAAATTCTTGCTCTTGAGCCGATGAACGGGTTCGCCGTCAGTCAGCGGTTAAAGCAAGTATCCGGCGACGTTCTGCAGATGAGCGACGGGTCGCTGTACCCGGCTCTGCACAAATTGGAACAAGAGGGCTGGATCACGGCGGAGTGGAAAACGTCCGAAAAGGGCCGGCGGGCGAAATACTACTCACTGACGCGGCTGGGGCGGCGACAGCTCGAAAGAGAAGCAAACAGTTGGGGCAGGCTGTCCAGTGCAATTTCGCGGGTGGTCAAACTCAAAGGGGCATAAGCCGCACTAGCGCCAAAGGAGACGGCGATGCGAACAGCACATTGGCTCTACACGATTCCGTTGCGGCTACGGTCATTGTTTCGTCGAAGAGACGCAGACCGAGAACTCGATGATGAACTGCGCGACCACCTCGAACGAAAGACCGAGGAGTACGTGGCTAAAGGTCTGCCGCTGAAAGAAGCGCGTCGCCAAGCGCTAATCGACTTGGGCGGCGTCGAGCAAGTGAAAGAGAAATGTCGCGACACGCGCCATGTGAACTCGATTCAGGATCTGACTCACGATTTGCGCTACGGTCTGCGAATGCTGCGCAAATCTCCGAGCTTCACTGTTGTCGCCGTCCTCACCCTGGCCCTCGGCATCGGCGCGAATACGTCGCTCTTTTCCGTGGTGAACGGGGTGCTCCTAAATCCGCTGCCCTATCCACATCCGGATCAGGTCGTCATCGCAAGCAACACGAGCTCCACTCTCCCAGAAACCTGGATTTCCTATCCCGACTTTCTCGATTGGGTGCGCGACAATCATTCTTTCTCTTCGCTCTCGGCTTACGAGTCATTGGTCAGCTTTAATCTCCTCGGCCAGGGCGAACCTGAGCGCGTCTCTGCCACGGAAATTTCTTCCGCCTTTTTCCCCGCCCTCGGCGTCACTCCAGTTCTCGGCCGGAATTTATCGCCTGCCGAAGATCAATTGAACGGCCCGCCTGCGGTCATCCTCAGCGGCGGCTTCTGGAAAACGAAATTCGGCTCCTCGCCGGACATCCTCGGCAAATCCATCAACCTTGACGGCACCGACTACACCGTTGTCGGCGTTCTTCCCGAGAATTTCTATTTCTGCTGCGAAAACATCTCTTTTCGGCTCAGCGACGTCTACGTCCCCATCGGCGCTGACAAGAATCCGTGGATGCGGGATCGCAAGTTCCATCCGGGAATCTATGCCATTGGGCGACTGAAGCCGGGCGTCACGCTGGCCCAGGCGCGCGCGGACATGGATGGAATGGCGAGCAGTCTCGCCGCCGCCTATCCGGACACGGACAAAGACCAGGGCATTCGTGTCACGCCGCTGAAGCAAGTGGTGGTTCGAGAGATTCGACCCTTCCTCCTCGTGCTGCTCACCGCCGTCGGCTTCGTTCTGCTGATTGCTTGCGTCAACGTTGCCAACTTGCTCCTCGCGCGCTCTACCGGACGTGTCCGCGAATTTGCTATTCGCGCGGCGCTCGGCGCAAGCCAGGGCCGCGTCATCCGCCAATTATTGACTGAGAGCGTGCTGCTTGCGATGGCTGGCGGCGCGCTGGGATTGCTCTTGGCCTCATGGGGAACCAGGACGGCGCTGTCCGTGCTTCCCAGCACTTTGCCGCGCGCCAGTGACGTGCGCATGGACCCGCACGTCCTTCTCTTCACCTTGGTGGTCTCCCTTCTCGCCGGAGTTTTGGTTGGCCTCGCCCCTGCCCTCAAAATTTCGCAACCCGATTTGCACGAAACTCTCAAAGAAGGAGGCCGCGGCGCAAGCGGCGCGCATTATCGCACCCAGAGTGTCTTCGTCGTCATCGAAATGGCCCTCACTGTCGTACTCCTTGTTGGCGCGGGGCTTACCATTCGCACTCTCGTTAGCCTCTCGAGCGTCAATCCCGGATTCGACCCGCACCACGTGCTCAGCTTCAACGTTGGGTTTCCGCCTTCCGTTGCTAGCGCAGACGCGACACAAATTCGCGCCGGCTTTCGCCAACTCACCGACAAAATCGCCGCTGTTCCCGGCGTTCAGTCAGTGTCATTGATGAATGCGGCAGTCCCCATGGGTGACAGGTATGACGTGAACTTTTGGATCAACGGACAACCGAAGCCCGCGACCGATGCCAACAAGCCCCTCACTCTGTGGTATCTCGTAGGCCCCGATTACCTGAAAGTGATGAAAATCCCGCTCCTACGCGGACGCTTCCTCACCGCGCAAGACGATGCCAATTCCCCGGGCGTCTGCGTCATCGACGAAGACTTCGCTCGCAAATATTTCGGCAATCAGGATCCCATCGGCAAGCGCCTGAATTTCGACCTTGTCTACAAGCAGCTTGAAATCGTCGGCGTTGTCGGTCACGTCAAGCAATTCGGCCTGGATGAAAACGCCCGCTCGCTCGCGCGGGCGCAGTTGTATGCTTCCGCTCTGCAGCTTCCCGACAATTTGACCCAGGCTTGGGTGCCCTTCACGGGCTACGTGATTCGCACGCAGGGTTCGCCGGATGCCTTCGCTGCCTCCATTCGCGGCGCTCTCCGTCGATTCAACAGCAAGGCGGTTATGTTTCATACAGAAACCATGGACTCCGTCGTCGCGCGCTCACTCGCCTCGCGGCGCTTCGCCATGATTCTGCTCGCTGTCTTCGCCGCGCTCGCTCTGGTGCTCGCGAGCATCGGAATCTACGGCGTGATTTCCTATGTCGCCGGCCAGCGCACCCGTGAAATTGGCATTCGCCTGGCGCTGGGCGCGACGCGAAGCGATATCCTGAAAATGGTGCTGGTCGACGGAACGCGCCTGGCAGTTACCGGCGTGGCGGCGGGGCTCGTTGTCGTCGCGGGACTCACGCGGCTGATGGCGAAGATCCTTTATGGCGTGAGCGCGACGGATCCGCTGACGTTCACCGTCGTCGCCGTTATTCTGACACTGGTCGCGCTCGCTGCCTGCTACGTTCCCGCGCGGCGGGCGATGCGAGTCGATCCCATGGTCGCGCTGCGGCATGAGTAATCGTTGTGGAGCAGAGACGCATGAGATAGAAGCAGTTCGCTGCGACGGAGAAGATTTTGTGTCCAGCGCCCCGAAGCGGAGCGCCACGGCGCATTCGGTTACCGCTCGTTCTAGCAAATGGGTCTGGGTGCTATACTCGCGCGGCGAGTGCGCTCTGCAACTCGACCGCCGCTCGAGATCTCATGGATTCCCTCCGCCAGCAGCGCGAAAGCCACGCTGCTTCGAATGCAATCTGGAACAGATCTGCTATTCGAAGGATAAGACCGTCTAAACGCTTCGCCGAAATTCCCTTCCTTGATGGACAAGAACCGCGACCGGACTGTAAGATGAAAAGCTGTTTTGCTCGCATGCATGAGGGTTAGGAAGGGCTCGCATCTGAATCCAGCGGGCTTGCCGCCGGAAATGGTTGCGGTTTTGCAAAGCGCGGCTGTGATTTATCGCAAGTACTGGTGGCCCGCTCACAACGAATCCAACGAAAATTGGATCCCATCGCAAAAGGAACGAGTGCAAGACCTCGGACCGAAACTTGTTTCAGCGATGACAAAAGATTTGCACCAGCAGTGGCCCGCAGCGCCGATTCGCGTGGACGTTTGCTACTATGTCGCTGCACTCGGCCACGCCCTTACAACTCTCCCGCCGCATATTACATTTTCGAGCAGCGGTCCATCCAACCAAGATCTCAGCGGATTTGAACTGCTCTTCCATGAAGCTTCGCATACTTTTGCCGATACGATGATGAATGCTCTCTCTGCCGAAGGCCGCACGCAGCATAAAGATGTCGGCGACCTGTGGCATTCAGTGCTGTTTTATACCTCAGGCGTGGAACTTCGCCGCTTGCTGCCAGCGCCTGAACAGGCAAGCTTCACGCCTTACGCTTACCGATATGGAGTCTACCGCGGCAGATGGCGGAAATATCGGCGCTTACTGGAAACCGACTGGCAAGCTTACCTGGATGGCAAAATTGACTTCACCGACGCTATTCATTCGATGGTCGCGGGCCTGTAAATGAAAGCTTGCAAAAGGTCGGACGGTAAGCCCTCGACAAGTAACAAATCGTAAGTTGCAAGTCTTCGGGTACCGACCATCCTGTAGCACTGAGTTACTTAGGTCTTGGATTCAAGTCTGAGAGGGACCTTTCGCATGAGATTGTTGGCAAACCGAATTGATCTGTGAGACGGCTGAGCTCATTTTCCCAACGAATCCGTGCGCTAACAACAGGACTCGATCCCGTTTCTGAACCGACGGGACATCCTGCATCTCAGCAATATCAATCCTATGAAGAGCCATAATGACGAGGCTTAAACCGTTTCGAGAGGAACGATGGTAAAGGCACAAGCACATACCGTTCATACCGGCGTGATCACAGAATTTTGGGTTGCTCGCAACCCCGTGACGAATCTTAGAAAGAGGAGAAGCTATGCATAGCACTGGAAAAATAAAGGTTCTGTTCATCTTAGGGTTTGGTCCGATCGTTCGGGACACGGTCGAAAGTCGAAAGCTCTATAGCGAGAGCCTGGGGATTCGCTTCAAAGAAGAGAGTGGCGAGTATCTACATACAGAGGCGCTCAAAGGCGCAAAAAGTTTTGCACTCTGGCCGTTGTCTCAGGCCGCTGAGTCATGTTTTGGCAAAAACGTTTGGCCCGACAATATTCCCGTTCCGCAAGCCTGGCTTGAGTTTGATGTCGATAACGTCGAGAATGCAACGGCCAACCTCGAATCGCGGGGATATCGAATGCTCATCAAAAACAAGAAAGAGCCATGGGGCCAAACGGTCAGTCGCTTCATATCACCTGAAGGATTGCTGGTCGGCGTTACCTTCACTCCACTGATGCGTGGAGAGAAAGAGAAATAGTTCAGATGGCCGTGACTTGAAATTGCGTGACGCACAGAGTTTCTGAGTCGTCGGCAACTTGGAAACTGACCCACTACCTAGGAAACGTGAGAGGCGACGCCCAAGTGGCTGCCGTAAATACGAAATTAGATGCACTTCAGAAACAGATAAACTCAATGATCAGCCGAATCAATACTGCCGCCACGATTGTATCGGATATCGCCAAGGTTCTTGCAGTTGCGGCAAAAGTGATTCCGGGGGCTTAAGAGGGACGATTTCGTGGAGAAGGTTGGGCCGGAGTGTTCCTTTCTTAGTTGAGGGAGGAAACGTGGCTGCCTGAACTGCGCACTTGCGGTTCGTTACGATCCACCCCTTTGAGGATGGCACTGCAGAATCGGAAGAGCAATGGCGGAAATGTGTTTGGCCAGATGGCAATCGACGTGACTCGTATTAAACAGCGGGCTGGAGCCGACCATTGGACGACGCATTGTTGTTTGACACAAACCGCTTTCTGGCGGAGCGAGAGCGTTCGGTGAAACACTCATGTTTCGTGGCAGCAACCGTTCGCTAACAAGCGCAGCAGGTTGCCTACGCATTATTCGATGGGTTGAAGAAAAGCTTCCGTAATTTTTCAGAGGATGTGTTGGCGAGCTCATGCCGGCTAGCCACGTGCAATTTAGATAGAATATTTGATAGGTGAAATTTCACGGTGCTAACGCGAATTTGAAGCAGCTCCGCAATTTCCCGATTGGGAAGACGCCTGCGAACCAATTCCAAGATTTCATCCTCTCGCGGCGTTGTGCAACTTCGGACGTGGCTAGCTTTGTGCCGTAGTACGGACCCAACCTCCGCCAAGAATTTTTGGAACACTTCCGAAGGTACCCAAAATTCGTTTGCAGCCACTGAGTAAACTGCATGGACAAGTGTGTTTCGCGCTTGCTCATGCGAAACGTAACCTTGTATGCCCATGACCAGCAAATGCAGGATCTCGTCCTGACCCTTTGTTTTATCCAATATCACAAATTTCGCGCCAGCACACTTCTCTCTGAGGTGCTTCACGTACTCGGATAACGGTAGTTCCAGCCCCCATTGGTCAATAACAAAGATCATGTCCCTGCGCTGCGCTGGTGAGACCTGGTTGTAAGCTTTCAACGGGAGCACTCGGATGGCACGACTCCGCTGCAACAGCTGAGCTAGATAAGCTTCGGCAAGGCAATTCTGCGCAATTATGCAAACGATCAGGGTTGTCCTGCGTGATCGCCGGTACACTTCCTACTCCTACCAGGTAAGTTGCTCAGACAAGCCTGCGCTTGCCACGGGAGGCGCGGCTCCCCACGGGATCGAGAATTCGGTGAAGGTACGGCAATCAGCACCGGTTGTCAAGTGCCGTTCGGGTTACCCCGTCCATAGGTCTAAGCCGCTGCTCGACTAGTTGGAGCTGGACCTCCCCTCCCTGAAGGCTATTGTGCTTTCTGGCGCTCTTCTTTAGCCTCTGGCCACCGAAATCCATTCGGGGCCGGCGCTCAAACTTGCATCACGCGAAGTGAAACGGTAGCACTTGGCTTCGCCAGTTCCAGCGCGCCCCCGTCGACTTCGGTCGACTTCTCTTGGAGTAACCCACATGGCCCCTAACCGTCGTAAGGCCCAAGCTCCCCGAAAAGCGTCGCCGACCGATCCTGGAGCCAAAGGGTCGGCTGCCGAAAACAAAGGTGCGGGGGGAGCCGGAATTACTCCGGTCATAGCTGAGGCTAAACGGGGCGCAGCGGCGAAGCCTGCAGCGGCCCAAGGCGCAGGGGCAAAGTCAGCCGCGGGTAACGTCGCGCCCGCAAAGCCTCCTGCTAAAGTCAATCTATCCGGTGTCGCGATCAAGACGGTTCTGACGAATCTTGCCAGTCTCATCAAGTACATCACGCAGGCGAACCAGCCGTCGGTTTCGCTTCCGCCAAAAATTCTGGGGACGTTACAGCAGCCCGATAAAACCGCGGGCAGTAACCTGCAGATTGAAGTTCTGCCGCCTCCGCCGGCACCAGCAGGTGCTGGAGCACGCCCTGCGGTATTCGGTGCGAGTACGTCCGGATCGCAGGTGATCGCCACGGGACTCACGGATTCCGATGGGAATTTTTCAATGGTTCTGCCCCCTGGTGTGGTGTTGCCCCCTGGGGCAGCGCTGACGTTTCGCGTACGTGGTTCGTCACCGACCGCGGTTGTTCCGATTTCTGCGGATCCCAGCCTCCTTGGGCCCACAGGTTATCTGGGAACGATAGCTCTGCCGAATCTGCTCACTCCCATCCCGCCTGATATCTATCAGCAGTTGCAGCAGACATTGCCCACACGAGACGGGTCAGATGGCACGACCGGTGACACTTCGCCGCCCATGGTTCCCAAGCTCACCTTGGGCGACGACCAGGATTGCATACGGGTTCTCGAGAACCAACTTTCCTTCGAACAGTATCCTTACGGAATCTTCTTCCAGTTGATCGCACCCGCCTTATATACGGAGACCGAAACGGTCAACCCGGACCAGACCGGCGTCTATCAGAATGTGACACGCACGGATACACCCGCGAATCGAGGCCAATTAACGGGGCCGATTAGTATCGACGAGTTTCGTGAGGGCCTGCTGACTGGACCCGCAATTGTTGGGTCGCTGGGACTCGGTTACGTGCTTCGCTGCAGTCAGAACTGGTCGTTCCAAGGTCTTGCGCTGGGAGACCTGGTTTACTCCCTTCCACTTGCGCCGGGCGAACAGCAGCAGATTGTCGTGGAGGAACAGACCACAACTCTGGCCGTGACCGAGACGGAATCCGTGTTCGGGGTCGCGTCGAGCCAGGCTTCCCAAGCAAGCGACGAGTCGACGCAAGCCAATTTCCTGTCGGCCTTCCGACAAGCGGCTCAGGGTGGCAGTAGCTTTACCACCGCTTCGGAAACGGGGTCAATGAGTGCTGGAGGAGGCCTGCTCGGGATTCTCGGCGGACCGAGCGGCAGTTTGGGGGAGACTGTTTCTGGTGGCTCATCCAGCAACTGGATGGACGGGCTCCAAGATTACGCAACGAATGCCTCGCAATCCGTCCAGACCTATTCCGAACAGCAGTCTTTGGCTCAACGACGAGCCCAACGCACCGCCATGCGGATGGCTACTTCTTCCGAGTCCACCTCCGTCACCACCAAAACCATCACGAATCACAACAAACTGCACGCGCTTACCATGCAGTACTTCGAGGTTCTGCGCCTCTTCGACGTTCGCACCTCGTACGACGGGGTGAGCCTGGTTTGTCTGGTCCCTCTGGACATAGTCTGGTTCCTGCCGCCGGGCCAAAAGGAGCACCTCGACGATGTAATCACGGACAGCGATCTCTCGAATGCCATCCAGTATTCGACCCAGTTGAACAGTGCTCTGCAGAGCATGGCCGGGCAGGTCCAAATGGCGATTCCCTTCGCAGCCATACCATTTCTACAGGCGTTTGCGCAGAGCACGATCAACAATGTAAATGCCCAGCTCGGCGCGGTCGTCAACGAAGCGACATCTCTCAATGCACTTTTGAGCGGTCTGAGCGCCAGTTATGCCGTGCAGGCCAACGAAGCCTCGCAATTGCTTGGTCAGGTTAACCAGGCGCAGACCGCCATTACGCAGTACCTCGGATCATCGAACGTGTCCGACCTTCAAAACGCTGTGGCAGCTTTTCAAGCCGGCGCGGTTTTGGCGACCGCGTTGTTTCAACAGCTGTCGAACCCCTCGGTAAGCGGCGGCATGACACGGCAGGAGGTGCTGGATCGCTATGCAGGGCTGCTCGCGCACTCGGATGTGCTCAAGGTCTGGCTACCCTCAGAATTTGCCTCCGGTCTCACCCGGCTCGAAAAATTCGCGGCGGACCCCAGAGCATCGCTGGTACTTGACAGCCTGGCCGAAGACGTGATCCGGCTCTCCGCCAACGCTTCGGTACTACCCTTCGACCATATCTACGTGTCCGCCGTGACCCGGTGGGGAACGCGTCTCGGGCCGGTCGAGATGATTCCCAATCCTCCCGTCAGCGTCCCGGGTCAATTCGATCCCAGCAAGGCGTTCAAGACAGCCGACGACCTCATGCAGTACCTGCAAGGGCAGCGCAACCCAGGCAATGCTACGACATCAGTATTGCAGGCATCCATTGCGCTCCCGCGATCTCTGTCGCCATCGGACGTGGTGGGATTCGAGATCACGCGCGGCATGGACAGTTTTACCTACCAACTGGCCACGCCCCTCGATCTGTTCACGTCCTTCTTCGGAACAAACGGCACAACGTGGCCGGCGGGGGTGCTGGGCGGCATTGGAGGACTGATCGCCCCGTCCGTTGCGCCACTGGCGCAAACGTACTCGGCCGCTCAATTGGCCAAGGAGCTGGGGCCACCTTATTTCTGGAACTTCCGTGCCGATCTCACGGCCAGCGTGATGGGCAATCCGGAAAGCTACGTCAAGCCAGACTCAAGCTTTATCGAGTTGCCCGCCGGGGTTTATCCGATCCCAGCGATGCAGGTTGCGCCGCTCCTCAAATATTCAGACTTGATACTTATTGAGAACACGCTCCAACACGTGCTCCGAAATATGGTGAGGTACTCGAAGGCGGTGTGGATGTGGCTGACGCCCGAAGAGAGAGTCATGCTGCTCGAACCCTACTTTGTTTCCTTCCCAGGACTCTCCAGCACGGTCCCTTTGCTGGACTGCGTCGGCAATATAATTCTCGGATTCCAGGGGAATTGCATGATGATGCCTTTCTCGATTCCACAGGCATTAGGTGAATCGCAAGGATGGCCAATGACCACGGGGCAGTTGGAGGACTCGCTGTTGCAGTTCCACCGCCAGAGCGCACCGCACGAGGTGAAACGTGCGATGCTTCCGACGCGTGGCGTACTGGGCGAGGCCATGCTGGGCCACTGCGCATCGGGCGAAAAGATCGACCTAACCAGGTTCTGGAACTGGCAAGACTCGCCTGCAGACACTGCGCCCGCGATCGCCCAGGTCACCGTTCCAAATAGTCAGGTCTCCACGCTGGCATCGGCTCAGGCTCCCAACCAGCTGAGTGGAATGTTGCCGAATCTGGTGAACAACATGGTACAGGCCGCCGCCCCACAACAGCCGAATACTAGCCTCTTGCAGGCCCTGATCACGGCTGTGTTGGCGCAAAAAGGGATTGATCCTTCGATGATAACCGGCGCTAGCCAACTAGCGACCTTGCTCCAAAGCACACAGAATGCGGCGGCTTCAGCGCGCGCGGATCAGGTCAAGGCCACGACGGATCTCACTTCACAGGCCATCACAACCTTGGGGAAGATCGTGACAGGTCCCAGTTCCGGTGACCAAGGCGGCTCTGGCAACAAAGGCGGTAATTCCAGTTCAGGGAATTCAAGCGGCTCAGGCAGCTCGGGCGGATCATCCGCCGCCGGTCTCGTAGCTGCGATACTACCTTACGTCATTGCAGCGCTCGGTTAAAACGGAGACGGACTATGGCCCTTCCAGTCATCACGTCGATTGCACCGATCTCCGGCCCTGCCGCCGGCGGAACGATTGTGACGCTCACTGGCACTGGTTTCACCGGTGCACTTGCGGTCGGGTTCGGCTCGACAGATGCGAGTGCGCTCTCGGTGATGAGTGACACGACAATGGTAGCGGTCAGCCCACCGGGAACGGGCACCGTCAACGTCACGGTGGTGACACCCAACGGAAGGTCGGCGGTCAACGCCGCAGTGCAGTTCGGTTATGCAGGGGGCACCTCAACCACTTCGACAAACTATTACGTTGATCCGGCCCTGACATCGCAAATCGTCGGGAGCCTCATAAATTTAGTTCAGGCAAACAATTCTCCGGACGCGATCACAGCCCAATCGATCTTGATGCGGCGCCTTGCGCTTGAGGGCGATGTCGTCAGCTCGCGCATTCCACCACCGAAAAACATCTCGGAGATCGGCGGTTATATCAACCTGCTCGGCACACTGGGAGAAAATGCCATGCGCGAGCAAACGCTCGCCGGCATACTGGGCGTGGCTGGGCCTTCTCCGGCGCTCGGTTTCCAATCGGCACAACCACTCTCGATGGTGAGTTTGCCCAATGATCGTCCTGGAGGAGCAGCACAGGCTAGTCTGCCGCTGTCGCTGCTGATCCGCAGCGACTTCCTGAACGCGTTCCTCGCGGCGACGAAGATTTTGCACGCGCAAGGCGCCACGCTCCCTTGCTCCGCGCCTTCTGCGATTGCGTTGCCGCCCGGTGGCCCAGGCTCCGTTCTACCATCCGACCTCTTGCTGTATATTGGGCGAGTGCTGACGCTTGCTACCTCTGCGGCTCTCATCGCGCCGGTAACCGATCCGTTAGCACTGGTGCGGCCAAGCGGCAGCGGCAGCCCTTTTGGGATCGCCACCAATGTGCTGTCGGCAGGAACTGTCGCCGTGCCTCCCGCCAACTACGATGCACTGCAGATTGCTGGCGGCGCTATCGTTACTACTCCGCTGGTCGGTGCGAGTCTGGTGATGGTGGCGCCGTTACTGGCAAATGCTGGGTTCTATCCGGCCTCTCCATTTCCAGCACCCGCAACGCCAACAGACTTTGCATGGGCACGTCTGACGAACATCACCGGATTAGTTTCCGGGGTGACATCGTACGGCGACGAGCTAGCCCTGCTTTACCCGCAAAGTGTTATTGCCGCAAGCGCGCTCGCTCCTGCTCTAGGCTATCTGTGGAACGGCACGACTTTCGCGCCTTGATATGCGGCCGAAACTGAAGCAAGCTGTCGCACCGTTGGCCGAGGGTGCAGGCCTGGGGTTCGGTAAGGTCGCTGGCTTCGCTCCAGTGTGCTATCCATCCGCCTTCAGCCCAGTGCGGACCAGGTAATTGGCAAGCGAGGCGGGGCACGCACAAGACAACTTCCGGACCTGTAATGCCCGGCGCGGCTTGCGTAGTTCTGAGTAAGAGTCGCCTTCAGGCTGCTGCTGAAGAACCCGATCTATGAGGTTGCGGTTTTGCGGACAATCTACGGACAATTGAGGGAGGTTTAGAGGATTCCTTCGGCTCGGGGCGACCAAAGAAAGTACTTGGATTTTCCGAATCTGAACCTGTTAACGAAATGTTGCAGGTTCGAGTCCTGCCGGGGGCCATTCTTCCTCCTTAATCCCGATCGCCCAGCCGTCGAAGCGTACAGTGTCGGTCGCAATGAAAGTCCGTGGCAAGTCAGTATGGAATATTTCGGAGAGGCGACCGCCGGTGCAAGACTTCTCAACAAAATCCTGAATCGTGTCCGCCCGCAGGGAGGAACCAACCAACAACTTTTTTTCGGAACTGATGGCGGAGCATATTGCCCTAAAAGAAGAGTTGGGTGGAACGGGCCAAAGAGCGGTATCCCGGGGTTAGGCCGCGAGTAATCTCCGACAACGGCCCAGTTCATCGCTAAGGACTTCAAGGAGTTCATTCGCACATCGGGCATAACGCACGTCAGGACTTCACCGTATTACCCGCAGTCTACCCTCAATCGAACGGCAAAATCGAACGGTGGCACAAATCCCTCAGAGGGAAATGCCTTCGGCCCGGGACGCACACAAAGCGGCTGCGCACGCAATTCCGCAGTCAAGGCGTTCTGATGCCAACTTAAAGTTTCGCCTGTCGCGCTGGACCGATACACTTCGACTATTCATGGTCGTCTACTGCGTTTCGCGCTTCGTTAATATAATATTGAGGAACGAGGCCGTGCTCTTCGTGACAACGCCATGACGGACATCGCCAGTTCCGCCTTCAGTTCGCGCTCTCGCATCATTGCCTACTGGGTCACCACCGCTCGGGTCGTCTCCGAACTGGCTTTGGGAGGCGTATGGGATATCCTACGAGTGCCCCAGGTTCGCGGCCTCATCGAACGGTTGGGCTATCCTCTATATTTTCTGGTCATCCTGGGATCTGGAAACTGCTCGGCGCTGTCGCGTTGGTCATTCCGCGGTTCCCCCGACTCAAGGAGTGGGCCTACGCCGGTGTGTTCTTCGACTTGACGGGCGTTGCAGTTGCGTCCTGGGCGCTCCGTCCGCCATCCCGCCGCCTTGATCCCTCAAACGCGCAGGAAAGGCTAAGAGGCGCTCGAAACAAAAAGTTAAATGCAGTACAGCGCAATAACCGAAGCAGAGGACATTGGCCCTGGCCCACTCCGTGCGATTTTCGACCACCGCTAACGTTCGTCTGTGGGACACGCCCTACCTGACTCCTGTCCCTATGACTCCCAGGAACTTAGTCTCGTCCGACACGGCTCCATGCACAGTCATGCCGGGCCATTACTCTTCGGCGGCGACGACCAGCTTTGGGATTCCTGCGCGAATTGGCTCCGCATGGTCCGCGAGGGACACATTATGTCGTGACGTCGCACGGCAAAGCGGTTGCCAACATAGTGCCTGTCGAGAAGAATGTGGTGCCACGCGTGGCGCTTGTGCCACCCTGGTCAAGCGATTGCGATCCGAAGTCATGGTTACCGCCGGCCGTTGGGGCCGGGCTGAACTGATACCGCTTGCCTTCGGTCATCGCAGCGGATGTATCTGGATGTGCGAAGGTACGCCGCGCGTCGTACTCTCTCCGGTCCGCGCTTGATTATGAATTGACCGAGCGGTATAAGCGGTGCTTGCCGCTCTTCGCTACTCGACCGGCGTCCAGTGCCGTTACACCAGGATCTGTCGAGGATTTTGCGAATTTCTAGGCAACAAGGAAAGAGATTCTGAGACTCTCCAAAACAGTGCCAGTTTCAGGTAGTTCGCCCTCTCCAATTCATTCTTGGTCGCCATAATGGGTGTGCGATTCCCAGATTGGGAACACAAGGACGGCGGTGTTTCGCAAGGTCGGGCCGGAATTTTTGACAACACGTAATTTCTTGTTTCGAAATTGCGCGGCCATCTCTCGCCGAACGTCGTTCAGCGTCTGCAAACAGTTGTGGATCTTGCCGTGCGCATGCGCAAGACGATCCGCCAGGTCACTGCTGAGTGCGCGAAACTCCGCACCGCGCACCCTGATTCAGCATCATTTAACGGTTTGTCACTTGCTTTCGATAGAGATTTACACTAGAAGGATACTGGCTGCGGATGAGGGTGAAGCCGGAGGCAACCAGTACAGAGCCGTCCAAGGCTATCGGATGGCAACAGAGTTGCAAGCTGTATCGCGAATCGGCGCGAGTGGGTTCCATTTTGGAACTTAGAGCGGCACAGGTTTCCGGCTGGGAATTTTGTCCGAGACATGCGAAGTAGGCTGGTCCGCGTTCATTATCTGAGTGTTTCTCGAGTGGCACAAGTACAGTTGTATGATTAACAATATAGACAATTGAAAAACTTGAGCTTGACTTATTTGATAGACTATAGAAACTTTCAGTTACCAATTCGTGGGCCTAAAGACGTTCATGGGGTGAGCCGATGGATCGAAGTGCCAAGGTTTACATTCTTTCGGATAACCGGCTTTTCCGAGAGTCACTTGCTCGGATTTGTTCGAAGAAGAGTGACATCGAGGTAATTTCTACCCGTCAACTTGGCCTGGATGTGCTCGAGGAAGTTTTTAATTCGAATGCAGACATATTGCTTCTAGATTCCGCAGCCTTTTTAGTCTCCGCAGCCGGTCATTTCGCCCGGCAGCGGGTAGGAGGTCGGTGCACAAAGATTTTACTTGTGGGCATGGAAGACGACGGCATGCTATTTCTCCAGTCCGTTCGTTGTGGCGTGTCGGGATACATCCCTAAAGAAGCGTCGGCAATGGATGTGGTGGCGGCAGTGCGATCTGTGGCCCAGGGTGAGGCCGTGTGTTCGCCGCGCCTGTGCAAATTTCTATTTGACATTGTGGCGCGTCAATCTGCGGAGGCACCGCGGCGCCTCATGACGCTCGATCTGGGGTTGACCCGGCGCGAACAAGAGCTCATTCCCTTGATTGATAAAGGACTAACCAACAAGGAAATTGCTTCGCAACTTTACCTCTCTGAACAGACGATTAAGAATCACGTTCACCGGATTCTTCGCAAGGTCGGTGTGGTAAACCGTTTGAGCGTCTCGGAGGCTTGCCGTGTGCGCGAGCCCAGGCTTTCAGAGAACCTGCCGCTTGCCTAGGAGAGGCAGGTACTTTTGTGGTACTTGAATTTAACTGCTTGGGACGCATGTGAGTCTTTTGTAGTACCGACTGTCAGTCTTTGGCCGTAACCAAATCCCCTCTCAATTGGACCTGTTCATTGCGGTAAGTCTCGGCATAATTCGAGTAGCCGGAGTGTCGGATGAAGAATATTCGAGTATTGGTTGCCAATCGGCCCAGGCTCATGCGCGATCTTGTATTAGCCACCATTGCGGACCAACCCGACATTGAAATCGTGGGGGAGATTGAGGACGAAACAGAGATCGAAAGTGCGGTCTCGCGAACGACACCAGACTTCCTGATTGTTGCGTTCGAAAAAAGATCTCATCTTCGTCCCGATCCCTGTAATGCGATACTCCAGAACCATCCCAATCTCAGAATCATTGCGATTGCGCCGGATCGAGACAGTTCGGTGTTCTATTGGACAACTCCAAACATTCGAACAAACCAAATCGAAACGTCGGAAGAGGGCGTTTTGAATGCTCTGCGCGGCAAGGCCCAGCTCGTCGGAGGTTAGGAATGAACGCGAGGGATCCAAATCGTTTGCGGAAAAAAGTCGATCGACGGTCGTGCCGGAGCGGGCTTCTTCGGCTCTTGGTGTCGGCCTGTCTAGTCGTCTTCGGTTCCCTGTGTGCCTACCCCCAGAGCAAAAAATCCGCTCTCACTCTTCCGTCTGATTTGGGGCGGGAAAACATGGACAGGGTCGCGGCGTCGACGCCGCAGATTGAGGCGATACTGCACGCGAACCCTGGCCTGATGGTGGAATTGAAGCGCTGGATCGCCAAGGATGCCACCGACCACGGGCAGCTGATTAGCGACTCAGATTTGACGGACCAGGCAATTCTCGATCGTCTGGAATCGGATATTCAATTCCGTTCGATCGCTACCCGATTGCTCCAGAGCTACGGCTACCTGCTTCCTAAGATCAATCCGGATTCTCAACAAGCGAAAGAACAGGAGCTCTTGGTTCAGGAGCGCACGAAGTGGCTGGCGCAGGATCAGGAAGAGGAGCTGGCTCAGGGCCGCAAGCAGCAAGAAAGCCAGATGCAGCAAGCGGGAACCAGTGTGCCGGCGGGATCCCCGGCTTCGCCGCAGCAAGACGGGAGGCTCGGAGCGCAGTTCCCGGCGCAAGGAACACTTCCGTCCAATGGTCCTCCCGCCGGAGTTTCAGCGCCGCGTCCTCCACCCACCACCCTTGAGCAAGCGGAGCTTATGCAAACCTCCGCGGGCATTCCCTTGGGCAGTTCTCAACTCAATTTCGATCCCGGACGCACTGGGAGTGCGGGAAACCCCGAAACTCTAGGGTCGCGGAGGATCACGAGCGGCTCGCAGGAACCTTTATCATCTACTTCTACGGCCACGGCTGGCGCTGAAACGCTTCCTCCGATGATGGATAATTCTCCGCTCTCAACGACTATGCCTCCGCCGCATTTCACTGCTTTCAGAGGCGAGTCAACCGGTGCTGTCCCGAGTCCCAGTCAAACACTGATCCGCCAGCCGAATCCCTTCGAGGATATTCCTTCGCTATATGACATGTATCTGCAAGCTTCGCCGCAGCCTCCCGTGCCGGAGCGCTTCGGCATGGAAGTATTCCAGAACGGCACGCGAGACCTCCAGATGATTCCCATGGATCTTCCCGTCGGGCCAGATTATGTCGTCGGGCCGGGAGACGGTTTGGCAATCGATCTGTGGGGCGGAGTGTCCGAGCGCATTGTCCGCACGGTTGACAGCGAAGGGCGCCTGAGCCTTCCCGAAGTTGGGCCGGTGCTCGTTTCGGGAAAGTCGTTGGCCGATGTCCAGCAGACCGTCCAGCACACCCTGCGATCCCAGTTTCGCGACGTTTCGGCCGACGTTTCGCTGGCCCGCCTGCGCAGCATCCGGGTTTACGTGGTGGGAGATGTCGCGCATCCGGGTGCGTACGACATCAGCTCGCTATCGACGCCGCTGAACGCCATCTTCGCCGCGGGAGGTCCCACCGCGCGCGGTTCGTTGCGGAATCTCGAGCAGTATCGGGGCAAGCAGTTGGTTCAGGACGTGGATGTCTACGATCTGTTGCTGCGTGGCGTCAAAACAGATATCGAGCGGCTGGAAAACGGCGATACGGTTTTGGTCCCACCGATCGGGAGCGAAGTGACGGTGGAAGGGATGGTGCGGCGGCCGTCGATTTACGAGCTGAAGGGCGAGAAATCGCTCGCGGACATACTGGAGTTGGCGGGAGGGCTTCTTCCCACGGCAACCCTGCGGCATATCGAAGTGCAACGCATCGTGTCGCACGACAAACGAACGATGCTGAGCCTCAATATTCCCCAGAACAACGACGCTGCCGCCATAACCAAGCAGCTCGATTCGTTTCAAGTGCAGGATGGCGACAAAATCCGCATCTTTCCGATCGCGCCCTACAACGACGACGCAGTCTACCTGGAAGGCCACGCCCTGCGCCCAGGCCGCTATTCGTATCACCCGGGAATGCGCGTCACGGACCTGATTTCTACCTACCGGGATCTACTGCCCGAACCCTCAAACCAGTACGCCGAGATTATCCGGCTGAACCCGCCAGACTACCGGCCCACGGTCGAGAGCTTTAATCTGGCCGAAGCTCTCAGTCATCCGGCCAGTGCGCCGCTTCTCGATCCGCTGGACACCGTGCAAATTTTCGGACGCTACGATTTCGAGAATCCACCGACGGTCTCGGTATGGGGAGACGTGCGCGAACCGGGGACCTATCGTTCGTCGGGGCAAATTCACTTGAGTGATGCCATCCACATGGCTGGAGGTCTGGGACCGGATGCGGAAAGAGAAGATGCACAGGTATTCCGTTATCAGCCCGACGGCGCACTGAAAATCTTCAGCGTGAAACTGAGCGCAGCGCTCAATGGCAATCCTCGCGACAACATTGTGCTGAATTCCCGGGACCGGATTCTGGTTCACAGCAATCCCGCGGAAGTCGACCCGGCAACGGTTTACATCAAGGGAGAAGTCGCACGGCCAGGACGGTATCCGTTGACTACCAACATGACCGTCGCGGATTTGATTCGCTCCGCTGGCGGGCTGCAACAGAGCGCGGATACCAAGAGCGCCGACCTGACGCGTTATCAATGGACGAGTCAAGGGCAAATGACGGGCCATCACGCGCAGATCGAACTTGCCTCGGTGATGGAGGGCAACACAAAAGCGAATGCCCCGCTGCACAACGGAGACGTACTTACCATCCGGCAATTGCCGGGATGGAACGACCTCGGAGCGACAATTCAAGTGCGTGGCGAGGTCAGGCATGCGGGCAGCTACGGCATTCAGCCGGGGGAAAAGCTCAGCTCCGTTCTCGAGCGCGCCGGCGGCTTCATGCCCGATGCCTATCCTTATGGCGCTGTGTTGGTCCGCCCGGAAGTCCGCGAACTGGAAGACCGGTCGCATTCCGAGCTCGTTGAACGCGTGCGCGAAGAGCAAGTGACTCTGAAGCTGGCGTCGACGACGGCAACCGACCCGGACATGAAGCTCTCCGACGAAGCCGCCTATCAACAGTGGCAAAACACGCTCGACAGCCTGATCAATAATCCGCCCGTCGGACGCGTAATGATCCAAGTGTCTTCCAATATACGAACTTGGCAAAACACTGCGCGCGATGTTGCGGTGCGTGCTGGCGACATGCTCGTGATTCCGAAGCGTCCCAGCTACGTCGTTGTGGAAGGACAAGTCTACAGTCCCACGGCAGTGGCGTACCGTCCCGGACGCAGCGCGAAATGGTATCTGAGCCAGGCGGGCGGCCCGACGAATCTTGCCAACAAAAAAGCGATCTTTGTCGTGCGCGCAGACGGGACCGTGCTCGGATCCAAGGGAGCATCCTGGTGGATGGGCAGCGGGCTGAACGAGGCTCTGGCCCCTGGCGACGTGGTAGTAGTTCCCGAGAAAGCGCTCGGCGGCCCGCCGACCTGGAAGGCGCTCCTGCAGGCGGTGCAGGTCGGCACTCAGATCACGACGAGCGCGCTTCTCGCGGCTAAGTACTGAGGAACTGTCTTAGTGACTGGGCGTATTGGGTTGGCGTGGATGATGATGACATTCTTAGTTGCCGGCGGGACGATGACGGCCAGCGGGCAGTCAACTGTGCTGCAACCGTCGAAGTCTGCCCCGGCGGGCACATCGATAAAGAAATCGGCCGACAGGAAAGTCAGCAAGCGGAAAGCAGGCGGCGGAGATGAATTGATATTCGCTCCGACGTCCGGCGACAGATACGAAAATTCGTTCCGTTTGGCGCCGAAACATTTTCTGGTAGACCAAAAAGCGATCTGGACTAGCCCTGCCCACGTTGGGGTGCCAGAGGCAACCTGGCTGGTGCCTGTGGGTGGTGTTGCCGCGGGGCTTTTTGCGACCGATTCCGGTTTCAGCCGCCAGTTGTCCCATTCGACCGACACGCTGAACCGTTACCGGCACGTTTCAGACTACGGCATTGGCGCAATGGCGGGGGTCGCCGGCGGCGCCTACCTGTTGGGTTTAGTCACGCATAATGAGCATCAGCGAGAAACCGGGTTCCTCAGCGGAGAAGCCGCGGTCGATAGCTTGGTTGCCACGGAAGCAATCAAGTATATGACGCGGCGCGAACGACCGCTTGTGGACAACGCGAATGGGCAGTTCTGGAATGGCGGCGACTCGTTTCCCTCCGAGCATTCAGCGGCAGCTTGGTCCATTGCGGGCATAGTCGGGCACGAGTATCCGAGCCTGCCTGTCAAACTCCTCGCCTACGGCGCCGCCACAGCGGTCAGCGTCTCGCGGATAAAAGCGGAGCAGCACTTTCCCTCCGATGTCTTGGTGGGTAGCGCGCTCGGCTGGCTCGTTTCACATTACGTTTACGGTGAGCACCATAATCCCGACTTAGCCGGAGGCCCGTGGAGACTCATCGGCATCCGGCCCGACAGGCCGGAACATTGGCAAGCGAAGTCGATGGGCTCGCCGTACGTCCCGCTCGACAGCTGGATCTATCCCGCGCTTCTGCGGCTTGCGGCGCTCGGTTACATCAAGAGCGATATCGAAGGCATGCGCCCGTGGACTCGAATGGAATGCGCGCGTCTCGTCGAAGAGGCGGGAGACAACGTCGCAGACAACGAGTCTGCGCCGAAGCTGGCGGACAACCTCTACAGTTCCCTCGAGAGGGAATTCACCAGCGAAATCAATCTGTTGGGCGGGGGAGATAACGCAAGTGTTCGGCTCGAGTCAGTGTATACACGCGCAACCGGAATTTCTGGCCAACCACTGACCGATGGCTATCACTTTGGCCAAACTATCACTAACGATTATGGCCGCCAGTACGAAGAGGGATTCAACAACGTCAGCGGCTTCTCCGGCTGGGCATCGGATGGCCCCTTTGTCGCTTACATGCAGGGGGAGTATCAACATGCCCCCTCTGCACCAGCGTTGGCTCTAGGAGCGCGGCAGTTCATAGCAGGCGCGGATGGACCTCTACCTCTACCGCCGGCTACGGACACTCCATCAGTCAATCACTTTCAGTTGCTCGATGCGTACGTCGCTATGAACTTCGAAAATTGGCAGCTTTCGTTTGGGAAGCAGAGTCTCTGGTGGGGACCCGGCGAGGGCGGGCCCATGATGTTCAGCGACAATGCCGCCCCCGTGGAAATGCTTCGCCTCAACCGCGTTTCTCCGTTTCGGCTTCCGAGCATTCTGGGTTGGATGGGCCCAATCCGCTTCGAGCTTTTCCTGGGGCAGCTTTCCGGGCACGACTTCATGGATGTGAACGATACAAATCTTGTGGGGCAGTGGGCGCGTCCCCTCAGCCGCCAGCCTTTCATCCATGGAGAGAAGCTCAGCTTCAAACCCACATCGAATTTTGAGTTTGGTGTTTCTGAAACTACAGTTTTTGCCGGCGGCCCAATTCCCCTCAACGGGCACAATCTCATTAGAAGCTACGCTGGTTTCATCGTGCCCGTAGCGAGTAACGCAGTAGACATAACGGACGCCCGGTCGGGAATCGACTTTACATACCGGATTCCTTGGGTACGCAAATGGCTGACGTTCTACGGTGATGCATTTAGCGAAGACGAGCTTTCTCCGCTGGCTTACCCCCGCAAGTCCGCGTTTCAAGGCGGAATTTATATGCCACGGATTCCCGGCTTACCCAAGCTCGATTTGCGCGTCGAGGGCGGCTCGACCTCACCCGTGGACTTTTCTGGGTGCAATGGCTGCTTTTATCAAAACGGTTTATTTGTCAATTCCTATACCAACAGCGGCAACTTGATGGGCACGTGGGTAGGACGCGCGTCGCAAGCTGAACAGGCGTGGACGACTTACTGGCTGACGCCAAAAAACACCATTCAGTTTAACTATCGACATCGAAAGATCGACGGCCAGTTCATGCCAAACGGAGGCACAGTGAATGATGGGGGCGTGAAAGCGGACGTTTGGTTGAACGCGACAACGGAGCTGTCTGGATCAGTGCAGTATGAGAAGTGGAACATTCCTGTGCTGGCGGCGACGCCGCAATCGAACTGGACGACTTCGGTTCAGATCACGTTCCGGCCAAAGTCGTGGCCCAAGTAGCCGTAGGTTAAGGCATGCGGCCATAGTTTCAGGGGATTTTGAACAACGGACGAGGACAGTGGTACTTGACCAATGAACCGACAAAATCGGAACCAGTGATCGTCGATCGGCCGACTGCCGAGGAAATCTATGCCCAGGAGCTGGAAGATAAACTTGCACGCCAGCAGCTGATGGAAAAGTTTCGTTTGCTCTGGCTGAACCGGAGCTTTCTCTTTCGTACATCTCTGGTCGGATTGGTCTGTGCTACCACACTTGCTTTTCTCATTCCCAATCGTTATGTCTCCACGACCCGGTTGATGCCACCTGACTCTCAGGCGAGCAGTTCTGTCGCTTTAATTTCAGCCCTTAGCGGGCAGTCCGGCTTGCTGGGTGGCCTTGCGGGAAATCTCCTGGGGATCCAAAGCACGGGGGATTTGTTCATTGGTGTACTGCGCAGCCGAACGGTGGAAGATCGAATTATCAGCCGTTTTGATCTCAAGCGAATCTATGGCGTTGGTCGGGAAGAGTCAGCCAGGCGGGATCTGCAAAATGACACTTCCATTTCGGAAGATCGGAAGAGCGGAATCATTTCCATCAGCGTGAGCGATCACGATCCCACACGCGCCGCCGCAATCGCCGGAGCATATGTCGATCAGCTGAACACCATGATTACTCAGCTTTCCACATCCTCGGCGCGCCGCGAACGTGTCTTCTTAGAAGAAAGGCTGAAAACTGTCAAGCAGGACCTCGAGTCGGCGGAGAAGAATTTCAGCCAGTTTGCGAGCAAGAACGGCGCGATTGACATCACGGAACAAGGTAAGGCCATCGTCGAAGCGGGCGCGACTCTCGAGGGCCAGCTCATTGCGGCGCAGTCCGAACTTCAAGGACTCAAGCAAATCTACACCGACAACAATGTGCGCGTTCGCGCCACCGAAGCGCGAATTTCGGAACTGCACCGCCAACTCGAAAAGCTGGGCGGCACGGCAAGCACGCCGTCCGGTACGACTGGCACAGCGACAGACATGATGTATCCGTCGCTGCGTCAACTGCCTATTTTGGGAGTGCCATTTGCAGATCTGTACCGAAAGTTGAAGGTCGAGGAAACCGTCTACGAGACGCTTACGAAGGAATACGAATTGGCGAAGGTTGAAGAAGCGAAAGAAACGCCAACGGTGAAAGTCCTTGATCCGCCCGAAGTGCCCGAGTGGAAGTCATATCCTCCTCGACTGCTACTCATGATTCTTGGGACCTTCTTGAGCCTCGGCTTGGCTACGTTTTGGTTACTGGGGAAGTGGCGCTGGCAGGCCGTAGCCACAGACGATCCGGGAAAGCAACTGGCGTATGAGGTTTTCGCTTCGATGAAAGTACGGCTTCCGTGGATGACGTCAAATGGTGCGCATGCGGGAGCGGCGACACAACAAGTCGCCGAAGATAAGGACGAGCCTCGCGGCGAGCGACCGCAGGCATGAAGCGCTAATCCCGCTTCATCAAATTGTAATTAAAAGAGTTAGGTCACATACAGCCTTGTAAGTGACGGGGCGAAGCTGTATCTGGAGCTATCATGGCATCTTCGAGAGCGACGATACTGGACCGTGAGCCGGCAGATTATGTTGGCGCGGTTTCGCTGCCCGCGACATCACTCGAGCCGCGGTGGTACGCCGCATACGCATGCGCAAATCATGAAAAGTGCGTCGCGGCGGAACTCGCCGCCCGGGCCGTCGAGCATTTCTTACCGGTTTACTCTTCCATACGGCGCTGGAAAGATCGGCGGGTGAAATTGGACCTACCGCTGTTCCCCGGCTACGTGTTCGTGCGGATTGCGCTTTGCAACCGGCTTCGCGTGTTACAGATTCCGAGCGTCGTTCAGCTAGTTGGCTTTAATGGCAAGTCCGCAGCGCTTCCCGACGAGGAAATGGAGATCTTACGCTCGGGTCTTTCCCAAGGCTTGCGTGCCAAGCCGCATCCGTTCTTGACAGTTGGCCGACGCGTGCGGATTACCGGCGGTCCCTTCGCAGGGCTTGAGGGCGTATTGCAGAGGAAGAAGAGCAGTCTGAGGGTGGTCGTGTCACTTGGTCTTATCCAGCGCTCGGTGGCGGTGGACGTAGACGTTGCGGACGTGGCCCCAGCCTTCCAGCAGCGTCCGAAGTTACTGCAAGACAGTTGACATGACCGAAACGCTAAAAAACCATACCGAGCACTTAACCAGCGGGCGGCTGTTGGCAAGAAACACGCTTTGGAATCTGGTCGGCGGTGGCACACCGATGCTGGTGGCCATTGTTTGCATACCCATTTTGATCAAGGGACTGGGCAAGGATCGCTTTGGGATCTTGGCGCTGACGTGGGTGATTATCGGATATGCGGGTTTTTTCGATTTGGGCGTGGGCCGCGCACTGACTCAATTTGTCGCGAAGAAGCTGGGTGCCGGAGAAGACCACGAAGTTCCCGCGCTGGTCTGGACCTCTCTTTTCCTGATGTTGCTGCTGGGGGTTGTGGGCGCGGCTGTTGTCGTCTTGATTTCGCCGTGGCTGATCCACCGCGCGCTGCACATACCAGCCGCGCTGCAGCGGGAAACGCTGCGGTCTTTTTATCTGCTCGCCCTTTCGCTGCCCATCGTGATCACCACGGCAGGGTTGCGCGGCTTTCTGGAAGCGCATCAGCGTTTCGGCCTCATCAATGCACTGCGAATCCCATTGAACGTGTTCGTTTTTGCCGGGCCGTTGCTAGTACTGCCGTTCTCGCACAGCTTGTTTCCCGTGGTGGCCGTGCTCGTGGGTGGACGGGTGATTGGCTGGGTCGCGCATTTGCTACTCTGCCTGCGCGTGATGCCTGCTCTGCGCCATCAGATCTCCTGGCATCGTCCCTCGGTAGGTCCGTTGCTCAGCTATGGCGGCTGGCTGACCGTGACCAACGTCATTTCACCGCTCATGGTTGCGCTCGACCGCTTCCTGATCAGTGCCCTGCTTTCCCTAACCGCAGTCGCCTACTACGCCACGCCCTTCGAGGTGGTGACGCGGCTTCTGTTGATCCCCGGCTCTGTGGTGGGTGTGATGTTTCCAGCCTTTTCCACGAGCTTTGCAGAAGACCGCACTCGGACGGCATTCATGTATGGCCGCAGCGTGAAATACATTTTCATCATACTTTTCCCCGTCGTCCTACTCATTGTAGTTTTCGCGCAGGACGGTTTGAAGTTCTGGCTCGGATCTGATTTCGCGCAGCACAGCTTTCGGGTGCTTCAGTTCCTCGCAGTGGGTGTTTTTGCTAACGGCCTAGCTCAGGTGCCGTTCGCACTCTTGCAGGGCGTGGGAAGGCCGGACTTGACCGCCACGCTGCACCTCATCGAGCTTCCCCTCTATCTGGGGTTGCTCTGGTGGCTGATTAGCACACACGGGATTGAAGGCGCGGCCATCGCCTGGTCTGCGCGTGTGGCGTTTGACGCTTTGTTCCTGTTCGGGCTGGCGAAACGTTTTGTGCCTGGGGGGCGCCACATACGTTTGCAGACAGCGCTCCTCGCGGCGGCAGCTTTGGGTATTTTGGCGTTGGCCACTCTGCTTCAGGGCCCGATCGTGAAGGGCCTATTCCTGCTGGGAACGATTCTGTGCTTTGCTCTTGTGATGTGGTTCCGGATTCTCACTCCGGAAGAGCGAACCCTCGCGAAAAACTACCGCTAAGGAAATATCCGTGTCCTCACCTCAGCCAGTGTTGCCTCCACGGGAACCTTTAGATCAGATTTGCCCACGGCCTTATAGTGAGCTGAAGCCCACGGCCCGGCGGTGTCCCTCTGTGCGGCTTGCAGGAGAGAATCTCTCATGACGGCTGCAAGCATCGCCCGGCCGCAAGAGGACGGGCGATGGACCACATGGACCGCCGTAATGGTGATTGCCTCCATGGCGACCTTGGTTCAGTCTTATCTAGCGATCAAGCTCTTTTTTCTAGCATTGTTCCTTATTACTTCAATGGTAGATATAGTTTTTGAGAGGATGCGGCTTGTCGTCCGCAGGCGACTCGTATTCTTCTATCTGTGTATCGGCGAGGCTGGTGTTATCTGGGCGTTTGTGGGTCTGCTTCATCATGGCAATTATGATCAAGGCGTTTTGGAGGCGTTGAGGCTTTACGTCCTCTGGAGCGCCGTCTTCGTCATCTTGTTCACCCTGCTCAGGGCAGCGCCGTCCTTGAGAATCTTCCACACCTCTATAGTCATAGCGGGCATTCTGATTCCGCTAATCAATTTTGCAGGGTTGTACGACCAATTCAGCGGAATGGGGCTCATTTCTGAGAGCATTCGGCAGCAGCTCGACATGAGGATCGGATTCGGAAACGGCTACATCCAGATTACCAGCCGGAATATCGACCTCATGTTCCTGATCGTACCCTACCTGCTGTCACTTCAATTTCGCGCTGATGCAGCCAGATCGAACTCCATGGTCGCGAAGCTGGCACTTGCTCTGTCGCTCGTCTTGGTAGTGGTATCGGGCCGACGGGGCTTATGGATTGTGGCAGCCCTGACGCCATGTACCATTCTCCTCCTGTCTAAGCTTACAGGTAGTTATGGCTTGATGAAGGTCGGCGGGAGGCGTTTTCTACTCGCCTGCACCGCCGCAGGTGTCGTTGGGCTGAGCTCGCTGCTGATTCTTCCCCAAAGTGCGGTGGACGTGGGATCGATCAGTCATTTCCAACAGGCTTTTTCATCAGAGGACGAGCGAACAATTCAAAAGCCCTATCTGGTCGAGGGCTTCATGAACTCGCCTGTATTCGGATCGGGCTTCGGGGCGTACGCTGGTTATGCTCGAAGTGACGAGCGGCCATGGACGTACGAACTCACGTACTATCAAATGCTCTTTAACCTGGGCATAGTCGGCGTGACGGCTCTCGGCGTGCTTTTCTCGGTGTACTTCGTTCGGGTCGCTCGATTGTTACGCCAGTTCAAGCACGGATCGGCGGTTCCGTTTGCTCTTCTCGTTGCGTACTGTTCCTTTGTCGTGGGGGCCTATTCAGACCCATACTTCGGGTCTTTTGACTTGCTCTTTTTTGTCGGATTGTTGCCCTATCTGTCCACGTTCCAAAGTGGCTTCGACCGTCCCCAGTCGGCAAGGAGGGTCGCGCTTTGAGTCCATTCCCGACCGACCGCGAAAGTGCATGACCTCAAGGGAAGTGTTGGCCGTCATCGTTAGTTACAATGGATCGCAGAACATTGAGCAGACGGTGGACGCGCTACGAAGACAGGTGGGGCACGTTCATATTGTGGACAACGGCTCAGATGCAGAGTGTCTTGGCGTTCTTGAGTCGTTGGAGCAGAAGCCACGGGTCACCGTCGAGCGTTTGGCGGAAAATCGGGGTGTCGGGGACGCTTTGAATCGCGGAGTGCAGCGCGCCCGGCAGATGGGATGTGCGTGGCTTCTGACGATGGACCAGGACAGCGTAGTCGATGACTCCCTGATGGAGGCGTACCGGGTAGCGGTCGAACAGAATCCGGGGTGGGTGTGTCTGGCACCGCGGATCACTACCAGCATCCACAGGAAGGATGCGGTCGGCGGTTCAATCAGCTGCGCGATTACGTCGGGGAATCTTGTGCGCGTCAGCCTCTTCGATCAGATCGGATTGTATGACGAGAGCTTCTTCGTGGACTGCATCGATTTCGATTTCTGCCTGCGTCTCCGGCGGGCGGGTTATGCCGTATATCGCGTGCCAGATGCGTTGATGCAGCATCAGCTGGGCGAGGCTGTCGATCTGCCCGCCGCTGTGGGCCAGTATTACTCCCTGCATTCGCCGCTTCGGCGCTATTACATGTCAAGGAACTTTATGTACCTCGCGGAACGGTATCTATTCCAATTCCCGGGATTCATCGCGAAACTGGGTCTCTCTCACACGCTCCTGCTGCTCCTCATTGGGTTTCTGGACCCCAGTCCGCTCGCCAGTTATCGTGCCATCGCGCGTGGCATGTGGGACTATGCCATGCGCAAGCGCGGGCCGTACATGGAGCACGCAATATGAAGATCGGCTTTGTGTGCACAAACTACAACAATTCTTCCTACACCCGGGAAGCGGTGCGCTCTCTGTTGAAAAGCGACGGATATCAGTTTCGGGTTGCGGTGGTTGACAACAATTCAGACGATGGAAATGTGGAGGTGCTGAAAAACCTCGCAAAGGAATTTCGGGAAGTTGAATTAATACTAAGCAAGGAAAACGTCGGCTATTTCAGAGGCCTGAATCTGGGCATCAGGCATCTGAGATCCAGTCAACCGGATATCAATATTATGGTTGTCGGAAACAACGACTTGGTGTTCCCGGCCGATTTTGCTGACTCTATCCGCAGGAACATGTCTGCTTTTGAGAAGTATGCGATCGTTTCACCCGACATCGTAACGCTGGATGGCGTGCATCAAAATCCGCATGTCATCAGAAAAATCAGCAAGTTTCGTGAGTTCGTTTACGACCTGTATTATGCATACTATTACCTGGCTATCGCCATCCGGCAACTGGCGAAGTTGAGCCGGAGATTTACCGAGAGGCGGGACCAGAGCCATCACGACATTGCGCAGGAAATCTACTCGGGTTTAGGGGCCTGCTACGTGCTTGGTCCCGTGTTCTTCCACCATTTCGAAGAATTGTGGGCACCGACATTCCTGATGCACGAGGAGTTCTTTCTCAGCAGGCAGCTCAGCGAGAAGGGCTTGAGCTTTTACTACGAGCCATCCATCAAAGTCCTGCATCACTTTCACGGCGCCATGGGCGCGCTTGGTGATAGGGAAACCTGGGAGGCTGCGCGCGATGCGCATAAGATTTACCGACGATACGAGAAAGTATTCGGCTGAACCCCTCGTACTTGGGTCAAGCACGGCGTCGCCGTCGACGAGTCCACTATTATAGATTCCCGCAAACCCGATCCACATTTTATGCAGCGGTGAGCCAGACCAGGGGAGAGTTTCAGAGCATGTGTGGAATTGCAGGTTTTTCCGGGCGCCCGGCAGTTGAAGTGTCGGATGCTGTGCTCGACCGAATCGGCCATCGAGGTCCCGACGGCCGCGGACGCTACAATTCAGCCTGTGGTTCGGTGTCGTTGTTTCACACCCGGCTCGCCATTCTGGACCCAACGCCGGATGGCGCGCAGCCGATGGCGGCGGCAGATGGTCAGGTGGTCATCACGTTTAATGGTGAGATCTATAACTTTCGCGAACTGCGAGCCGGGCTTGAGACGCGCGGCTATGTTTTTCATTCGCACACCGACACCGAAGTGTTGCTGGCCCTGTATTTGGAACAGGGCACGGCGTTACTGGAGAAGTTGAACGGCATCTACGCTTTCGCGCTGTGGGATACGCGTTCGAAATCCTTGTTCGTGGCTCGCGATGGACTAGGGGTGAAGCCGCTCTACATCAGCGAATCCGGCGGCGCTTTTGCATTTGCGAGCGAGATCAAGGCTTTGCTGTGTTTCCCATGGGTGCCGCTTACACTGGATCCTCAAGCCCTGGCGCACTATGTGCGATATATGTGGTGCCCGGCGCCGCGCACGCCGCTGGTGGATGTACACAAGCTGGAACCTGGTACGGCGCTCGTCGTTCGCGAAGGCCGCATCGTCCGGCGATGGCGGCACTATGCGCTTCCGGCACCAGGCCCGGATATGTCACCTTCCGTTGCAGACTGGACCGTGGATGTCCGGCGGGTGTTGGCCACGGCGGTCGAGCGGCAGATGGTTTCCGATGTTCCTCTAGGAGCATTTCTGTCCGGCGGATTGGATTCCAGCGCCATTGTGGCTTATGCCCGTCAACACACGACAGAAAGACTGCAGTGCTTCACGATTGATTTTGATCAGGCGCTGGCGAAGGAGGAAGGCTTCGAACGCGATTTTCCTTACGCTGAGCGCGTTGCCAGACACCTGGATGTAGACTTGCACGTCGTGCGCGTGCATTCGGGGATGGCCGGGGAATTGGCACGCATGGTCTGGCAGCTCGATGAACCGCAGGCCGATTTCTCCGCACTTAATGTGTTGTTCATCAGCCAACTGGCGCGGCAGCACGGCATTAAAGTTTTGCTTTCCGGCGCAGGCGGCGATGATCTGTTTACCGGCTATCGGCGGCATCGTGCCCTCGGTCTTAATGCGGTTTGGGATCGCATGCCTAGAATGTTGCGTGGTTCTCTTGCTGGTGTGGGGCGGCGATTGCCAGGGCGCCCACCGCTTCTGCGACGGCTAGCGAAATTGCTAACGGCGGTCAAGAAGGAGGGCGATGCGCGACTAGCCTCGTATTTTGATTGGGCGTCGGCAATCACGGTGCGCAACCTCTTCGCGCCGGAACTCGCCCGAACCTTGAATGAGGAGCCCCTGCTCGATGCTCTGCAGAGCATGCCCGCGGTCGCCACACCCTTGCAGCGCATGCTCCTGCTTGAGCAGCGATACTTCCTGGCCGACCACAATCTCAATTATACCGACAAGATGAGCATGGCGGCAGGTGTGGAAGCGCGCGTGCCGTTTCTTGATCCGGACCTAGTTGCTTTGGCTGCCCGGATCCCTGATCGCTTTCGGCAGCATGGGGCCCAGAGTAAGTGGGTCCTGAAAAAGGTCATGGAGGGAACCCTTCCAAAAGACGTCATTTTTCGACCAAAGATGGGCTTCGGCGTGCCGTTGCGTGCCTGGTTGCGCGGGCCGCTAAAAAGCATGATGTACGATCTGCTATCGACCGACACACTTCGCAAACGAGGGCTTTTCGACCCTACTGCTGTGTCGCGGTTGTTGTCAGACCATGACACGGGACAGACTGATTATGCTTACAGTATTCTCAGTCTGATGTGCATCGAATTGTGGTGCCGAGGGTTCATCGATAACGATGCGGGCAGGGCGGGGAGGGCAACGTCAACTGAGAGCATGTCTCCAAAGACGAGCCAGCGCTTTCCAAGTCCGGTCCGCGATGCACGGGACATTGTCCCTTTTTGAGGTTCGATGCAACAGTTACTCTTAAACATAGGCACCGGTGGTACAGAGTTGATCGACGCGCCAGTCCCCGCGCTCGAGGAAGGTTATGTGTTGATCCGGACGCGGCGCACGCTGATCTCCGCAGGCACCGAGCGCATGCTGATCGACTTCGGTCGGGCATCGATGTTCGAGAGGGCACGGCAGCAGCCCGACAAGGTCAAGATGATTTTCGACAAAATGCGTACCGACGGTCTAATCGCCACGATAGACGCGGTGCGCAGCAAGCTTGACCAGCCACTGGCGCTGGGCTACTGCAACGTGGGAACGGTGATCGAGGTGGGCACAGGCGTTACCCAATTCAAAACCGGCGATCGGGTAGTTTCGAATGGCAGCCACGCGGAGGTAGTGAGCGTGCCGAAGAACCTGTGCGCACGCGTCCCCGACAACGTCGAAGAAGAATCAGCCGTGTTCACCATCTTAGGCGCGATCGGCCTGCAGGGCGTGCGCTTGGCCCAACCCACGCTTGGCGAAACGGTGGTAGTAACTGGCCTCGGACTGATCGGACTGATGACCATACAGATGCTGCGTGCCCACGGTTGTCGCGTAATGGGCATTGACTTTGATCCACAACGGGTTGAGATGGCGCGCAAGCTCGGTGTATATGCCGTGGATCCGTCGACGAGTGAGGATCTCGTGATGCGTGCCATAGATTTTTCTCGAGGCCGGGGTGTTGACGCCGTGATCATCACGGCATCTACGCCAAGTTCCCAACCAGTCTCGCAGGCTGCCAAGATGTGCCGGAGGCGCGGCAGGATTGTGCTGGTGGGAGTCACTGGACTCGAGCTGTCGCGACAGGATTTTTACGAGAAGGAAATTACATTGCAGGTGTCTTGTTCATATGGTCCCGGTCGCTACGATGCGCGCTACGAGCAAAAGGGTCAAGACTACCCCATCGGGTTTGTGCGTTGGACGGAGCAGCGCAACTTCGAGGCGGTCCTTGATCTGATGGCATCAAACGCCCTGAATGTGGCGCCGCTGATTACACATCGCTTTCCTATCGGTCGCGCCCACGAAGCTTATTCCGTCCTAACAGGCAGCGAGCCTCCTTTGGGTATAATTTTACAGTACCCAGGGGCCGTCTCGAACAAGGAAACCGACTCTCGCACGGTAGTGCTCGACGGCACAAAAGTTTTCGGCGCGCCCGCCAAGCCTGTTGTCGGTTGCATTGGGGCTGGCAACTATGGCGGGCGTGTACTGATTCCTGCGCTGGCCAAAGCCGGGGCGGAGTTACATTCCATTGTGACGACAAATGGCTTAAGTGCAGTTCACCATGGAAAGAAGTTCGGTTTCGCAAGAGCGTCCACAAGTATTGCCGATCTGTTCGCGCAGAAAGAAATCAACACACTGTTTATCGCCACGCGGCACGACACGCACGCGCGGCTCGCGTCAGAAGCCCTGCGAAGCGGGCGGCATGTGTATGTGGAAAAGCCGTTGGCCTTGAGCCGGGAGCAGCTCAGCGAGGTTGAGAGTGCTTACGCCGAGTCCGCAGGGCACGATACATCGCCCATCATTCTTGTCGGATTCAATCGCAGATTCTCCCCCCATGTGCAGCGCATGCGGGAGATGCTGCGGGGAACGCAAGGCCCCGTGGCGCTGAACCTGTTGATGAACGCGGGTGTGGTTCCGCCAGAACATTGGAGCCAGGATCCGTGCGTTGGGGGAGGACGCATTCTGGGAGAGGCCTGTCACTTCATTGATCTGGCGCGATTCCTGGTGGGTGCGCGGATTGTTGGGGCAAGCGCGAGTGGAATGCGAGGCAGCAGGGACGCTACGCACGGTCTGGATACTGTACAGATTTCACTTGAGTTTGAGGACGGCTCGATTGCCTCCATTCAGTACTATGCTAACGGACACCGTTCCTTTCCGAAGGAGCGTGTTGAGGTGTTTGCCTCAGGACGGATTCTTCAGTTGGAAAACTTCCGCGTGCTGCGCGGTTTTGGCTATCCGGGGTTCCGGAGCTTCCGGACCTGGAGGCAGGACAAAGGACATGACGCTTGTGCACGGGCATTTCTGAGGGCTGTCGAGATGGGAGGGCCTTCGCCGATTCCGGCAAAGGAAATCTTCGAAGTTTCCCGGGTTGCAATAGAGGTGGCGGAAGGCCTCAGAAGCAGCTGAGGAACGGCCAAGGAATGCCAATTCTGCGACGTCTGCTCGCGAGCGCTTTCTCGGGAGCCGGGGATCTGGAAGTTCGGAGGAACGATGAAGCAACTGTTTGGAACCGGCCGAGGACTGACACTCAACCTGAATTCCACCGCGTGCGGCTTCTGAAGATCTATTTCTCCACCGCGTTGCGGCTCGGAGTCGCCAATGTAGCGCGCGTAGCGATCTACCGTGCTTGCAAGCGAGCAGGGATTTATCGAGGGTTGCTTCCGTTACATAAAGCGGTCCCACTCGGTCTGGAAGTGGATTCGTCGCGCCAAGCTGCTCGCCCGTTTGTACCATGGGCCGATCGGGCGGTTCTAACCGAGGCCGAAGAGTTGCTCACAGGGAAGGCGAACCACTTTTCGGTACATGCCCAGGACATCGGCAGTCCGCCGAATTGGTTCCTCAACCCATTTCAGAATAGGCAGCACCCGCAGTCCAGTTGCCATTGGAGCAGAATTGCGGACTTTAGCGCCGAAGCGGGAGATATCAAAATCGTCTGGGAGATGTCCCGGTTCACTTGGGCCCTGGTCTTCGCACGCGCCTGGCGCATAAGTGGAGATGCACGTTATCTCTCGGCTTTGCGGCTCTGGATAGAGGACTGGTGGAGGTGCAATCCTCCTAACACTGGTCCCAACTGGATGTGCGGGCAGGAAACATCCATTCGGCTCGTTAACACGCTGCTGGCATTCCGCTTGGCGCGGGTAGAAAAAAATGTTGGGACCGAGCTGACGCCTTTCGTTGAAACGCATTGCCGGCGCGTTGACCTCACTACGTTTTACGCCCTCGCCCAGGACAACAATCACGCAATGAGTGAAGCTGTTGGTCTTTTCGTGGGTGGCACGTGGCTGGCTAGGTTTGGCAAGAGCCATGCGAGATACCGCGGGCAACGGTGGGCCAAGAAGGGCCGCGAGCTACTGGACAATCGCGTCTCTAAGCTTATTTTGCCTGACGGGAGCTTCTCGCAGCATTCGCTCACTTACCACCGAGCAATGCTTGACACTCTTTGTGTTGCGGAAGCATGGCGACGATATGTGGATGAGGCACGATTCACCGAAAACTTCTATACACGCGCGGCTGCCGCGACGCGATGGATGGGCGCGATGATTGATCCCGCCAGTGGCGATGGCCCCAATCTGGGAGCGAATGACGGAGCGCACCCATATCGCCTGGACACCAGCGCTTACCGTGACTTCCGACCCTGTTTGCAGTTTGCGTCGCTCCTGTTCATCGGGAACGCGGCATTAAAGCCTGGTCCGTGGGACGAATCTGCGGCCTGGTTGGGTTGTACGGAAAGCGACCTGCAGCCTTGGCTCAACGAATTGAGCAGTGCCGTATTCCCAGATGGCGGCTACGTGGTCATGCTTAACAGAACTGGCGCCCGAGTGTTGCTCCGCGCTCCCACGGCGCGATTCCGTCCGGCGCATGCCGATGCGCTTCACCTAGACTTTTGGTGGAAGGGAAGGAACGTCCTGCGGGACGGTGGCACCTACACCTATGCCGACCACGACGCCGTGGCCGGGACCCTCTTGAGCGTTGTTGGCCACAACATTGCACAGTTTGACGACCACGATCAGATGCCCCGGCTCGGCCGGTTCCTGTATGGCAGTTGGGTGAGGGTCATCGGGGTGCCTGCAATCACCACAAATGCCGATGGGCAATCTTGGGCGGGAAGTTACACCGATGTTTGGGGAGCACAGCACAAACGGACTGTAACTCTGAGGGCTGACGCGCTTTCTGTGCTGGATCAAGTGCAGGGATTCAAGCGGACGGCCGTGCTGCGGTGGCGCCTGGCTCCCGGCAATTGGTCTCGGAACGCAACGGGATGTGCCTCAACGATGGTGCGGATAAGCGTGGAAAGCAGTGTGCCTATCCGCCGCATGAGTCTTGAAAGCGGATGGGAATCACGGCATTACCTGGAAAAATCCGCACTGCCGGTTCTGGAAGTGGAAATAGGCCAATCACCGGCATCTCTTACAACGATTGTTACACTGTCCTAGTCATGCGCGTTTTGTACTTCCACCAACATTTTTCAACCCCAGATGGATACAGTGGCACTCGCTCCTACGAAGTCTCGAAACGGCTGCTGGCATGTGACCACCAGGTCACCATGGTGTGCGGAGCTGCTTCCATGTCAAAGTCGGGGCTTTCTGGCCCGTTTTTGAGAGGGCGACGCGAAGGCAACGTAGATGGCATTTACGTTATCGAACTGGAATTGCCATACTCCAACTACGATAGTTTCCTGCGTCGTGCCTGGACGTTCCTCCGGTTCGCATTTCGAAGCGTTGCTCTGGCGCTTAGGCAGGACTACGACGTGGTTTTTGCTACCTCGACGCCTCTGACCGCCGCGTTGCCGGGGATTGCGGCGCGCTGGTTACGCCGCAAACCATTCGTCTTTGAGGTGCGCGATCTCTGGCCAGAACTGCCGCGGGCAATGGGCGTTTTCCACAATCCGTTACTGCTGTCGATGATGGACTGGCTGGAATTCGCGGCCTACCACTCAGCAACTTCCTGCATTGCACTCTCACCCGGAATCGCACAGGGCATCACTCGACGCGGTGTTCCGGAGAGCCGCGTCGTTATTGCGCCGAATGGCTGCGACTTGGATTTATTCTCTCCCGACTCGGCACAGCCGCTACCTGAAGTCCCCGGTTTGCCGCCAGACGCCTTTGTGGCGACCTTTACCGGAGCTCACGGTGTTGCGAATGGCTTGGGGGCAATCCTGGATGCAGCGGCAGAGCTGCAAATGCGCAGGCGGACAGATATCTTTTTTGTGTTTATTGGCGACGGGAAGGAAAAACCCACTCTGATCGAAAGAGCGCGCCGCGAAAAGCTGGAGAATTGTCTCTTCGTGGACCCAATGCCAAAGAAGATCTTGGCCCAGTTTCTGTGTCGGCGCGCGAACGTAGGCTTGATGATCCTCGCCAATGTGCCGGCTTTTTACTACGGGACCTCCCCCAATAAGTTCTTTGACTATCTGGCGAGCGGCTTAGCGGTGCTGGTGAACTACCCTGGCTGGATGGCCGAGATGGTTACTGCACAATGCGCCGGAGTTGCCGTTCCTCCTCAGGATCCAGGAGCATTCGCGGATGCTCTAATGCGCATGGCCGATGCTCGTGCCGCGACGGCAGAAATGGGGCCGCGAGGGCGTAACTTTGCGAAGCGTGAATTTTTGCAGACGACACTCGCGCAACGTTGTGTCTCGGTGATGGAAAGCGTAACTGCTGGATAAGCTTAAACGAGTACAGCTCTCGCACGAGCGCTGGGGGCCAGTGAATAGTGAGCGAGCTAGGTCATTATGGATGGAATACCTTGGCATGTTCGAATTCCGCGAAGTACATGGACCCTGGTAAGCAAAATATCAGCCGTAAGATTCAGATAGTCGAAAGCGAATCGGATCGCAGCGAATTGATGCTAGCCGCGTGCGGATATGCCAGCCGCCCCGGACTCGGGTGCCTGAACGTTATACGGAGACAACCGTTGAGCCCCTTGCATGAGTGACCATCTCAAGATCATGAACATCGTGGGGGCGCGCCCCAATCTTCCAAAGATCGCTCCTCTGATGCACGAGATGAAGCGGCATCCGGAAGTCGAGCCCCTACTCATTCACACCGGGCAGCACTATGACGACAAGCTCAATGACATCTTTTTCCGGCAGATGGGGATCCCACTCCCCGATGTGAACTTGGAGGTGGGTTCGGGTTCGCATGCCGTGCAAACAGCGGAAATCCTGAAACTCGTCGAACCGGTTCTTATCGACCAGCAGCCTGACGTCGTCTTAGTTGTCGGCGATGTCAATTCCACGATCGCCGTTTCGCTCGCAGCGGTGAAGCTCGGCATGCGTGTGGCACATGTCGAGGCAGGGCTGCGCAGCTTCGATCGCTCCATGCCCGAAGAAATTAACCGCATCCTCACCGACGCTTTGGCTGACTATCTTTTCGTGACTGAAGAAGACGCCGTTGAAAACCTCCTTAGAGAAGGGCGTCCGCGCGAGAGCATCTTTTTCGTCGGAAACGTCATGATTGATTCCCTACGCTACTTCCTACCCCTTGCACAGCAGTCGCTTGTCGGTGAGGAACTGGGCCTAGTCACGGATTCGAGTTGGCGGGACTTTGCCATCCTCACGCTTCACCGTCCCTCCAACGTGGACTCCCTAGACAAGCTCAGGGAAATTATGAGTGCATTAGATTCCATTGCGGCGCAACTGCCGGTCATTTTTCCTGTGCATCCTCGTACAGCACAGCGACTACTACAGGGCGGAATTGTGCATCATCCCGACTTGCGCCTCATCGAGCCTATGGGCTATTTGGATTTTCTCTGCCTGTTGAGCCGTGCCGCCCTGGTTCTGACAGATTCCGGTGGCATCCAGGAGGAAACCACTGCTCTCGGTGTCCCATGCCTAACCCTCCGGGAGAACACGGAGCGACCCATCACCATCACCCAGGGCACCAATGTGCTCGTTGGTACAGATCCAGAAAAAATCGTAGTGGCCGCCCGCAAATCTATTGCCTCGAAAGCGAGTGCCCGACCCCTGCCGCCGCTCTGGGATGGCCATGCCGCCGAGCGAATTGTGGACACTCTCAGCAGAGTTGTTCCACGAAAAAGAAGCGCTTTCGCGGTCTACTAGGAATCCGATAAAAAGGTGCTGCGCGAGGTGATCTCCCTTACCATGAACAGTCTTACTAAGCGCAGTATCGATTTGATCGCTTCCATCTTGGGCTTGGCGCTCTTGTCGCCGCTGATGCTGGCCATTGCGCTTGCGATCCTTTGCACGATGGGGCGCCCGGCTTTTTTCCGTCAGCGCCGCCCGGGCTATCGCGGACGTCCTTTCTGGCTGGTGAAATTCCGCACAATGAGCAATGCACTTGATCGAGATGGAGGACTATTGTCCGATAACTTGCGGCTGACGCGTCTCGGTCGAATTCTCCGCCACGCAAGCCTCGACGAATTGCCCGAGTTGTGGAATGTCGCGAAGGGCGAGATGAGCCTGGTTGGCCCGCGGCCATTGCTCATGGAATACATGGACCGCTACACGCCGGAACAGGAGCGCCGTCACCACGTCAAGCCGGGAATTACTGGATGGGCTCAAATCAACGGCCGAAATGCCCTGACTTGGAATCAGAAGTTTGCCTGCGACCTTTGGTACGTCGATCACCGGAGTCTGTGGCTTGACCTGAGGATACTGTTGCGCACATTTTGGCAGGTCTTGCATCGAGATGGCATCTCGTTTGCAGAACATGCAACGATGCCCAAGTTCATGGGCGGCGGTGAAAGCGGAGCAAAAGAGTGCGACGAATGAACAAGTCCGTTCGACGCGTGGCGATTATCGGTGCTGGCGGTTTTGCACGGGAAGTCGCGTGGCTGATCCGCGATATCAACCGCCGGAAGCTCTCCTATGAGTTTCTCGGGTATATCGTGAGTGACCTATCTCGTTTGGGCGAACACGATAGCTCCAAACAAGTCCTTGGCGATTACACCTGGATTGAGCAGAACCGAACCCGTATTGATGCTATCGCCATCGGTATCGGAAACCCGGCGCACCGACTAAAGGTCGCCGCGAAAATCGAGGCTTGCTTTCCCGATTTGTCTTGGCCGTCCCTTGTCCATCCGACGGTACAACTGGACTGCGGGAGCGCAAACATCGGACCGGGAGTGCTCCTATGTGCGGGCGTGATTGCGACAGTCAATATAACTGTCGAGGCGTATGCCAAGGTCGACGTGGCTTGCAGTCTCGGACACGAAGCGCGTTTGGGGAAAGGCTGTGCGTTGAATCCCGGGGCTAATATCGCCGGCGGAGTTGTTCTTGGCGAAGCGGTGCTGATCGGTGCCGGTGCGCAAATCTTGCAGTACGTGCGCGTGGGCGATGGAGCAACGGTGGGCGCTGGAGCCGTCGTGACGAAGGATGTCTTGCCCGGAGAAACAGTGGTCGGCGTACCGGCAAAACCATTGAAGAAGAACCACTGCTAACTCCTTTTCGATTCAGATTCCTCTTAAGGAGAAAAAATGAAATCGGGACTTATCTCGCTCAGACCGAGCATTGGCGACGACATGCCGCCCCGGCGCAGGACATTTGCGCCGTGGCCACATTTCGAGGAGGAAGAGTTGCAAGCCGCCGCAGCCGTGTTGCGCTCCGGGAAAGTCAATTATTGGACCGGAGGGGAAGGCCGACTGTTCGAGCGGGAATTCGCCGCGTTCACGGGCACGCGGTATGCCGTCGTGCTTGCAAACGGCACTGTGGCCCTGGAGTTGGCGCTTTACGCGCTGGGAATCGGGCCGGGCGATGAAGTGATCGTTCCCAGCCGCACTTTCATCGCCTCCGCGAGCTGTGCAGCCATGCGTGGCGCCGTTCCGGTCTGCGTGGATGTGGACCGGGAGAGCCAAACGCTCACTGCCGAGACCATTCGTCCGGCGCTGTCCCATCGGACAAAAGCTATCATCGCCGTGCATTTGGCTGGCTGGCCCTGTGACATGGATTCGATCCTTTCGCTGGCGCGCCCGCTCGGAATCAAGGTGATTGAAGACTGCGCGCAGGCGCTCGGCGCTACCTACAAACATCGGCCCGTCGGTTCGCTCGGAGATGTCGCCGCATTTTCCTTTTGCCAGGACAAGATTCTGACGACCGGCGGCGAAGGTGGCATGATCACAACCAACGACGAGGAAGTCTGGAGTCGCGCCTGGAGCTTCAAAGACCACGGCAAATCTTATGAAACGACCGAGCACAGCCAGCATCCGGCGAAATTTCGGTGGCGGCATGATTCGTTTGGAACCAACTGGCGGCTCACGGAAATGCAGTCGGCCATCGGTCGCGTGCTGCTGCGCAAGCTGTCCCGAATGGTCAATAAACGCCGCGCCCTGGCTAATATCTTGACGAACGCCCTTTCACGGAATCCCGTCTTGCGAATCACGCGGCCGCCTGATGACATCGGTCACTCGTATTACAAGTACTACGCCTTCGTCCGTCCCGAGCGCCTTGCGGGCGGTTGGAATCGCGACCGCATTATGGTTGCGGTCTCTGCCCAAGGGATTCCGTGTTTCAGTGGCAGTTGCAGCGAGATCTACTTGGAAAAGGCGTTTCCTCACCATATGCGTCCGGCCGGACGCCTGAAAGTCGCTCGCGAACTGGCCGAGACGAGTTTGATGTTTTTAGTTCACCCTACCCTCGATTGCGAGGACATGGACGACACCTGTAGTGTTGTTGAAACAGTAACGCGCGCAGCAGCAAAGTAACTTGTCGCTGCTTCCGGTCGACTGGCGAACAGCCTCCGCTCTACCCCTGCCGGCTCTCCACAACAGACATACGGCGAATCGGGTCGAGAATCGACAGAATCGGAGAGTTCCCCAGTTTCGATTGCTGAAGTCAATAACACTTCGTTCCGACGAGATGTCTCACTCCTTGTGAATGGAATCCGTTCGATCCTCGTGTGACCGCCGGGTCGAGCGGCCGATAGCTCGCGATCGGGAAAGGTTCACTCTCAATCGGTCGCGCCCGAAAACCACAACGTACATTCGGCATCCTTAATTCGCCTAAGTCTCGACCACGAGCGTCCGCTCCTGAAGAAATAGTGGGTCGGCGAACGGTACTTCCCATCCGCGCTGTCGATAGGACAAGATACCCATGAGAAAATTCGTTTTGAACTTACCCAAGCTGGTGTTTGAGAACCGGCCGTGGTTTATCGTTCTGTTCCAGGCGTTGCTGGTTTTTTGCTCGCTTGTGCTCGCCTGGCTGCTGCGGTTCGATTTCAGCCTGCCTTCGCGGCCCCTTTTGCTCTGGTCTGCGCCTATCCTCGTCCTAATCCGCCTGGGCTCGCTGCGGCTGTTCAACCTCCATCGGGGATGGTGGCATTTCAGCGGCGTGACCGACGCTCTGAACATTTTGAAAGCGGTCGCCCTGGGAACAATGGTTTTCTATCTGTTCATGATAGGTCTTGGCGTGTTTGCCTTTCCGCGCTCTGTATATCTTTTCGAGGCGGTGCTGACAGCCGGTTTTTTGTCTGGGGGACGCTTGATGTCGCGTGTTCTGGCCGAGTCGATGCGGCGTGAGTCCAAGGGTTTGAAAAAGGTGCTCATCATGGGCGCTGGTTTCGCGGCTCAGATGGTTATCCGCGAGATCGTTCACTCAGGAAGCGGCTATGCCGTAGTAGGGTGTTTGGACGATAACGAGTCGAAACTCGGGATTGCAATTCACGGAGTGACAGTACTGGGGAAGATAGACCAGCTCCCTAGCCTGCTAGCGCACTATCCGGCGGACGAGGTCGTTATCGCGATCCCGTCGGCCACCGGGGAGCAGATGCAACGCTTCATCAAGATCTGCCAGCAGGCGGGAATCGCCTACCGAACAGTTCCCGCGTTGCGCGAGATTATCAGCGGCCACGTCAGCATTCGTCAGTTCCGCGAGGTCCGTCTGGAGGATCTTCTCGGCCGGGAGCCGGTAGAGATGAACCTTGAGCCAGTTCGGACGGAACTGGAAGGCAAGGTAGTTCTCGTTACCGGTGCGGCAGGGTCGATCGGCTCCGAGCTCTGCCGCCAGATTCTCGGATACGGACCGCTGCGGTTGGTATGCGTGGATCAGAATGAGTCTGGACTTTTTTACTTGCAACAAGAGCTGGCTCACGATCCAAGAAGCAAGCCATCTGTTTTTTGCGTGGCGGACATTAACGACGAAGCGCGGATCCGCCGTCTGTTCTGGGAGCATGATCCGAGCATTGTTTTTCACGCGGCGGCCTACAAGCATGTTCCCATGATGGAGGAGAATGTTCAGGAGGCGGTAAAGAACAACGTGTTCGGTCTTATCAATTTGCTCGAAACCGCGGAAGCCTGCGGATGCGAAAGCTTCATCCTGATTTCGTCCGATAAAGCAGTGAATCCAACCAGCGTCATGGGCGCCACAAAGCGGGTGGGTGAACTCATTCTCGGTTGCCGTGAAGCGGGCGCAATGCGCTGTGTTTCCGTGCGCTTCGGGAATGTCCTCGGATCAAACGGGAGCGTGGTTCCGGTGCTTCAGCAGCAGCTCGAAAATAATCGCCCTCTCACTATCACGCACCCGGACATCAAGCGATTCTTTATGACCACGCGCGAGGCGGTCGCGCTTGTGCTGGAAGCCTCCACGATCGGCGAGCACGGAGACATCCTGGTGCTCGAAATGGGGAAGCAGATTTCGATTGTGCAGTTGGCCAAGACCTTGATTCAGTTGTCGGGAAAAACCGAGAATCAGGTAAGCATCCGCTTTACAGGGCTGCGACCCGGCGAAAAACTGTATGAAGAACTGTCTTCCGCTGCGGAGGAAATAATTTCCACAGACCGGCCCAAGATCAAGCGAATTT
>DASYYI010000432.1:0-5960 GCA_035933995.1 Candidatus Acidiferrales bacterium | reverse complement strand
GCCGGGACGCGAGAGAAACGCATGAAGGCGATCCTCGAAATGCTCGCGAAAGGGGAAAAGCTTCATCCTTAAACCAATCGACGCACGTCCGTTTCGTGCAAAACTCAACGCCCGTGAACTCGACAGTATATTTGCGGATTTTTCGCGCGTGCGAGAAAACCTTTTTGCGATTTCCTTAGTCCAACAGAATCAAACGCACCACTAAGGGCGGGAAGCGACCACCACAGGGCAACTACTCGCTGCCCGCCCTGCTCTTTGCGGTGCTCCTGCGCGGCACGCCGGCAGTTTTTTTGGCGCTGCAAGGAAATTACTCAGCTTCGATCCATTTTGGGGAGCGAGATTCAGAACTCCGACGGCCCGCTTATTTGCGGCGTAGTCTGGCAAGCCTCCGCGACGCTTCGGCGAGCGTCGTTTCTTTCTTGCAGAATGTGAAGCGGAGCTGTTGTGCACCGTCGGCGGGACTGTGGTAGAAGCTTGAGCCTGGTACGGCGGCGACGCCGATTTCTTTCACCAGATAGCGCGCGAAATCGATATCGTTTGCGAAGCCAAATGCGGAAATATCGGTCATGATGTAATACGCACCGCGCGGCGTAAAGCATTTGAAGCCGGCGTCGCCCAAAATTCCCAGCAGCCGGTCTCGCCGCTCCAAATAATCGCTCGCCAATTGCTCGTAATATGAATCTGGAAACCGCAGCGCGACTGCGCCCGCCTCTTGCAACGGCGCCGCAGCGCCGACGGTAAGAAAATCGTGGACTTTGCGAATCGCCGAAGTCACTTCCGGCGGCGCAATCGCCCAGCCAACGCGCCAGCCCGTGACGCTGTAAGTCTTCGACAGCGCGTTGATCGTAATCGTGCGCTCCCGCAAACCTTCAATCGTCGCGGCAGAGATATGCGTGGCGCCGTCATAGAGCATGTGCTCATAAATTTCATCGGTAATCAGGAACGAGTTGTGGCGCACGCAGAGATCGCGAATCGTTTCCATCTCCGCGCGAGAGAAAACTTTGCCCGTCGGATTATTCGGCGTATTCAGAATGATGGCTTTCGTTTTGTTCGAGAACGCGCGCGCCAATTCGTCCGCGTCGAACGACCAATCAGGCGCGCGGAGCCGCACAAAGTGGGGAGAAGCGCCGCTTAAAATCGCGTCGGGCCCGTAATTTTCGTAAAACGGCTCGAAGACCACCACTTCGTCGCCGGGATTGATGATAGCCATCATCGCCGCCATCATCGCTTCCGTGGAACCGCAGCAAACCGTGATTTCGCGCTCCGGATCAATCGCGATGCCCTGCGTGAGCTGTAATTTTTCTGCAATGGCGTTCCGCAGCGATTTCGCTCCCCACGTGATGGCGTATTGGTTGATGTCGCGCGTGATGGCGTCGCGCGCCGCTGCTTTGATTTCCTCGGGCGCGCCAAAATCAGGGAAGCCCTGCGACAAATTCACGGCGTTGTGCGCCAGCGCGAGCCGCGTCATTTCGCGGATCACGGATTCGGTGAACTGCCCGGCCTTTTCGGAAAGCCACGTATCTCCGGAAACGCGTCCTGCTGCCACAGGATTCATCGCCTGCCTCCGTAAAGCTGCCGGTAAATCACCGCGTTGCGCGTAATGATCTCCACGTACTGCCGCGTCTGCGTGAACGGAATCGACTCGACGAATTCAGGAATCTCGGCGTAATTCTGCCCGCTCTGCCACAACGTCACGCGATCCTCGCCCGCATTGTACGCCGCCAGCGCGGCTTCCGCACTGTGGAAACTCGTCAGCAAATCGGAAAGATATACCGTGCCCAATCGCAGATTGTAAAGCGGGTCAAGCAGCCGCTCCTCCGAATATCGCATGCGCAGACGGCGCGCGAGCGGCCGCGCCGTCTTCGGCAGAAGCTGCATCAATCCGAACGCATTCGAAGTGGAATGCGCGTCTTTCTCAAACGCGGATTCCTGACGAATCAGCCCGGCGACCAGCATGGGATCCAAACGCATCCGTCGAGCCGCGCTGCGAAGTGGCTGCGCGTAGGGCATGGGAAACGAAAGCATCCAGACCTCGTGTGGGACGTCCGCTAACCGCCGCGACTCCAACTCAGGATAAATAATGCGCAGCGCGACGATTGCGCCGCCGTAGTGCTCGCCATTCGTATCCGCGCGCGCGATGGCCAACTGAAGCATCGGCGAATGCGTTGCGTCGTAGGCGGCGCGAAGTTCGATCATCGCGGAATCGTCGAAGGCAATCGTCTCAAGCGCAACGCTGCGCTGCACCCACGGAAGCGCTTCGGGGGCTTCCGCAGCGCCAACCTGAATGGCGGAAGCCAGCGGCGCAATCGCGTCGAGAATCGGAAGCGCCGCCGCGGAGCCGCGCTTTAATGCGCGAAGATGTTCCGCCGCGTGAACCGTAAAATAATTGTTCGGATAGCGCTGCTGCAATTTCTGGTAATAAGCGCGCGCCTCGGCGGCTTGGCCTGCGTCTTGCGCCAATCGACCCAGCCAATAAAGCGCGTCCGGCGTGTAGGGCGAATTCGGATAATCAGTCAGAAATTTTGTCAGCAGACTCGCGGCATCGTCGCGATGGCCCATGTACGAAGCCCACAAAACGCGCCATTGCGCGTCGATCGCATCGGCGCTCTGCGGGAAACGATCGACAACCTGCTGATAATACTTCGCGGCGCTGTCGCGATCGAGTTTGACCCAGTAGTAATTGCCCGTCGCGAAAAGTGTGCGCTCGATCCACGCGCTCTGCGGCGCGCGAGCAATCGCCTGGGACACGGTGGCGAGCATGTTCGTTTCATCAGGGATGGAACGATAGGCTTGCGACAAATAATAAAGGCGCTCGGCGTCAACCTCCGGTGTTTGCATTTGCAGCGCGGCGAGTGCCGCCGCATTCCCGCCAAGCTGCACGGCGCAGTCGGCGATGCGAACCTGCGCCAGTTCCTGATCGGAGCCTACAAGTTCGGGAAGGGCCTGGCTGTATGCGTTCTGCGCGTCCTGCCAATGATGCGCGTCAAACAAAGTCCCGGCTCGTGCCATCTGTTCGGCGACGGCTGGTTTCGGAAACGCATCGCCGAGCACTCCCTGAAAATAATTCGCTTTCTCGCCAGCTTCCAACGCGGAAGAGCTCAGCGGGAAATTATCGTAGACGCTGACATAATCTCCGGCTGCGGCAATTTTATCGCCGGACTGTTCATAGGCCTGCGCGCGCAGGAACAGCAACCTGGGATTTTTTTCGACGCCTTGCGACTGCGCAAGCGCTGTCAGGGCGCGTTGGGGCTGGTTGGCGGCAATGGCGGCTTCGGCAAGCGCCTGAAGCGCAAGATCGCTCATCACGCTTTGCGGGTAATCGCGCCGCAAACCCTCCAGCTGATCGAGCGCGGCGGAAAGATTGCCCAAATTGCGATCCACTTGCGCGCTCCAAAACAAAACGTAATCCGCGAGCAGCGTTTCCGCCTTCGCGGCATCAAGCCAGCGCCGCGCTTCCGGGTAACGGCTTTGGTTGAAGTCGTAATATCCGAGCGCCAGAGCGGCGCGCGCGCCCAGCTCCTCTTTGGAGTAGCGTTTCGCAAATCCGGCGAGATGCCGGTAGGCCGCGCCCGGCTTTTTCTCGTTTTTCAGCGCGCGCGAGAGAACGGTGAGCTGTTTGGCCTCGGCCGCGAATCGGGAAACGCGCGCCGCTTCCGCGCGTTTCGCGGCGCGTTGTGCTGCGGCGGCGCGAGCGGCGGCGATTCTTTCTTTTCCGGTCTGAGGCTTGGCCGTTTGCGCAACTGCGTTTGTCGCGCTGAAACACACCACCAGTATCAGCGCAACGCAAAGCGTGCGCGCAGGACCAAAGATCCCTTTTGCAAAAAATAAGTTAGCGGCGTAGCACCGGCGAGGGATAAGGATATTCTCCGAGGGCTTCTGGATCGCCGCCGGCAAGGATCTCGACCATCCAGTGATGAAAATAGTCCACGGGCTGATCGAGAATTTTCTGAAAGCGGCGATCATATTCTTTTCGGGCCTTGTCAATTTCGCTCCGCAGACGCACGCAAATGTCTTTGTGCTCCTGACCCTTGCGAACGTCCTCGGGCTTTAGCATCTTAATATCTTGCATGGAAACTTTGGCGACGCGATTTGCACGTTTGTGCAAATCCTGCTCGTCCTTTGGCAGCGAAGCGATATTGAATGCGACCGGCTCGGGCTCCGCAACAGGTTCGGGAATCGTTGCCGCGACAGCAGGCTCGCGCGAATGAGCTGGCGGCGCTGAAGGTCCTTCTTCCACTTCTTCAACGTCGGCGACGGGCGATTGCGTCTCGGCCATCGGCGTCACGACTGCCGGCGCGGGCATTCTTCGTGCTGGCTCGGGCCGCTCCACGGTGACGCCAACCGCGCGCACATCCTCGGAATCCTCCTCGCGCGAAAGTTCGCGTTCGCGCCGCTGCATGGCGCTGGTGATGAAATCCGAAAGAACCGACAGACTGGCGGAAAGAGACGCTGCGGTAGATTGTGCGCGAAGCATCGCCGGCAGAGTATTCGTGGGCCGAGTCGAGGAACACGCCGAAACCAAATCCGCGAACGCCTGTTGCATTTCCTCCACCGTCCGCTGAAGCGGCGGCAAGTTGTCGCGCACGGCGCGCGAGATAGCTTCCTCCAACGCGCGTTCTCGGGTTTTTTGTGCGTCACTCATCAGGCGAGGATGTCCCTCGACGCGATTATGGAAACGCGCGCAAAAAGTGTCAACACGCATTCGTGTGGCACGTTCCTTGCGCAAGATATGCGCGCCAGCGGCGGCAACAGGCGTGTCTGCCCGATGCCGCCCGTCGCGGTGAGAGAGGCGGAGCTAACTTCTGATCGAGCTAGGCACGGAGCTACTGTCCTCCCGCACGGGGCTTGATCAGTTCATCGAGGTAATCGGGTTTGCCCTCGACGCGCACCAGATGCGGATAGCGCTCGCCACCGTGATAGTCGACGGTTACCGTTTTGTAGTAATCCTCGTCGATGACGAGAAGTTTGATGGGCTCTGAATTGTCTTTGCTAGCTTTGATCGCGTCGTCAAGCACGTCCCGCGTAAACACACGTCCATTCACGCCAGCGATTTTCATGCCAGCCGTGATTCCTGCCTTGAACGCAGGGCCGCCAACGATCGAATCGCCGACGCTTCCGTCCCCTCCGAGCCGCAAGCCGAGCGAATATGCGTCGCCCGGATTTCCGCCGCGGAGACCGGGATCGGGCGGCTTACTGCTGAACTCGACTTTCCATCCGCCGTTTTCAATGCCGCCAGTCGGCGCATCGGGCGACAGTGAAGTGAGCCGCTCATGCAAGAGCTTCGCCCAGTCGTACGGTACAATTTGATTGAGCGCCTCGACGACTTGATCGAACGTGTACGTTTTCAGTTCCGGGCCGTTGTTTGCTCCGCCGTGAAAGAGATGGCAGAAATCGTCGATGGATTTCGCGCCGTTGCTCTGCTGGTGAATAATCGTCGCCACTTCCAGCCACAGCAAGTCGCCTTCGGGATAATAATCTGATCCGCGTTTCCAATTCCCCCAGCCAAATCCGCCACGCACTCCGGGTATCCCTGTTGCGGTGTCCTGAAGATCGCGCCAAGTACGCCCTGGAGTTCCCGGTCCCAGGTCCGCGGCGATGCTCGCCAGATATTCGTGATATTGCTCCGGCGTCCACAAACCGCTGCGCGCCGCGAGCAACGGCCCCAGATAATCCGTGAGCCCTTCGTAAACCCAGAGCAAGTCATCCTGCATGGGCGTCTCAAACTCCGGCGTGGCGAGATCGGCCGGCCGCCGGAATTTGCCGTTCCACGAGTGCATGAATTCGTGCGACAGCAACCCTCCGAGCATCATTTCTGCATTTGGCCCAATCAACGCGCGCTCGGGCAAGCGGCTGTCGTTGCACTCGTGATGCTCCAGTCCGAAATGCGCGACGTGATCGCTGAGCGTCAACAAGAAGTGATAATCGCGATAATGCCGTGCGCCAAAGAGTTTTCCCGACTC
>DASYYI010000425.1:0-7243 GCA_035933995.1 Candidatus Acidiferrales bacterium | reverse complement strand
GTTCTGCAGGCGCTGAAAATCGCTGCGCCCCTCGCTGTCCAGCGCCACGATCTCTCCATCGATGCAAGCCTCTTTGGCGTTTATGCTGTTCGCGATCACCGACAGGTCCGGATACTCGCGCGTTATGTCCCGATTCGTCCGGGATAATAGTTTGAGCTTCCCATCTTTCACGCACGCCAGCGCGCGTATACCGTCCCATTTGATTTCGAACAGCCAGCTCGGATCCGAAGACGGATTCTCCGCCAACGTCGCGAGCGCCGCGTGGAATTTCGTTGGCATCGGTGCTGGCCGCGCGCCTTCCGGCATCTTCAGCTTGTGCGGCGTTTTTGCTGTGGATGTCACGGGCAACATCGGCTCGGCAACTTTACCGGGCGCGCCGCTCACGTCCGCGGCGGCGTCACGGTGCTTAATCAGCAGCCAATTCTTTTTTTGCCCATCCCCGCGCAGACGCACCAGCACAAAACTGCCTTTCAGTTTTTGCCCGTGCAATTTGAATTTTATTTCGCCGCGATTGATTTGCTCTGAAGCGGACATGCTTCCCTCTGGCTCAAACGTGCCGTGATCCCAAATCGCAACTTCACCGGCTCCGTAATGTCCCGTCGGAATTGTTCCCTCGAACGTCCCGTAATCGAGCGGATGATCCTCCGTCTGCACCGCCAGTCGTTTATCCGCGGGGTTGAGCGAAGGTCCCTTCGGCACAGCCCACGATTTCAAAACGCCATCTACTTCCAGCCGGAAATCATAGTGCAGCCGCCGCGCGTGATGTTCCTGCACCACGAAGTGATTCCCCGCGCGCCGCGCTACTTTCCCGCTTGGCTCTGGAGTCTCGCGAAACTTCCGCTTGCGCCGGTATTCTTGCAGCAAGGCCATGTCGGATTATAAGAATCTGCCTACTCGCTCCAAATATCAAACCTGCATCTACAACATCAAGTTTCCGCGGCTACAGCCTTCTCACGTTGTGTACAATACCTCAAGGCCATAAGCTTGAGGGGCTAAGACAGCAAAGAGAGGTGCGCAAACATGGCTTCTTCCACTTGGAAAGGTTTTATCACATTTGGCCTGCTGTCGATTCCCATCCGCCTTTACGCCGCGGCCCGCGCGAATCGAATGCAGCTCCATCAGCTTCACAGCGTGTGCCACACTCGGCTGCGCCAGCCCCTTTTCTGCCCCACCTGCAACAAAATCGTCGACCGCTCCGAAGTGGTTAAAGGCTATGAATATGAAGATGGCAAGTATGTTTTGATTGATCCCGCCGAAATCAAAAAGATCGAGCCGCAGTCCGCACGCTCGATGGAAATTCTGGCCTTCGTCAAGGAATCGGAGATCGACCCGCTCTTCTTTGACTCCTCGTTTTTCGCGGTCCCCGAAGACGCGGGCCGCAAAGCCTACCAACTCCTCCTACGAACGCTCGAAAGCACAAAACGCGTGGGCATCGCCAAAGTCGCCATGCACCAGCGCGAATATACGGTCTTCATTCGCCCTTATGATCACGGTCTGACGTTGCACACCATGTATTTCGCCAATGAAGTCCGCGAAGCCCCGGGTTACGGCAAGACGGAAGACATCAAGCTGAAGCCGCAGGAAATCAAGCTCGCTGAGCAGCTCGTGGAAAATTTATCGGAAGAATTCAACCTGAAAAAATATCACGATGAATTTCAAGACCGCCTCAAGGAATTGATCGCGTCGAAGCAAGAGGGCAGGGAAGTCGCCGCGGCCCCGCAACCGCATCGCGCCCCTGTAATCGACATGATGGAGGCTCTCAAGAAGAGCCTCGCCGCGTCGGGTGCGTCACGCAAGAAACCAATGCTCGCTGACCGCGCTGCGGAATCGCATCGGCGGGGGACTCGCCGCGCAGCGAGTTAGCAGCTCGCTCGCGCAAGGCGCGCGCTATTTCCACAGCCGTTCCTTGCCTTAGAACGGGCTCGTTGAAGGCGGCGGCAGCGGCTTGCGCGGCATCATCTCGTCGCGATTCGCCGTCAGATACACAAACGACGCCACGATCACCGCCATCTGCTTCATGTCCGGCTCTTGAATCCTCTCGTAAACATCCATGTTCGAGTGGTGCGTCCGCGTCTCATACTCGATGGGATCCTGAATAAACTGAAACCCAGGAATCCCCACCGCGTTATACGACAGGTGATCCGTTCCGCCCGTATTGCGAATGCTCAGCGTCGTCATTCCCAAATCATTAAACGGACGCATCCATTGCCGAAAAATATGCGCCACCGCTTCGTTCCCTTGCAGGTAGACGCCGCGGATTTTCCCCGATCCATTGTCGATGTTGTAGTAGGCGTCGAGCTTGGCCTGCTCCGGCTTCAGCTGCATCGTCTTCGGGTCGCCGAAGTGCTCGTTCACATATGCGCGCGAACCAAGCAGTCCCTCTTCCTCTCCGGTCCACAATCCGATTCGCACCGTGCGCCGCATTTTCAACCCGCTCGCCTTCAGAATGCGCAGCGCCTCCAGCATCACCGCCGAGCCAGCGCCGTTGTCGGTCGCGCCCGTGCCTGCATGCCATGAATCGAAGTGCCCGCCCATCATCACCACTTCATCCGCCTTGTCCGTGCCCGGAATTTCGCCGATGATGTTGAACGAGTTCAAATCATCGTCATAGAACTTATTTTCATCATTGATGCGCAGTGTCACCGGAATCTTCTTTTCAAGCAGCCGGTAAATTCGCCCGTAGCATTCGCTGGCCATGGCCACGCTTGGCAACGCAGCGGGAGCGCCGGGCTCGTAAGATCCGCCCGATTGAACATAAACCGTTCCATCATCGCCGCGCGAAGCTTGGATCCATCCGGCTGCGTGTTCTGCGACGAGGAAAACCTGCACCTTCTGTTGCAGCGCTCGCATCGCACGGAAGCGCGCGAAGCGATCTTCGTTTCTCGCGCCCGGCACCGGCTCCGTCGCGATCTCCGCAAGATCGGCGTCCGTGTAACGATGGCCCTGCGCTTCAAAATGAGCCGGATCGTCCGGCGGCACTTGCGTCAGCACAAACTTGCCCTTGAGCTGCCCTCGATACTTATCCAGGTCCTGTTCGTTCTGAATCAACGCCAACACCGCCGGAGCCGTCACCGCGCCCTGTGTTCCTGGAGTCCACGCCAGCGGATACGCAATCAAAATATAAGGACGCGGCGTAATCATCATCGCGGAAAATCGTTCGTTCGACCAGCCGCGGCCAAACTTCCACGGCTCAGTATGGACGTTCGCAATCCCCCACTGTTTCATTTCGTCTTCGGTCCATTGCGCGGCCGCGCGCATGTTGGGCGAATTGGTCAGGCGCGGCCCGTAAACATCGGTCAGGTAGCTCATGATGTCCATGATTTGCGAATGGTTGAAGCCGATGTCTTTGATGGTGTAAATCGCGTTGTAGTCGATTGGCTCCGGCGCCTGTGCCGCGACGGGCAGAACCGCCGAAAAGACAAATAGCGCCGCTACCGCAATTCCGATTTTTCGCACAATCGTCCTCCGTCTAGCTTTCTTCATCAAATCTGATTTAGGGATCGCGCCCGCGAACAGGTTATCCCCGTGTGAGACGCCCAGTGGAGAATGCGCGTTTCAAAAGCGTATATCGAACTGACTCGGTTGGTGCGCAGCGTGGGGATACGGAAAGCTGGAATTGACTAGGCCGTTTCGGCCGTGACAGGTTCTTTGCTCGTTCGATTTTCAGTCGCGGGCTTTTGCCGTCGCTTGTAAAGCCACGCTCCCAGCCTCCACGCAAGCAGCGCCCCCACAACGGCCGCGTATTGCAACGGCTTGCGTTCGTCCGACTTCACCTGCCAGTAATAATGAATCACGCCGGCGATAGCGCTCAGGTAAATCGCGCGATGCAGCAGTTGCCAGCGCTTTCCGCCAAGCCTCCGTATCCACCCCTTGGTCGAAGTTATCGCCAGCGGAATCAGCAGCACGAAACCCGCGAACCCGACGGTGATGAACCGCCGCTTCAGCACGTCTGCCCACATATCAGAAAGATTAAAAAACCGGTCGAGCCAAATCCACGTGGAAAAATGCAGGCACACATAGAAGAACGCAAACAATCCGAGCATGCGGCGAAAGCGGATGAGTTGCGGTACATGAAGCAATTTGCGAAATGGGGTGATGCAGAGTGTGATAATCAGAAACCGAATCGTCCAGTCGCCAGTCCAGTGCTCGATGAATTCAACCGGATTCGCGCCCAGTTCGTTTTGAAATCCCTTCCAGACCAGAACCGCCAGCGGGACCAGGCAAAGCGCAAAAACCGCAACCTTAGTCCACTTGCTTGTCAGAATCGAATTCACGACGCCCATTTGCAATCAGTAATACTTGCGAAGATCCATCCCCGAATAGAGACTCGCCACCTTGTCTCCATACCCGTTGAATATCTGCGTGGGGATGGGGCGCGAGAAAAGCCCGCCGCCCAATCGATGTTCTGTTGCCTGGCTCCATCGCACCGTGTTCACACTGGGGTTCACGTTCGAGTAGAAACCATACCACTCGGGCGTCGCGGTGCTCCAAGTAGTCGGCGGCTGATTCTTCACGAAGCGGATTTTCACCAACGACTTCGCGCTCTTGTAGCCGTACTTCCACGGAATCACCATCCGTACCGGTCCGCCATCTTGATTCGGCAGTGTCTCGCCATACATGCCTACGCACAGCAACGTTAGCGGATGCATCGCCTCATCGATGCGCAATCCCTCCAAATACGGAAACGGAATCCCCGCTGACGGTCCTTCGGGCATCTGTCGGGTGTCGTAGTAGCTCTCGAACGCCACATATTTCGCTTTCGGCGTCGGCTCCACCAAATTGGCCAGCGCGCTGAACGAATACCCAATCCACGGCACCACGATCGACCACGCCTCCACGCAACGGTGCCGGTAGATTCGCTCCTCGAGCGCCGCAATCTTCATAATGTCGTCCATGCTTAGTTTGAGAGGCTTTTTCACTTCGCCTTCCACGGACACGGTCCATGGCGACGTTCTGAAATTCTTCGCGTTTTGCGACGGATCGCCCTTGCCCGTGCCAAATTCATAAAAATTGTTGTAGGTCGTCACGTCATTTTCCGGCGTGATCGCTTCAGCCGTGCTAAATGGCCCTTTTTTGACGTTGTTTAGTTTCACGGGAACCGAACCTGTCGCCGGCCCGGACATCCAGTTTGAAAAATGCTTCCAGCCGGTCACCGCTCCGCCTGTCGCCAGCATTCCAAACAGAAAATTTCGGCGGTTCGTATACGCGCCTTTTGGCGTTATGTCCGAATAGGTCAGCTTCGATGCAGGTTTATCGTCCATGTCTTTCTCTCCGTATTCTAAGTACTCTAGCAAAGCCTCGCCTGGATGTCTGCCCACACCCGGATTGGATGCCAGGAAGTTATTTGACGACTGTCTCAAAACAAGAAAATTATCGGCGCTCTTTTTCTCAAGATTTCCCCATCTAGCGCGTATCGGGATTATAATCGCCCCGCTCGAAAATAGCCTTGTTCAAAATTAACTTGGGAGTGTCGCTTTCATGAGACTAGCCGCCGGTACATATCGTTCAAATCGATTCGTACAATTCTTCTTCGCGATTTTGGCAGCCACCGTCCTTCTTCCCGTTTCCGCGCTTGCGCAGAGCACCGCGCCGCAATATGGCGCCGACCCTAAGGCCACGGAGTCTTACCGCAAGTCCATGGAAACTGCTGACCAGAAAATCGCCGATGAAGTGAAGGCCCATTCGGAGCTGATGAAGAACGAAGAATACCTCACCACACAAATTGGCCCGCGCCTCACCGGTTCCCCGCAAATGCAGGCGGCCAGCCAATGGACGCTCAAGCGCTTCCGCGATTACGGCATCAACGCGCATCTCGAGACCACCACCGTCCCCCACGCCTGGTATCGCGGCGCCGACTCCGCCGAAATCGTCAGTCCCATCTCGCGCCGCGTTCCGATTCGCTCACTTGGCTGGAGCAGCGCCACCAAAGGCGAAATCTCCGGGCAAGTCGTCATATCCAAACCAACGGATATGAGCAAACTTCGTGGGGCTATCGTTTTGCTTGGTGGGCCAACTATTCTCGCGCCAGTCTCCGAAGTTCCCGACAACGCCTATGATGCTGTCATTCCTCCGCCCCGCGGCGTTCCGCACGGCCCAGGCTTTAGCTTCGAGCAATATCGAAAGCTGATGGCTAGTCTCAACAATTCTGGCGCGCTGGTTATTCTCCGCGATAGCGGGAAGCCTTGGAATCTTTTCAATATGGGCAGTGCGTCGTTTCCTGCATACGAGCCTTCCGCTGTGCCCACCGCCTTCCTCGCCCACGAAGATTACAGCCTGCTCTATCGCCTTTCACAAGCCGGCCCGGTCACGATGAAAATCGATTTGAAGGGAACTTTCAGCCCCGGCCCCGTGCCTGCTTCAATTACTGTCGCCGAAATCAAGGGCAGTGTACATCCCGATGAACGCGTCATCATCGGCGGCCATCTCGATTCGTGGGACCTCGGCCAAGGCGCGGTCGATAACGGAACTGGTGCGATGGCTGTTCTCGAAGCTGCGCGTACTTTGAAAGCCCTCGGCTGGCAGCCCCAGCGCACCATTACGTTCATTCTGTATACCGGAGAGGAAGAAGGCGGCGTCGGCGTCCGTCTCTTCCTAAAGAACCATGCGGCTGAGATTCCGAAGATGGACGCCGTGTTGACTCACGACACGGGAACTGGCCGCGTCTTTAGCATCGCTCTCGAAGGTCTTTACGAAACAGGTCCTCTGATGGCTGAAGTCTACCAGCCGCTCCAGGAGGTCTTCGACCTGCGGCCCGTCAGCACGCGTTACTTCGGCTCCTCCGACCACGTCGCTTTTTTGCGCGCCGGAGTGGCCTCTTACTTCTGCGTACAAGCGCCGGCGGGATACCGGGAAGCGCACCATAGCCAGACCGATACTTTCGATAGAGTGATTCCCGATCAGATTAACGAAGGCGCGGCCGTGCTCGCTGCTTGGGCTTGGAACGTTTCAGAGTTGCCCCAGGCCTTCCCGCATCATGCGGAACAGAAGACCCCGGAATTTTAGTACCCATACAGACCAGCGAAATGCGCCGCTAGCCCCGGCGTCTCGCCTACCGGAGCCTACGAGGTGACTCTTGCCCGCTCGCTGCGCAGATGTCTTCTCGTTTCGCGCCTGTTTCATCTCTCGCGTCACTTTCCCCCGTGATGCTTGACACCTTTTTGCTCTAAGCCTAGCCTAACTATAGGTAGCACCAAATCGGGTACTCTAAAATCCTTGTAACGAGAGAGCGCATGGGCGTACGCGA
>DASYYI010000417.1:0-15987 GCA_035933995.1 Candidatus Acidiferrales bacterium | reverse complement strand
CCTCTGCTGCGGAGGAAGGCGCCGGCGAATCCATCGTTTGGTCAACGTCGATTTGTAAATCAAACGACGAGCCACACTTCGAGCAGGACGAAACTTCGTCATCGTTTTCTGTCCGGCAATGGGGACAGATCATGGACTGGGTCTGCTCTTTCTTATAGCTCGCTAGGGTTTCGGAATTATGACTCAGCTCCCACCAGCCTGCAAGCAAACCCATGATGAGGTCGCGGCTCGGTCGCCGGTTAGTGTTTTAGTCGGCCAAATGAATTACTTCCGAGTAGCCCGTGACTCGGAAACAATCGCCAGCACCGGCCACAAATAGTTCTGGGGGAGGGGTTGTCGGTCATTTCGTGCAAAGAACTATTCGTACCGCAGCGCTTCCATCGGCTCAATCTTCATCGCCCGCCGCGCTGGTATCCAACACGCCGCCAGCGCCACGATCGCCAGCACTACCGCCGAGGCCGCAAACGAAGAAAGATCCATCGTCGACACTCCGTAAAGCAGGCTCTCCAGCGTTCTCGCGAACGCGCCGGCCGCTACGACGCCAATGACGACTCCCAGCCCGACGATCAGCATTCCTTCTCGCAACACCAGTCGCATCACGTCCGCACACTGCGCTCCCAGGGCCATGCGGATGCCAATTTCATGCGTTCTTTGCGACGTGTAATACGAGATGAGCCCGTAGATGCCCACGACGGCGAGCAGCAACGCAAGAGTCGAAAACGCCGTCAACAGTTGCGCCGTGAACCGCGGCGTCGCGCTCGATTCGGAGATGAGTTCTTCGCCACTCTGCACTTGCCCGACAAACATGTAGCCAGGAACTATCTGCAAAGCCGCACTGCGGATCGCCGCCGCAAGACCCTTGGTCTGTCCCACGGTGCGGACAATAATGGTGGAGAACCGCAAAGGCACCTGGGAGTAAGGAACGTAAACTGTCGGGTCAGGCGTCTCGCCGCTCGCAAACCGTTTCGGCTCATGGATAATTCCCACGATCGTGTACGAGGGGGGCTTGACGTAAGACCGCATCGGCTTCAGTTTCAAGCCCAGCGGGTCGCGGCCATGCCAGTAACGCTCCGCCATCGCCTCATTAATCACCGCCACCGGCAGCGTATCGCTTCTGTCCGAATCTTCCAGCCATCGCCCGCGCAGGAGCCTCATGTCCATCATGTCGAAGTATCCCGGCGTGACGATGCGCATCTCCGCCGGTTGAAAACCCTCCGCAATAGGCCCGCCTCCGTCGTCGGCCTTAAACTCCTCTGAACTGTGATGCGCCCTCGCCGGTGGAAACCGATCAGACAGAGCCGTCGCTTCTACGCCGGGCATATCCGCGATGCTGCTCAAACTGCTCGAACAGAATCCGCACCGAATCGAGGTGTGGCAGCGGCGTTACATAGCTATTGTTAATATCAACGTCCAACGAGAGCAGCCGCTCCGGCTGAAACTGGCCGTTCACGGCGAGGAACTCTCTCATGCTCCGCAACATCAACAGCGCTCCGGTCAGCAAAACAAGCGCCAGCGACACTTCCACAACCAGCAGCACGCTGCCTGGCCTGCGCAGCACAGAACGCGCCCGCGACGATTTACGTGCGGTCCCCGATTTCAGCGTCTCATTCAGATTCGGCCGCGCCAGCCGCAAGCTCGGAAGCACGCTGAACACTCCGGCAACAAGCACCGACAGCAACGCCGCGAAGACCAGCATTCGCGTATCCAGCGCCGCGGAATCCAATCGCGGAATGTAAATCGATTGCGGCAGCAGCGCGACAACAGCGCGCAGACTTCCGTAAGCGAGCAACAACCCCAGCGCGCCTCCGGCCAGCGCCAGCAGCATCCCCTCTGCCAGCATCTGCCGGATCAGCGCCCATTGCCCCGCGCCCAGAGTCGCGCGTATCGCCATCTCTTTTTCGCGCGACACCGCGCGCACCAGCAAAAGATTGCCCACATTCGCGCACCCAATCAGGAGAATGAACGTGAACGCCGCGAACAACACCCACAAAACACTGCGCACGTCTCGAATCAGCTCCGAGTTCAGTGGGACCACGCTGACTTCTTCGTCTTTGTAATACCTCGGATATTCCGCGCGAATCTGGTCTGCGATGGTGTTAATCTCCGCCTGCGCCCGCGTAAAAGTCACGCCCGGTTTCAAGCGGCCTAAGACTTGCAAATCGTTCCCTGGATTGAACACGCCTGGCGTCGTCGTGTCATTTATCCACATGTCGGGCTTGTCGGTATCGAGCGGATAGGGAAAATCAAAGCCCTTCGGCATTACGCCGACAATCGTGTACTCATCCTTTTCCCCAAATTGATTCACAGTGATCGTCTTGCCGATGGCGTGAGAGCTCGCTCCGTAATGCTGCCTCCAGTACGCATAGCTCAGAATGGCCACGTGCGGCGATTCCCGGTTTTCACCATTCCTAATCGCGACGCCCTCGCTCGCCGTAAATGTTCTTCCAAGAATTGGAGCCACTGTCAAGACGGAGAACAACGAAGGTGACGCTCCGTCGACTGCCACGCGTTCTTCCGTTCCCCATAATCTTTCGTAGTACATATCATCCCCACCGTTGGTTGAACCGAACTCCGCCATGTCCTCGAAGCTCTTCGCTTGGCTTCGCAGGATCGGGAAGGAACCCTCCATCACCAAAATGTGTTTCTGCCCCGTCTTGCGATTCGAATCCCACAGCATAACCAATCGCGATGCATCCGCGTAAGGCAACGGCCGCAAAACCAGCTCGTACAGCGCGCTGAACATTGCCGTGTTTGCGCCAATGCCCAGCGCCAGCGTCAACACAGCCACTACTGTAAATCCCGGAGCCTTGGCTAACATGCGGAGGCCGTAGCGCATGTCCTGAATAAGCGTTCCCATAGTGCCTCCTATCCCTACGCTAAGGAGCAACTGGGATCAATCGTACCGCAAGAAGCATGTTTCATTCCAACTCATCCGACGGTTCCGGGCGAGTGGTCGGTTACTCGAAAGTGATTGTCGAATCCCATTCACGACGGCGTGGGTTAGGGTGTCGGCAAATTCTTATCACGAGTGAACGGGCTACTCCGTCGCGTCGTCTCAAGACATTTCGCTGTGGGATTTGCATCGTAAAGGCAGTAATCTCAACAGGCAATCACGATGGCCATTTGCTGCATCTAAGAAAACGAAATGAACAAGCCAAGATTGTCCCTGCCCATACTGGCAATGCTTGCTGGCATTGTCGTAGCCGGCATGCCGGCTCGCGCGCAGGTCGCCGGACCCATCGCGCCGCCCCCAAAGTTCGAAGTCAAACGGCTTCCCGCAAAGCCCGATCCCGGCGCTCCTCCGCTTCCCGCCGACGAAATCATTCATCACTTCACGCAAAACGAGGACGTAATCAAGAAAACGTATGAAGCGGGGAGCATCGACCAGACGATCAAGGTGGAGGAGTTGGCTGACCACGGCGGACAATTCACGTTCACCGGCCAGGAATATTCCAAGGCCGACGGGCAGCGCTACGAACGCGTCGTCAAGCCTCCCGAATCCACTTTGCACTTTACGGAATTTTCGCTTGAAGATGTGAAAACCTTAGACGGCTTTCCACTTTTTTTCCTGACCACTGATCAGCTCCCTCTCTACAAGCTTTCCTATGAAGGTCAGGAAAAACTCGACCAGATCAACACGCTGATTTTTCGCGTGCAGCCAAAAACGCTCAGCCGCAAGCCGCTCTTCGACGGCGTGGTCTGGATCGACAATCAGGATTTCGCGATCGTCAAGAGTTACGGCCAATTCGTCACTGACGCGGGCAACGCGCCGAATGGATTTCCATTCAGTATGTTCGAAACCTATCGCGAAAATCTCACCGGACACCTGTGGTTTCCCACGTATATACGCTCGGATGGCGTGGTGAAGACTCCGAAGGACAGCGTTCCCATTCGTCTGATCGTGCGTTCGGAGAATTTCAAAGCGGAGCCGACGGTCCCGTTGCCCGTGCCGCCAAAGCTCGCGAAGCAGCCCGCACAAAACTAACCACGCGCCGTCCGGCTCACGGGTCAGCGCCCAATCGCGCTGGGTCCACGGAATCTCGAACGCGCGAAACGTGGCCTGATAAGCACGAGCATCGGCGCGAAAAGAATCGAGGAGTGTCCCATCCCAATCGAAGAGAATTGCACGGCGGAAATTCCGCGTGGTTTCACGGACACCGATAAAAAACGGCAGAAATTCGCGGCGGAATCTTAATGCGGCTCCGTAAGCGGAATCCGGTCGTCGCGCTGAAAATCTATGTCGTCGAACGACGCGGCAAATCCGCTCCATCCGGGAACCTCGCACACATCCATGCGTACTACGTGCGCGGCGGTGCGCAACCGCACGCTTCCGCGGCCCAGCGGCCGTTCGATCAACGCCACTTCCATCTCAATGGCCGTGCCCGGTTCGATGACGCGCGGCGCCAAAAAATAAATTCCCGTCGAACTTATGTTCTTCGTCACCAGCGTCACCGGCAACCCGTCGGTGCGACCGTCAATGCTGGTTAATTGCAGCGGCAAACAGAGACACGCTCTGGGGCAGCGACGCCGATCTTCGGCCACGCCGATGGCGTGCGTCGGCACGCGTATGAATTTTCGCGCTCGCGGGACTTCGTATATCTTTTCTACGGGAGATGGAATCAGGCCGGACGACAACTGTCGCTTCAGATTCGAAATCGCCCCCATCGGTGTGACCCCCCAAGCCGGCAGGTGCTTTTACCGGGTAAGGCAATATGCATCGGCCAGCCGCGAGCGTCAACCCTGTCAATAGGCGGCGTGTCCAGTAGTTCAACAATAGCACCCCTCCGCGCGATCCGTCCAAATCGGCCTTCTCCGGCGCCCCGTTTTGAATGCAAGAATCGGATAGATATCGAAGCGCGATTGGACTATTTTTATCTCCGGATCCAATATTGTAGGAGCTGCGAACGAAGAACGCGAGTTTGAAAATGGCGCAAGTGCACAAGACGAATCGCATCGACATTCCGGGCTACTGGCGCGCCGTGCGAACGCGGCGCTCCGCCGCCGACGGCAGTTTCGTCTACGCCGTGCGCTCGACGAAGATTTATTGCCGCCCTTCGTGCCCGTCGAAGCGCCCGCATCGCGATCGCGTCGTTTTTTTTCACCTGCCTGCGGAAGCGGAAAGCGCCGGATATCGCCCGTGCCGCCGCTGCCGTCCGCAACTCGCGTCATCTTCGCAAAACGGAAACGCCGCCGCGCGCCAAGTGCTCGAAATTTGCCGCGGCATCGAACAGGCGCTCGCCGCCGACCCTGAAAAAAGGCTCACGCTTAACGAACTCGGCCACACGTTCCACCTGAGCCCGCACAAAATGGAGCGCCTGTTCCAAAAAACCCTCGGCATCACGCCAAAGCAATTCACGGACGCGCAACGCATGGCGCAACTGAAATCGCAGCTTCGCAAAGGAGACAAAGTGACGACCGCAATATACGACGCAGGCTACGGCTCCAGCAGCCGTTTGTACGAACGCGCGCCCGCGCAAATGGGCATGACCCCCGCCACCTACCGTCGCGGCGGGGCCGGCATGCTCATCCATTACACAATTGTGCCGTGCCCGCTCGGACGCATCCTCGTCGCGGCCACGCAACGCGGCGTCAGCGCTGTCTATCTTGGCGATTCCGACGCCCGCTCGGACGCGCGCCTGGAAGACGCTCTCGCGCGCGAATATCCGCAGGCGGAAATCCATCGCGACTCGAAGGATCTGGGCCAGTGGGTGCGCGAAATCCTCCGCCACCTGCGCGGCCAGGAGCCGCATATCGATTTGCCTCTCGACGTGCAGGCCACCGCGTTCCAGCGCCGCGTCTGGGACGAACTTCGCCGCATTCCCTACGGCGCGACGCGCTCTTACACCGAGGTCGCGCGCGCCATCGGCAAGCCCAGAGCCATTCGCGCCGTCGCTCGCGCGTGCGCCACCAACCCTGTGTCTATCGTCGTCCCGTGCCATCGCGTCGTCCGCCAAAACGGCAACCTGGCCGGTTACCGCTGGGGCCTCGAACGCAAGAACGCGTTGCTCTCGCAGGAGAAACGCCTCGCCCGCGCGACGAAATAGCGCCTGCGTGCCTCGCCATTTTGGAGTGCGGTGGCCCGCCAGCCCGCCACGGCGGGCAAGCGCAGGCAGGCTCGACGCCGCTTCAGCTCTAGGGCGAAAACGCGCTGGGAAACTGCTCCTTGCAAACTGAAATTCATTTGCGATCAAGACAATGGAAGTGGCACATTTTAAGGCAGTTGTGTTTGCGGGACTGTGCATCTCATTTGCGGTTAAGGATTGGCGTTTTCGGGGAGTTTTTGGCGGCTTTGAGGTGCCCTTTGGCCTGTTGTACGGCGCTCGCGTCGTCGTTCGCATCGTCGTCCGGGTGATGGAATTTTCGCACTGAAAACGTTAGCACGATGTTGCGCGCAGCGCTAGGTGAGGTGGCTGTGGTATTTGGCAAGTCGCCGCGCTCTAAAAGCAAGCGCCCCACGCTCACAAATCGAGCCATGACGCGCCAAAACGATCACGACCCCTTAATTATTTCGTACCCTTTCCGGTTTTCTTTTCGAGTGGCACGCCCTTGTGTGCGAGCATGACTCTAACGCCACAAACGAGGTGTTCCATGTTCTTGCGTGAACTGCGCTCCGCGGCGCGAACGGCCGCGAAGAATCCTGGCTACTCATCGCTGATCATAGCGATTCTCGCCATCGGCATTGGCGCGAACACTGCCATCTTTGGACTGGCGAACGCGGCGTTCTTTCGCGCGCTTCCCTTCCCACACGCCGAACGGCTCGCGTTTCTCTGGCAGAACAATCAGCGCACGGGCGAAAGCGAAGGCGCGGTGTCCTATCCCAACTACGCCGACTGGCGCGCGCAATCCCGCAGCTTCCAGGACATGGCCTTCATCAATTTCGGCAAGGAAATTCTGAGCGGCACGGGTACGGCGGAACTTTTAAACACTCCAGCGGGTCCCGAGCGCGTGCCGAGGGCTTTGGTCTCCACCAATTTCTTCTCCGTCCTCGGCGTCCAGCCGCTACTGGGGCGAGCCTTCTCTCCTGATGACTCGCTTCGCGGCAAAACCAACGTCATCATCATCAGTCAGGCGCTGTGGGAATCGCGCTTCGCCGCTAGTCCAAACGTGATCGGCCAGCGTCTCGGCTTCGGCGATGATTCAAGCAACGTCATCATCGGAGTCATGCCCTCAGGCTTTGACTTCCCCGTGGGTACGCAGTTATGGAAGCCCCGCCCAGCTTTCACGATCGGTAAATTCGATCTTCGACTGTATCCAATTTTGGGAGTCGTCGGCCGCCTGAACGCCGGCGTCACTTGGGCGCAGGCGGAGTCCGAAATGGATACCATCGCCGCGCGCCTCGCGCAAGAATATCCGAAGGATGACAGCGGTATTGGCGTGCGTGTCGTTCCGCTGCGCGTGCAACTCTCGCAGAAAGTTAGCCAGGGGTTGCTCGTGCTCTGGGGCGCGATTTTCGGCGTGCTCCTGATTGCGTGCCTGAACGCGGCGAATCTCATGATGGCCCGCGCGGCCGGCCGCCAAAAAGAAATCGCCGTCCGTTTCTCTCTCGGCGCCACACGCGGGCGCATCGTAAAGCAGTTCCTCGCCGAAAGTTTGCTGCTCGCGTGCGCCGGAGCTGCATTGGGATTTTTTCTCGCCACGTGGACTGTCGCTCTCGTTGCGAAATTCAATCCGGACATCGCCCGCCTCGGCGGCAGCGTACTCGATGTGCGCGTTCTCGGTTACACCGTTGCGGTTACCGCGTTCACTGCGCTCGTCTGCGGAATCTTCCCTGCGTTCTCGTCGTCACGAATGGATTTGAGCCGCGCCTTGAAGGAAACCAGCACCGGCGCGGCGTCTCCCGGCGCGCAAATGATTCGCAGAATCCTGATTGTCGCCGAAGTTTCGCTGGCGTTTGTGCTCCTCGCCAGCTCCGGCCTGCTGATTCGCAGCCTGTGGCGGATTTTTTCCGTCAACCCCGGTTTTGACGCCGACAAAGCCTATAGCCTGCGCATCTATTATCCGCCAGTGAAGGGCACAACCGATGACGCAACCGCACGCTTCATCCAAATCATGGAACGTATTCGCGCTCTTCCCGGAGTCACCGCCGTTGGCTCCACTTCCAATGTTTTATTTCCGGACGAAATGTACAAAGTTCCATTTCTGATCGAGGGCCGCGAAGCCGAATTCGCCGCGCAAAAACCTTTGCTCCCGAATGGCGAAGCCACTCCCGATTTTTTCCGCGCCATGGGCACTCCCCTCCTGCGCGGCCGCTTTTTCACGGATGCCGATGCCGCTGAAGACGCACAGCAGGCGGCTATTCAGGTTGCCCAAAACGAGCACCCCGCAGCCATCATTAACGAAACCATGGCCCGCCGTTACTGGTCCAACGAAGACCCCATCGGCAAGCAGTTCAAATTCAACGATCCAAATTTCCCAAGCCCGTGGTTCAGCATCGTCGGCGTTGTCGGCGACGTCCGCCAGGAAGGCCTGGAGAAATCCGCTGGCATCATGGCCTATTTCGCTGAATCAGGTTATTTTCCGGATGACATCGTCGTCCGCGCGAACGGTAACGCGGGAACCTTGCTCGCGGCAATCAAAGATCAAGTCAAAGCGGTCGACAAAAATCTCGCCGTCGATCATTTCGCGCTCGTCAGCTCCATCCTTTCCGCCCACGAATCCCAGCGCAAATTTAACGCCTGGCTCCTCGGCGCTTTCGCCTTCATCGCGCTGCTTCTTGCAGCCGTCGGAATCTACGGCACGGTGTCTTATTGGGTAAAGCAGCGAACGCAGGAAATCGGCATTCGCGTAGCGCTCGGCGCGCAGCGGAAGGACATTTTCGCGCTCGTGCTGGCGCGCGGCATGGCGCTGATTGTTGCCGGTCTTGTGATTGGCGTCGCGGCGGCCGTGGCCGTGACGCGCATTCTGGCCACAATGCTATTCGGTGTGCGGCCCACGGACCCGCTCACCTACACGGCCGTGGCGGTGCTCCTTGCAGGCGCGGGCCTCGCCGCCTGCTATTTTCCCGCTCGGCGCGCCATGGATGTTGACCCGATGATCGCTCTCCGCTACGAATAACGCCGCGCAGATGCGATAGTTACTGTCCGCAAAAATCGGGGCCTACGCGGAGGGGCGGACTCTTTGCGTGCCTTTGGGCCAGCGCGGTTTGAAACGCGAGTCGGGAATGCTGGCGTTACGCGTGATGTTGGAATAGCGGACGACGAAATAATCGTCCGTGCCCGTTTCGAAGAATTTCTGCTGCAACGGTTCCCACGAACTTTCGTCCAGCCACAAATGAATTTTCGAAATTTGATTGCGCACTTGCTCCGATTTCGGCGTCAGCTCGAGCAGCGCCGTCCTGTGATGATCGAGCACTGGCTCGCCAAGCAGCGTGATCAAAAATCCTTTTCGCAATTCGTGTCCCGAGGAACCGAATCCCAGCAGCAGGAACTGATCCACCATTTCGCGATGCTTTCCCAGGTTGTACTCCTCCACGCGCTGCAATCCGGGATTGTAAATATAAATTGTGTCGCCCGCGCGCAAAATCGTCCGCGGGTCGGGAGTTTTCACTTCCAGGCGCATTTTGTCGCCGTGGACCCAAATCTCGCCGGTCTCCGTGGACTTCACGTTGACGACCACGGTGACTTTTGTGCGCTCGATGTCCGCAGTGAGGCTGCGAAAGTCCTTCGCCTCGGTGTCGAGTTCATGCAGCACGGAGTCGAGGGTCAGCACGCTGCGCGCTTGGCCGCGCGTCCGCACGCTTGCAGGCGCAAGCGCCATCGTGCCGGCCGCCCCTGTGACGCCGAGCGCGGCGGCGAGAAAAATCCATGCGAATCTGCGAAGCAAAGGCATGTTCACCTGAATGGCCAGCTGTGAATCCTGCGGCGGAACGCATGCAATCATAGCATAGCGATTGAAAAGCCATGTGGAGTCCGCGGCTTTATTGCGAGCGAGTGCGCGAAAGAGGAACGGGGTGCTTGCGGCTAGCGTTTCACGTTGACCTGATAATACAGGATGGAATTATCGGCGCCGCGAACGGGTTCGATGCTGCGAATCTGGAAAGTATGCGTCTTCAGTTCGTCGACGGACTGGCTGAGAATTTCGTGCGTCTTGCGCTCGAGCTCCGGGCCGCTTTCCAGGTCTTTGCCCAGACTTTTGCTCAGAACTTTGTCCTGCGAAGCCGTCGAGCTGGAGAAAAGTTTCGAGTCGATGCGGTAAGTTTCCGTGCGCGTCGCTTCGTCCTGCGCAATCAGCATCACGCCGGAATCGCCCGCACCGTTCACTTGCGGCTCGTCATGAAACCATTTTCCCGGCGTGAACAGCACGAACAACACAATCAGAACCACCATCAAATCGTACGGCCAGCTTCCGCGCTCGTACGACCAAAAAATCGTGTTTCGCACTCCGCGCCAGAGTCTTCGCATTTCAGTTCGCGCTCGCGCCGTCGACCACCAGGCCATCGCGCATGTGCAGCACGCGATTTCCGTACGCCGCGGCTTCCGGATTGTGAGTGATCATCACAATGGTCTGGCCAAGATCTTTGTTGAGTTGGCGCAGCAGGCCCAGGACGTTTTCGGAATTTTTCGTGTCCAGATTTCCCGTGGGCTCGTCGGCCAGCACGATTTTAGGTTCGTTGATGATAGCGCGCGCGATGGCGACGCGCTGCTGTTCGCCGCCGGAAAGTTCCGACGGCCTGTGGTCGAGCCGGTCGGTGAGTCCGAGCATGCGCGTGACCACGTCGAAGCGGTGCGGATCGAAACCGTCGCCGTGGATGTGCTGCGCGAGCGCGATGTTGCCCTTGGCGTTGAGCGTGGGAAGCAGATTGAAACGCTGAAAAACAAATCCGACTTTGTGCCGCCGCAGCAGGGTGCGTCCCGCGTCTCCGAGCGCGGCCAGGTCGTTGCCATCGAGCAATACGCGCCCGCGCGAGGCTTGCGACAGTCCGCCAATCACGTGCAGAAAAGTTGATTTGCCGCATCCGGACGGGCCCATTACGGACACAAATTCTCCCGGATACACGTCCACATTCACGCCGCGCAGTGCCGCAACGTCCAGCCTTCCCGCGCGATATATTTTCCACAAATTCTCGGTTTTAAGTATCGGCTCCAACTCTGCTCCGCGGCAGGAGATGCTTGCTCTTGTGGGTAAAAGTAATTCTATGCGCGAATCGTCTCTCTGCCTAGCTACATCACACTGCGGCGAACGATTCCAGAAAACTATTCGTAAGCGAGCGCTTCCACGGGATCCTTGCGGCTCGCAATCCACGCTGGATACGAAGCGCCCACCAGCCCGCCAATTATGGCAATGGCCGCAGCGCGCAGCAGCCACGACGGCGCAACCACAATTGTGAGTGTCGGAAACGCCGTTAGGAAAAGCCAGCGCACGGTATAGCTCATCGCAACTCCCAGGAGAATTCCGGCGAGACACAGCGCAATGGTTTCGCTGAGAATCACGCGCACAATATATCCGCGCGAAGCACCCAGCGACTTCAGCACGCCGATCTCGCGCGTGCGCTCGATGATGGTGGTGTACATGGATAGCAGAATTACCAGGAAACCGATTCCGGCGGCCAGCATGATCATCGAGTGAATGAACGTTTGCAGGCCGGGGAGATTCGACGAAGTCATCAGCGACAAATAATCGCGCAGCGGGCGCACTTCGTAATGCGGGAGGAGCTGGCTGATTCCGCCGATCACTTTCGTGGTTTGTTCTGGATGATCGCAGCGAATAAAAAAGACGGAAGCTTTGTCGCGCGCGCCCGATAATTCCTGCAGCGTGGACATCAATACAAACAACCGCGCGCCCTTTCCGTGCTCGACAATTCCGGCGACCTGAAAATCATGGCCGAGCACGTGCAACGTTTCTCCGACTTTGACCTTGCGTCCCTTTGCATACCAATCGTCCACGAGAATGTCGTTCGCATTTTGCAGATCGCGGCCGTCATGAAACACAAACCCGCCGGAAACCTCGCGAAAACTTTCCGGGTCGATTCCGTAGATGATGTCGAGACCGTTGGTGGAATTAAATTGCAACAGCACAGGCGCGACAGCGCGGACATTTTTGATTTGCGCGAGCTTCTGGCCAATTTCAATTGGCATGGGCGCGCCGCTGAAGGCCATGAATATGGACGCTGACGGCGGTTGCACCATGATGTCTGCGCCAATTCCTTCAATTCGTTTCGCGGTGTCAGAGAGCATGCCGGAGGTGAGGCCGACGACAATCAAAACGAGGGTCACTTCGACGGCGACTGCAATGATTGTGATGCACGTTCGCACCGGCCGGTACATTACGTTGCGCAAAATCATGTGACGGATCAAGGCTGCTTCTCCTCGCCGAGTTGAACGAGCTGGGTTCCAGACGGCTGCGCGAGCTGAAATTTATCAGCGGCGATGGGCTGGTTCAGAGTTAACTGCGTGATTTGAATATCGAGCTGATATTCATCGGCGGGCCGCGCGAGCAGAATATCTTTTGGATAATTCACGCCGCCGACAGGCTGCCAATTGCTTGCGCGAATATCGGAAACCAACTTGCCTCCGTGGCCATAGATTTGAATTCGCGCAATCTGCAAACCAGCGCGGTCAAACCATATTTTACGGTCCAACTCCCATCCTTGTTCACTGTTTATTGCCAGTGTCAGCACATAATACCGGAACGGGAGCGCCTCCGCCTCTTCCAGAAGCACGTTTTCGCTCTGCGGAATCGCGGGCCAGATCAGGGCTTCCAAAAGATGTTGCGGGCGCAGATTTTCAATGGGCTTCGACTCGGTGCGCCGCAAGTTATCAGGACCAACGATGAACTTGTTTTTCGAGGGGATGTAAATCCGGAACGTCTGGCCGTCGCTGGCCATGTCGAAGATGTCTTTTGCCACCACGGGCGCCTGGCCAATCACGCGGATTGAGGCGGGCCGGGCCGCTAGGATATATCCGTTGACTTCATGGTATTGCTCGATGACGCCGCTGAGCGCGGAGCCAGCGGTGGGCGACATGCGCACCGAAGCGTTCAGGCTTTCGACAGCGGACGCCTCGCGATTGTATAGGGCGATCAGGTCGGCCTTTGTTGCCGTTTGCGCAGGTTGAATCGCCGCCGGAACAGCGACTTTTTTTCTGCTGACGGCGCATCCGCCAGCCAGCACAAATGCAGAGGCGAGCATCAACACACTTCGAATGCGGCGAATCCTCAGGGAATTCCCCCTTTTATGTGGCAAGAGCACGAATTTAGCAGCCAGGGTTAGGAGTGTCAACGAAGGTTGAGCGGGTGGTTTCGAGGTACGCGACCATCCGCTCGGAATACGAACATGGGCAGTAGTCCAGTCTCGCACGACGTAGAGGTGATCTCCCCCAGAGCAGGCGCGTTAACTAGCCGCTGCGGGGAGAGCTACGGAGCCGAAACCCAATTGCAGCGTTCGATAATGGTTGGCGGTTCGTAGGTCCGTCCTGACGCCAGCCGCTTTTCCTCCCGGCGTGCGGACCATAGCAAGATGGGACCAAGCAACGCGGCTGTGAGGCGGGCTCTGAGCGGGAATTTCTTCTCGACCGCGCGACGCAGGTTATGAATCCGCTCGCTCACGTCTTGATTGACCGTCTTGAATTCTCGCTCCATCACCCAGAGTGCGGCGTTGTAAGCAGTGCCGAGCTTCTTCGCTTGACGCGCAAACCGTTCGCGGACACGCGGATCCGGGTAGTCCTTGTAACGTTGCCAACCCTGGAACATTGTCCGACACATGCGATAAAGGCTCGGTCCGTTACACTCGAAATCGCGACGGAACGCGCTGTCCAGGAACTTCTTTGAATCATCGCGTGAAATCGCTGCATGGCGGAAGTTGAATTTGAACTGTCCGTGAACATCGGCAGGGTCAATGTCGGTCAGCAGACGACCATGTTCGGCCATTTCCTGGTAAAGCGGTGTGCCGGGAACCGGCGTGTAAAGCATGAACTGGTGGAAGTCGGTCTCGTAGCTGACTGCGGATTCGATTTCCATGTCAATGTTGGCTGGCGTGTGGTGTTCTAACCCGATGATGGTTGAGCCTTGTACTCGGATGCCATTTTCGCGCAGCTCGAGTGTGAGCTGCTTCACATCCGCGCCGTGCAGCTTGCCATAACTCGAGTGGGGAGATTCCAACCCCATCCATAGCCAGGAGACGCCCAATTCAACGAGTTCCTGCATGGTGTATTTTCGGATGGCGTTGGCCGAAGAAAAAACCGACAGCTCCCAGCTCTTGCCCGCCTGCTTCATGCGTTCGAGCAACCGCATGGCGCGCCGGCGATAGAGCAGGAAGTTCTCATCCATCACGAAGAACGAATTCACCTTGAGCTCCGACTCGATCCGGCACATCACGTCGAAGAGTTCGTCCCCGTTCTCATAAAAGTTGACAAACTTTCCTTTGCCACCAAAAAATGCCGATGTAGTGCAGAAATTACAGCCCATGGGACAGCCCACCGACGGGATGATTGTGGCTGCCGTGCCCCCTTTCCGCTGCGGCAGGCGCACGCCCATAATTCTTGTCTGCAGACCCGAAACGATCGCGGGATGGCGGATGGGTGCATGCTCGTCTTCTCCCAAATATTGCCGCATCCAAAGGATACCTTCTCCGCGCACAATATGATCGGCGTCAAGCGTTGCTTCCAGGCCAGGAATGGCAGCCACGTGTCCGCCCACCACGATCACTGAATCCGGGGATAGCTGTCGCACCATTCGGCACATTTCGCGGACTTTACCAATATTAACAATAATCGAAGAGATACCCACGATGTCGTAGTGATTCGTGGTTAATTCGCGGGCAAAGGCTTCGCGCGTGGGGAAATCCAGCACCGTGCAAGGCGCCGAAATGTTTGCCTGGATCAGCATGATGCCCCACGAGCGATGGAACATCCGCAAGGAAAAACTGCCTTGCATCCGGGTAACCTGATTGTGGTAGAGCTCCATAGGATTGATGGACCGGCTGCCGAATTCGTCGTCTTGTGCGTAAGGTCCGAAGACGGAACTCAGCAGGACGCGAGCGTGACTTTGCTTTGGATGAATTTGCATATTGTAAAGCATACCGTTCGGCAGAGTTCTGCGCGGTGATCTGGGTCACACAGTACGAACTAATCCGTGTGACCAAGAGAGGCTATTGAGATTAGGGATCGCCGGTAATGAGATAGCGTTCAAGAGGGCAGCGCAAGCTTTGCTGCCGCGGAAGTGCTATTATCCCCAGACTAGGTGCTGTCAAAGGGCTCAAGCATGCCGAACAAAGTGCGCGCAAATTTGAGACTGAGATTCACGGTAGGTCTGCTGGCTGGCCTGAGCGTTTCGCTCCCCGTGATGGCGCAGGGACAACGAAGCCCAATCGTCAGCGCGATGGATCCGAACAGTATAGGCGTGCAACCAACAAATCAGGGAGGATCTGCAACCGTCATGATTTACCTCCGGGATCAGTACGGCGGCAGCCCGGCGACACCACCTATTTTCACGGTCAGTTCGGTCACTTTTAATTCCTCGAACGTTGCTCCGCCGCGTCCGCTCGAAGGGGGATGGGTGCTGACAGGACTCCGTCCAGGCGACGAGTACGATATTGAAGTTTCGGTTTCCGGCTACAAGGTTGCACATCAAACTGTGATGGTGCCCGACGGTGGCTCGAATGGAAACATCACCGTAAATGCGATTATTTACATAAGGTCGACTAACGAGACAGAGCAGCCCGTGGTTCCTTCGGGGCCGATTCTCGCCCCCCGGGCGGAGAAAGAAGTTCAGCACGCCCTGAAAGACCTGCGCGACAACAAACTTCCCTCCGCACAGAATCACCTGGGAAAAGCGCTGCAAATGGCGCCCGCAAACCCGTTCGTGAATTACCTGATGGGTATGTGCTATTTGCGTTTGAATAAATTGCCGGAGGCCAAGGCAAGTCTGGAGAAATCCGTATCGATAGATCCCAAAGGGTCGGCAGCGCTGCTTGCTTTGGGGATGCTACACTACCGCGAATCCGATTATCCGGGAGCGATTCAACTTCTCGGACAAGCCGTGGAACTGGATCCG
>DASYYI010000416.1:0-1874 GCA_035933995.1 Candidatus Acidiferrales bacterium | reverse complement strand
CAATTCGTCGATGTTCAACGGCGCGCGCGTGATCGGGCCGGCGATTGCCGGAATTTTGGTTGCGAGCATCGGCGAGGGCTGGTGCTTCTTTGCAAATTCCGTCAGCTACGTCGCCGTGATTGCGGGACTGTTGATGATGCGTATTGGCCGCCGCGCCGTGGAAGACCACCATGCCTCGGCATTCGAGCACATCGCCGAGGGGTTCCGTTTTGTGCGACGTACGGCGCCGATCCTTGCGCTGCTGCTTCTTCTAGGACTTGTGAGTCTAGTGGCGATGCCCTATTCCGTCTTGATGCCGATTTTTGCCGCGCGCATTCTGCACGGAAATGCCACGACGCTTGGCACGTTGATGGGCGCGACGGGCATTGGTGCATTGACGGGCGCTCTTGTGTTGGCATCGCGAACAGGGCTAAAGGGATTGAGCCGATGGGTTGCGGTCTCGTGCGCGGGATTTGGAGCGGCGCTGATACTGTTTTCGCTCTCACGATGGTATTTGCTCTCCGTGACTCTGCTGGTGCCGGTCGGCTTTGCGATGATGGTGCAGATGGCATCTTCGAATACGTTAATTCAGGCGATGGTGCCGGATCGGTTGCGAGGACGAACGATGGCCGTGTACTCGATGATGTTCATGGGCATGGCGCCGCTCGGCTCGTTGCTTTCGGGTGCGCTCGCAGAACGCATCGGAGCGCCCTGGACAGTCGCGCTCGGCGGTCTGGGAGCCATAATCGGCGCATTCATTTTTGCACGCTCTCTGCCAAAACTTCGTGTGGAAGCGCGACAATTGATTATTGCGCAAGGTGTTGCGGGAGGCGAGCCGACCGGCGGCATGACCTCGCGCGCTTTGGAATGACGTGCATTGCGTTGCGCGAATGGCGGAATTGTGAGAGCGGATATTTTCCGGCCTGTTATACTCAGCGGCCGTGATGGGAGCGCGGCCGACGCACATGGGTTCTCCATCCCCGCTTAAGCCAGGGCGTGCAACAGCGGAAGGCACGCGAATATTTGCCGCGCGTTTCGAAGGTCGCGCGGCGCCGGAACATTTCCGCGACCGCCGCGGCCTAATGATTTCGTCCATTGGGATCGGCACGTATTTGGGCGAGCCGGATTCCAGTACCGATGAGAGCTACACGAAGGCGATTGTGTTGGCAGTGGAGGGCGGCATAAACATCCTCGATACAGCGATCAATTACCGCCTGCAGCGCAGCGAACGGTCGGTCGGAAGCGCGTTCGAAAAGCTTTTCGCCGCTGGATTTGCACGAGAGGAAATTCTTATTTGCACGAAAGCGGGATTTTTGACACCCGATGGCGACATGCCCGCCGACGCTAACGATTATTTTTACCGGGAATACATATCGAAAGGAATCTTCACTGTCGAAGACATAGCCGCAGGATGCCATTGCATGGCGCCGCGATACCTGGAAGATCAGATCGAGCGAAGCCGTCGAAACTTGGGGATTTCCTGCATCGATGTTTTCTATTTGCATAATCCGGAAACACAATTGGGCGAAGTGCCCCGCGAAGAATTCAACCGGCGAATCGTCACGGCGTTCGAAACCCTTGAGAGAGAGGCAGCCGCGGGTAGGGTTCACGCGTACGGAATGGCGACATGGAATGCTTTTCGCAATGATTCCCGCGCCCCGGATTATCTTTCACTTGAGCAAATGGTGGGACTGGCGCGGCAGGTCGGGGGAAGCGGCCATCGTTTTCATTTCGTGCAATTGCCGTTTAATCTGGCGATGCCCGAGGCGCTGATGCGCCCAAACCAGAGCGTCGGCGGGAAAACCATGTCCATGGTGCAAGCGGCGAGGGAGTTGGGGGTGACGCTGATCGCCAGCGCTTCGTTGCTCCAGTCGCACCTGGTCGGCAAAGTGTCT
>DASYYI010000387.1:0-58662 GCA_035933995.1 Candidatus Acidiferrales bacterium | reverse complement strand
TTCGGACTCATGCAAGGGGTGAGATACATGATACGTAAGGGTCGATTTTTCGAGAACCCATTGGCTCTGTGCCCGGGCGATGGCGGGAAGCGCCAAAAGCAAAAAGACGATCAGAAGTTTCTTGCTCATGAATCCATCCTTATTTTTGAACCGCGACTCAATGCGGCGTTTTGCACCGACGGTCGCATCCGCTGTCCCGCCAGTAACCCGCGTGAACGGACTGTCCGAGCTGGACTCAATCGGGATAAAACGTCGAGCCTTTCAAGAATCCGCTTTCCGGAGTTCTGTGGGCCTCCACATTTTTCGCGCCGCCTGTCTGCGCGTTGTTGCCCGTGGGTGCGGTGGCGGAAAGAGGCCGCTTGCGATCAAACGTCGTAAGGACCGCGTGCGCGGATTTGGAAACAGTACCCGACTTAAGAGATACGGACAGAATTGCCAGCCCATACGCAGCCGCGGTGATGATAGCGACCTGCCCGTGCAGCCGCGCGATTCCATGCACCCTTTCGCCTTTGCTTCGTTGAGAGAAGGCCATCTCCCCCAAAATGGGCGTCAGAATCATGCCCGGGCCATGAATCCAGGCCAGCGCTTTGTGCAGACGAATGTTGCCCTCGACTTTGGTTCCTGGAATTTTAGGCGCGAAGATAGCGTAGTAAGCGCTCGCGATGTACAGGCCCGTCGTCGCTGAGCCCAGAGCAGCATGCAAGTCGCGACTCGTGGAGCTGGTGCTCTTGCCGCCGGCGAAGAAGCCACTGATAACCGTGGCGCTCAACGGAATAGTGGTGATCAAGCCCAGCCGTTGATGTACCTGGAGCATGTGCGATCGTTTATTGAGGCGCGCTTGTTCCGCGGCGTTCCCCTGAGTCTGTGCAGTGGGGAAGCCCAGATCCTGCAGCGAAAGCGAGGCAACCAAAGCCAGGTTTAGCGTTTGATTGGCTTCCGCTGCGAGCGTCACTTTGGCTACTTTAGTGTCGAACCCCGCGGCGGAAACCGACACTTCGTAATCGCCCGGTGCGAGATTTGGCACGCTGTAAGATCCGGCAGAGTCTGTTTCAGCCTGCGTGGCTTGGTTCGTGGCCAGATTATTGACGGAGATTTTTGCATTCGCCACCACTTTCCCCGCCGCATCAGTGATGGTGCCGGACAACATCGCGCCAGTCGTTTGCGCCCGCGATGCCATTGGGATCAGAGTGAAAAGCAGCAACACCGCAATGCCCTGGGTGAACGTCGCCGTTTTCGAATTCATTTTGCGAATCTTCTCCCATCGATTTTTCGGCTGGCACGCATTTCGGTGCTGGGATGCCGGCAAGAATTCGCAGGATGCACAGCCCAGTTCGAATTTGCGCCAGACATCGTCCAAATGCTGTCATCTTGCGTTCGCAACTGCCCCATGTATTTTTTAAGTTCCTCGGCCCGGAATTGTGCCACTCACACTACCGTGTCGCAATCAATTCAATTCTTGCGCTTGGCTGGTGTGTCCGAGTTACGGCGTACTCGGAAACAATCCGATTGATGTCCAAGAAAAGACGCGCTAACGATCGAAAAGCGTTACCGGCCGCTCGCGCCCCATCTGATCTAAGTGCCGAATCGCGCATGAGGCTGGAGAGCGTCTGCCTTTGCGCACAAGGTCAACGCACCTAAAACAATCTCAGCGCGAGGCGCAAATGATTTAGAATCAGGATGACAAACGCGCCCGTAGCTCAGTTGGAAAGAGCGTCTGCCTTCTAAGCAGAGGGTCGGGAGTTCGAGTCTCCCCGGGCGCGCCACTTATCTCTCTTGAATCACGCACTTGCACTCATTTCTTGAACGGACTGAAATTCGATTTTCGGTCCATTCGGTCCAACAACGCCGGTTTTGGCAGGAAGTTCAAAACCCAAACCGATTTTCTTTGCGACTGCCTGCCGGAATTCCACGTCCTGTTTCAGCTTTGAGTAGCGGTCCCCGATCTCGTCATCCTCATGGCCCATCCAGAAGCGTTCCAGGTCCTTCGGAACGTCATTCTTGCGGAGCCATGTGAGGCGGAAGCGGCGGAAAGCATGTGCGCCACATTTCGGCTGATTGAGTTTGGCCAGGACGGGATGCAATGATCGGCGAAGGACGTTCGACTGTGAAAGCGGCTTGCCTGTCTTGGAACGGAACAGGAGCCCTTCTTTCCTCTCCCCGATGAAGTCCTTCAGCATCGCCGCAACCTTGGGGTGCAAATCTACTTCTCGCCCCCCATTGTCCGTTTTTAGATAATCGTGAAGCTCGTTCCGCCACGCCTTCTGGCAGATTTTGATGGTTCCGCCGTCCGGGGAAATGTTCTTGATGTCGATCCCCAGCGCCTCACCGAATCGCAATCCACTAGCAGCGCAGAGTGTGTACAGTACGCGGTGATATTTCTTTGCGGGTGCGGCGACAATGCCGGTCACTGCATCCCCGGCGAAGATGGGTTGCTTCTGGTCCTTGACCACGGGCAGATCAATGAAGTCGTGATTCCACTTGCGGGGGTACAACGCCTCCCCCTCCTCATTGACTGCCGAGGCTACCACCATCTTCACCACTTGAATGTAGGCCCGGATCGCTGACGCTCCCAGCCCGCCCTTCACCATCGTGACGCCGAGATTCTTGAGCGCCAAGTTCTTGATGTTGTCGAGGGGCATATCACCGATGTTGGGATTGAGCCAGTTCTCCAAGCAGCTTTCCCAGGTTGCGAGAGTTGACGGAGCCACAGGCTTGCGCTTGCGATTCTGTACCTGGTCGAGCCACGTCTTGGCCTGCTCGCGGAACGTGGTGCCATGAAGTGATTGAACAACCTTTTCGAAATGCTCCACGCTATCCGCTCCGCTGGCCGCAATTACTTCCTTGGCCTTGCGTTCCCGTTCGGATGCTGAGAGTTTGCCGGGGCCGGAAATAGGGCAGATTCGCTCTCGAACTCGCCGCCTCTTTTCGTGGCCTGCGACATCGTTCCAGAACCGAACGACGTACCAGTTGCCGTCCTCCTGAATACAACCATTCTGACCAGATCGACGTGACATGGATTTTCTCCCTGTCCGCTTTTCTGGCGTCGCTTCGGCGACTGTATCAACGATGTCGCCTGACAGCAACTGTGTTTCTGTTTCCATCGGGCATTCCGAATCAGCGCTTCACGTCGATTCCCTCTGCAATTTCGGGTTGCACGTGGTCATTGCTTTTTTCTAGTTGCGCTCGGGCTTTGGCAACGGTGTGTTGCGCGTAGTATTCAGGGTTTTGCTTGTCGTCGGCGCGGAAGTCGGCGATCCGTTGGATAACGAGTGCGGGGTCGTCGCCACGGGCGAGGGCGCGCTTGGCGTAGGCCCAATCCTGCTCAGACTGGCTTTTGTGTCCCTGTGACAGTCTCCGCCCGGATTCGTCCCCGAGATAGCGGGGTGTCTCGGGCGAATCCTCCTGAACGATGAAATCGCGGGCGTGATAAACCTGGTTCGATTCGTGATGGGCATGAACGATGAATTCTTCCTCGTATTTCATGTTCGCAAATCCAGGCAAACGAAGGACTCGCGTGGAGTCGGTCGCTGCTGGGTCGCCGCCAAACTGATCGGCCAACGCGCGCAGCATTGATTCAGTCTGCTCTTGGTCTATACCCTCAACTCTCCAAACGACCTGATGCTTTCCCGGCGAGGTGTCGAGGACAAAGTTTGGTGCCGGAACTTCGGGCGAGTTGCGAATGGACTCCACTGCCTCACGGCCATTCGTGTCGAGGTCGAGGTAGAGGTGGCGAATTTCTCGGATGCTGTCCTTCGTCCGGCTGTAGGCACCGTCCTTGATTGGGTTCATTCCTATGAAAATGTCCGCGCCAGCGGAGTTCTCACGTCGCAGTGAGGATTGGAATTCTGGACTCGCCACGGTTTCCGCCGTTGTGATTCGTTGCACCGTCTGGCCCGTCCTGCGATTTCGCGCCAAGACTGCTACGTTGTCCGTAGGCTCGAAGAGCGCGAGGACGTACTCCGAAGCTGACAGGGTCTTTGGTGTGAAGGTGGAATCTGTGGTCATGTATGCTCTAGCTTTGCCAGGTAGACAGCGCCGAAGTCGTAGAGGTCGGCGTCGGGTTCATAGCCGTTGATTTCGAGAACTTCCGAAATGAACCTGCGTCCTGGCCTCCGTTCGATCTGGATGACCACATTGAGCGAGTCGCCGATGTTGGTCTTGATGGCGCGGTAAGGTAGGTCCACCCCGCTCTGGAGAACGCAGCTCGTGAACCGGGCCAGTCCTTGCCGAGCCGAGTTCGCATGGATGGTTGAAAGTGTCCCCGAATGGCCCGTGTTCAGGAGTTGCAAAAGGTCGAATGCTTCGCCTCCGCGAATCTCGCCGAGGATGATGCGGTCCGGTCGATGCCGGAGGGCGGCCTTCAGTAGGTCACGGATCGCCACTGCTGGGACTCCGGTCTGCGCTTGCCGGGCCTCGAACCGGACAAGATTCGGCTGGGCCATCTGAATCTCAGCCGTGTCCTCGATGAGAAGGATTCGTTCGTCTTCCGGGATGAACTTCCCGAGAATGTTCAGGAGCGTGGTCTTGCCTGTCCCGGTCCCGCCGCTGATGAGAATGTTCTTGCGGGCGAGGACATAATCCTCAAGACGGTTGGCAAGCGGGCGGTCGAGTGTGCCGGCATTGATGAGGTCCTGCATCTCGAAATGCCGCGTATTGAACTTGCGGATCGTCAGAGTGACGCCACTCAAGCTGCATGGCGGGATGACGGCAGCGACTCGGCTGCCGTCCGGCAAGCGCGAGTCGAGAATAGGCTTCGATTCCGAGATGTCGTCGCCCAGACGCCGGGCGATGTTCTTCACGGCGACCATGAGGGACTTCTCCCCGAGTGACACGCCCTTGACCTGCTGGAGAAAACCGCCCTTCTCGATGAACACTTGGTCGGGTCCGTTCACCATGACTTCGCTGATAGAGTCGTCGAGGATGAGGTGCTCGATGGGTTTGAGGAAAGGAAGGATCATCTCGAATCCGTTCATCACAGACCTCCTTCCGCAAGCTGCTTGAAGTACGACTTGTTCGGATCGTTGAAGTAGGGCTTCAGGTAGCAGAACATCGGCGGCATCGGATTCAAGCCGTCGTAGGCAATCGTCACCGACTGCGCGTTGCGCAACTCGGTGAATGTCTTCATATCGAATCGGTAGTCGCTCTGCGTGTTGTAGCTCTTGGACGCCGTGATGTTGGCCTTATGCGAGACGGCCTTCCCGGTGAGCAAACTCACTCTGGCGTCGTGACCGCTCTCGGAGAGGTTGTAGCTGACTTTGAGCTTGTCTTCCCGTCCGCAAAGCTCGCTCGCAGTGCGAGCGGAGAAATCATCCGAAAGCGCGAGGAAAATCTTCGTGCGGAAGGTTTGCAGGAGCGTGCGCCAGCTATCCCCCGGCAGGGCGGATTTGAGCGAACTGATGCTCTGCGTGGCGATGATGGGGATGCATTTCGGCTGGCGCGAGAGGCTGAAGAACTTCTCGTCTCCTGTAGGATCGTTTTCGCCCACGGTTGCGAAGTGCTGGTACTCATCGCAGAGGAAGAGAACCTGCCTGAAATGCCGCTCGGGGTGCGCTTCGATTTCAGGAATGCGGTTGAGGACGGCGCGTTCAAAATCGAGCTTCATCATCACGCCCAGAGCCTTCGCGAGTCCTGGGTTCATCCCGATCGGAAAATCGAGGGCGCAAACCTTGCCGTGTTCGACGAGCCAGGAGAATGAAGGAAGGGGCTTTCCATAGATATTGTTGACGTTCTTTGTGGGGTCGTAGCACTCCTTCTTCGGACAGAAGACTTTCTTCACTTTCGGGTTGTCGTCGAAGAGGGAAAGGAAGACGGAGATCCCCTCGACGATGGAGGTTCGCAGCTTGGGTTCGATGCGCTTCCAGTCGTCATTAAACCAGCGCTTAACGGCCTCCAGTTGTGCGAGCTTGTCCTGATCGGCTTGCGCGGGGTCAAGGACACTCTTGGACTCGCAGCCGATTCCCCTGTTTTGTAGCGTTTCGCGGAGTTGAGGCGTGGCTGGGGCAAGGTAGCGGTCTTCTTTCGGATCGTGAACAAATCCAAGGCCCGCGAGGTCCGCCGTGCGCTGCCCGTAGACCTCTGGTTTGATGGCGATGTAGTGGCGGCGCATGACGATCTCCTCGGCCTCGTGAATCCTCTCTTCCAGAATCGTTGGGGAGATGGCGCACTGGTAGACATCGAAAAGGGTCACGTAGTCGTAGGCGACCTTGTGGAGAAGGATGATGAACTTGACGAGATTCGTGTACGCCTGCTGCCAGAAGGGTTCCTTGCCACGGCCAAACAGGTTGTTCAACAGGGACGCGATGCTGAAGGCGAGCGCGTAGGCATCCAGGTGATTGTGGAGGGGATTGTATCGGTATTCGGAATCGAGGCTGATTTCGATGTAATCCTCGCCCCGTCCGTGCTGGTCGAGAATGCCCTTCACCTTGCGGCAAAAATCACCTTTGACTTCGAGGATCAGGCCGCCGATGCGCTTCTCTTTGTCGGCTGCTTTGTAGCCAAGAACCTGCTCGGCAAATGGGTACATGCAGCAGCTTGTTTTGCCGGTTCCCAAAGCACCAAATATCGCAATCCCGGTAAATAATCCGCGCTCGGGAATAGTGAGCCATCGCGGGGTCTCGGAGGGTCCCGGTTTGCGAGGGTTGTGTACCTCGCCGACCACGAGATAAAGGTTGTCCCTCTTGCGTGGGTCGGAATAGCGAGGAAGACGGCCAGGCGAGATACGGCGACGGACTTTCAACGTGAAGATGTAGAGGCCCGAAAGCACGGTTGAAAAGACCATGAAGGGCGTTGTGAAAAGGATGGTGTTGTAGAGGTACTGGAAGCTCAGAAAAGCATGGGGAGCGCGCATGGCAATCACGCGCAGGAATATCTGGTCTGCGGGAAACGGGTGCGTGTAATAGAGGAATACTCCCGTGCCCATCGCCAGCAGGGCCGAGACAAAGCCGCGCGAGTGGAGAATCCGTTGGATCATGTCCTTACCCTCGTGTCCGTGGATTGCGTCTTCTCTGAAGGGGACCGTTCGCTGCGGCGCTGGTCTCTCCACTTCCGGTAGTCCTGGTCCCGCCAGAGGACTTTCTTCAGGGCCCCATTTAGAACGTGGTCGGGGCTGCTTTCGATGAACCGGGCATAGTCTTCGAGCAGCTCGTTGACGGGTTCTTCAAGACGAACCTCGCGGGTCTTAATTGCCGGTGCTTTCTTGATGATGGACATTTCATTCCTCCTCGGGTGTTTTGGCTTGCCTTTGTGCCTTTCCCTGTCGCCGTGGAAAAAACACTCGGTACAGTTACCTGTGCCGAAGGGCGGGAGCGACCCCACGGTTCACTTGGGCGGCTGAAAGCCGAAAAAGTGGGGTCGCTCCCGCCCGATTTGGTGTTTTTTCCACGGCGTCTTTTTTCCTCGCGGTGTTTCCATCCCTCACTCGGTCAAGCATTTCGCTGCACCACAGGGTGCAGAAAGTGGTGAAGAATAAGGTGCAGTGCATCGTTTCTATCCTCTTCACCCTTTTTTGCCGGCGTTGCCGTCTATTGCGGCGACCCGCTGAAGGACTTGCACGGCAAAATGCACCGTGTGATGGAGGCCGTCTCTGCCGAACTCCCGACGGATGTTCGCCTCTGTCACTCGCGCGGCCTTCCATCCGCGATACAGGTGCTCGAACCGATCTCCGGCGAACCGCCCCTTGGCGTCATTTCGGAAAATCAGATCCCCTTCGGTCAGGGCGGCGTATTGCTTGAGATCCCAAGCCTTGCGAATCTGGAAGTACCGGAGGATGTCCTTCGCCGCGTCGGATTGGAGCGGAATTGTGACAAGGGACTCGAACAGTTCCTTCGCCTTTTCGAAGTGGGAATCTGTTCGAGCGAGGTACAGGAATCGGAACTCGGAAAGCTGCCGGAAGAGCGGCAGGTAGGCTTCCAGGTGATGAACAAAATCGGTGAGGCTTACCTCGGACCCTTGGATGTATGTGAATGTCACCACAGGAGAGGGGGCTTCATTGCCGAGGCACATCGGGAACTTGTCCACGAAATAGCGAACCGTCGGTTGGGAGGTTCGTTGCCCGTGATAGGTTTTCGCGGGCAGAAAGTGATTGGGCACATTCAGTTGACCGCAGAAATAGCGGACCTTTTCTGGCTCGGTTTCAAGGTACGTCCGCTCTTGATTGGCGAGGACAAAATCGAGGATTCCGATACGTTGCCGGATGAATTCGATTTCATGTTCGCGGCGGTTGCGGAGGTTCTCTCGTCCGATCTGGCGGTACAGCCTCCGCGAGAAGAGGTGATAGATAACTCCGCTTTTCGGAAAGCACTCGGTGCGGGCGTGTTTCTTCGCGTGGAGTTTGTCCCAAAAGGTGGTTGTCCGCTTACCCCAATGAGCTTCGGTGAAGGCAAGGAATTGGCGTGCCACAAAGTAACCCGAGTGCGTCGCGACGATGTATAGAAACCGCGCTTCTTCCTCGGTGTAGCCGAAGGCTTTCAAGGCGTCGAGATGGGAAGAAGAGATGTTCATAGCGCAAGGATTCCTGCGGTAATGTCCTGGTCGTTCAGAATGCGGCGCAGACGGGATGCGTCTTCGGGGCGGCTATAAAGGGAGAAGCCCGCCTTGCCTTTTGCTGCCAATCCCCGAGGGCGGTAGTGGCGAGTCGCGAGTTCAAGGTCCACGCGGCTGAGTTCGTGCTGTGCGGTCTCGTACTCGATGCGAACGTCGGGCACGGGAATCTTGCCGTTGACGACACGAAGTCGATGCTTTTCGGCGATCAATTCCTTCGCATCCGGGTCGTCTTTCTCTGGCCTGAGCGCGGCCAGATCGCGATTGAGGTCTCGCTTCAGTTCATAGTCCAGAATGACGCGCAGCGGCCTGCCGCCAGCGCGTTCGATCCGGGCGGCTTCCTTCTGATAAAGGCGGTACAAATCGGCGTCGTGTTTGGCCTCGCGCGGCTTTACCAAACCGTGGTAGATGGACTGGTCTTCGGGGAGCCGGTTGGTCTTCTTGAGAAGCCTGTGTCCCTCTTTGGTCAGGGTGAGGACGCGTAGCGTCTTTTTTTGTGAGGTCTCCAGGGTCTTTTCCGTGAGCAGCGACTGTTCTTTTAACCGCCTGATGTCCCGCTCCATGCGGGCGCTATCTCGGGCGTAGCCGTACTTTGCGAGGTCAGGCGGAGCAACCACGCGGAACCTGCCCACTTCGCCGAGTGTATGGATTTCAGATTCGCGGAGGAGATAGGCGCGGTCGCGGACGTAGTAAGCGCGCGGGGAATCTTCACGTTCGGGCTTCAGAACATTCTTGTCGCGTGTTCCCGGGGCTTCACGGCTATTGAGCGGTGTATCTCCCGAACCTCTGTTTGTCCGTGTTTGAGAGACATCAGGCTCATGGTGCCTGTGAGGACGGCGAGGCGTCGTATCCCGCGTGTCTTGCGGATCGTAGGAATAGAAATCGCGGGACATCTAGTTCGGCTCCTTGACGTCGGAGGGAGCGGGCATTTCCGTCTGTCCAACGTTGAACTGTTTGTCGAGGTGCGAGAGTTTGCGTCCTGTGTCTTTAAGGAAGAACCTCCGGTTGATGGCCAGAGCCGCGCCAAAAACGTTCAGGAACAGGACAGCAATCGCAGTGAGAAGCACCGGCCCGTAGGCATGGAAAATGACGGCCTTGTAAGAGGCCATGAACTTCAACTGGTCCATGAGCCAGAAGCCGTATCCGAGCAGGATGGCGATGGTGACGATGAGTGCGTTCGCGATCATTTCAATCCTTCCAGTGTTCTAAGAATCTCGGCGAGGTTTCCCCCTGAAATCCAGGGCGTGCAGGGAGCGGGCGGGAAGCTGTCGAGCAACGAAGGCCCTCCCGTAGCGCGTCTGGGGTGTCCAGAGGCAAGAGCGATCGGGCGGAAGGTGGCGTGCGTTGGTTGGACACGTTAGCGGGGAGGGCCAGCGTGGCGCGCGGAGGTTGGGCCGATGTTGCCAGGCGACCGCCCGCGACCGTTGGGGTTTGCATGTCGGTTCGGGCGCTCATTTGAATGCCTCATCTTCGCGGAAATAGGTAATCGTCATGCCCAGCGGATTGATGGGAATCAATTCGTTCGGCACTTGAGTTCGGAAGAGGAAGACGAAGTTAGCGGTGTAGAGGTCGCGCTTGATCTCGCTATGGTCGGCGGGCGAGTAGTAAACCATGTCGAAGTCCACGCGGGCGCGATAGGGCGGGTTCTGCAACCCTTCGAGGGCCACGTTTTGAACGGCAATGTCGATCTCGGGCGCTGAGGGGTTGGTGAGAAAGTTTTTGATGATGTCACCCTTCTTGTACGCATCCATGACGCTGTTCGCGAGGTTTCCGTCGAGGAAGTAGAGCGACTTCGAGAAATCGTCCTGAATTGTGTAGCGGTTCCGGCGGTAATAGAGCGTGCAGAAGTGCGTCAGAAAATACCTCACCTCGGCGTCCTGGGGCTTGTAATCGAAATCGTGATAGTCGAGAGCTTCGGCCCGCCCCAGCTTGTCGATGCGGATGACCAGAGGCCGGAAGTTCTGGAACGTGCGAATGGTGCGCAAGTCCATGAGGGCCAGGCCGATGGCCACAAGGGAGACGAGGACGAGCGCAATCTTGAGATAGGTGTTCGTCACCATGGGGTCACCGTACTGTTCGAGATAGAGCCGCTTGGCACTTTGAAAGCTCGCGTCGTTGTTCATCCGAACACCTTTTCCAGAATTGCCGCCGAAGAGCCGCCCGATGTGCCGCTGAAGATGTGGTTGGCGAGCGCGGGAATCTTCAAAAGCGCATAGATCGCAGCCAAGAACGTGACGAAGAGGACAGGAAAAGCCTCGATGAGTTGGACTATCGAAATGGTGCCTTTCGGTTCGAGGTCGAGGATTCCCAGAATGAGGTTCCCGATCACATACACAACCGCTGCCGCGATGACCTGATAGAACGCGTATTGAATAAACGCTTTGAACCAGCCCCAGAACAGCCATTCGAGTTTCGGGACAATGAAAAAAAGGCACGAAGATCGGCCCCACCAGGACGCATACGGCGGTAGCGATAAATCCGTAGGCGATAACAACGATGGCGATGGCCTGGGCTGCCGCGAGGAGGATGGTGATGACGACGTATTCGGCTGTTCCTAGAATGTCTCCGAAACCCGGTGAGTCCATGCGAGTTTCAAAGTCGGCAACTCTCTCTTCAACGGTTTGCAGTTCCGTCTGATTGATCTTGTTCGCAAGGAATTGGGACTCGTCGGTAATGAGGTTGTGGAAGCTCGTGCCGATGCCGGGAATTGGCGTGCTGTAATAGTTGACCATCCCGAACCCAAAACTGATGGTCAGGAGGAGGGCCGCGAAGTTGTCGAAGTGAAGGAAGTGTTTGCCGCTGGCGGCGGAGAGCGCGGACTTCACGCCGTACCAGACGACCAGAATCGTGGCGAACATCCGAAAAAGGTTCTGGCCCATCGCGTCGAAGAAGCCTAGGTTTTGGGTGAGCAGATTGTTGATGGCCTGAAAGATGAACTGCAGGTAGTCGGTTTGCATGGCTGCGGCTCCCTCGACGCGACTGGGGTCATTGCTTTACGGCATGCGAAAAGTCTGAAGCGAATTCGTCAGTGTGCTCGTGACCTGGGCCATGTTGCCGGCGAGGTTCGCGCGCCGGTCGATGTCGGCGTTGATGGCGTTGGTCGTGGCCTCGCGCTGCTGCTTGGCAATGATGGTCTGCTGCTCCAGAAGCGACGCGAGGAGCTTGTTCGAGTCCTGAAGCGTGCGAAGGGTCAGGACATTCGCCGCGTTGATCTTGTTCAGGACCCCAACCTCGGTGTTTAGGTTCGGATCGGAAGAAAACGAGTCCTGTTCGAGGTTGTTGATCTGGTTCTGAATGTTCTGAGAGTCTCCCCGGATTGAGCCAATGGTGGCCATCGCCGTGGTGTTCGCTCCGTCCGCCAGTTCGACCGAGGCGTATTGGGATTCCACTCGGTCGAGTTCGTCGGCGGTCATGCCGCTCAGTTGCGCCGAAGTGTATCGAAGCAGGGGCGTAGTGGACTGCTGATAACCGGCGTTGACGGCGAGAAGCTGGCCGGAGTTGATGCCGCTTACCCACGTTCCTGTGTTCCCGTAGGTGTCCTGGGCTGCTGCGTTTCTCCATTGCGAGAACTGAGCGCGATAGCGGGCGGGCATGTTCTGGATGTTCCGGGACATTTGGAGTGCGAGGTTGTATTGAGAGACGAGTTGGGCGTAGCTGTTCTTGAGTTGAACGAGATGCTGTTCGAGCTGGTAATACCGCAGAAGCGCATTACTGTAATTCGTGGGGTCGTACACAATTCCGAATCCAAACTGTGCGGATGCGGTTCCGACGCACAGCCCGATGGCGAGCAGGCAAGCAAGAATCTTTTCCTTCATGGTCTGTCCCCTTTCTCAAAAATCCGAAGGCGTTTTGTGGTTGTTGTAATCGGGCAAGGCCAGGTCTCCCGAGAGGTAAACCTTGATGCGGTGCCCTTCGCGGATGGTCACGGTCGGCAGAATGTTCAGGAATCTGTCGAGAATCTGCTCCGACGACTGCGCCGTGCTTTGTGCGAATCCCTGGCGCATGACGTCACTCCCTGATGCCGTAAGAGCGCCCCCTGTGCCTGCCTCGGACACGGCCCCCAGAGCGCCGATGGCGAGGGACGCGCCGAAGATGCGGAGGTAGTGGTTGTTCGTCTTGTCTCGAAGTCCCGTGTCTCCGATCTGGTCGAGGCCCTTGAATTGGTCGAGACTTACCGAGTAGCCGTCCGGCATGATGAGCCGGTGGAAGACAACGGCGAGGCGAGTTTGCCCGAGGGCTTCGACTTTCTTTGCCTCGCCAAGAATCTTGGTTCCCGCTGGAATCAGCAGGTGCTGCCGGTCGTGGGAGTAAACGTCGTTTGTGAGCAGGCACTCGACAGGCCCGGAAAACGACCCGTCGAGGCGGTTGACGAGGACAGTTTCGAGAATCGTTCCTTCGAAGAGAATGTAGGTCTGCCCTGCCGCCACGCTTGCTGTGCCTGATGACGCGGCGGCGGCAGGGCCGGTCACCTTCTTCTTGTTGTGGCCTGTCTCCGTGGGATTCGCGGATGCGCTGCGAGCCTGAACGGAGGGCACGGCAGTCGGCTGCACCGTGGCGGGGGGTTGCAGGCCCACGGGTGGCTGCATGTCTTTGAAGAGTTGAGCAAGTTGGGCCGCGTCTAAATCGGAAGACGGTGGAAGGGGATTCACTAAATCGGGGTTTTGCGGTGCGGGTTTCGACGCGCTCGCTGCGGAAGCAGCAGCATTCTTCCGGTAGCTGAGAGCGATGTTTGAAGCGAACAGCGAAACATAGGCGCGTTTCTTGCGCTCGGCCTCGATAGGGTCTTCGCCGCGCTCCGTGGATGCAGAATTGCTGTCGTAACCCGCCTGGTTCGCTTGCTGGCCTGTTGGCCGCACGCCAAGCACGCGGCCCTGGTCCGCCAAGGCGTTCTGCGCGATGAGTTCCTGGCGCTGAAGTTCCTGAATGCGGCTCTGCATCTCCGCAATTTGGGCCTCGTTTACCTGAAGTGGCGCTGGAGCCTGGGCTGCGGGGGCGTTCGGTTTGGATACGGTCTGGGCCTTCTTGCCGCCCGTCAGCCACATGATGACAACCATCAAGACCGCGAGGCCCAGAATCAGCCACGACTGCACATGCTTCGGTAAAAGGCCAGGCGGCTTCGGTGCCTTTTCCTGAATGGGTTCGTTCATCGTCTCTCTCCCTCCGTGGGTTGCTGGTGCGGCTACTGGTGCCGCGTAAACGTAAGCTTCATCTTGCCGATGGCGAGGTATCCGCTGTCGACAACCTTCGGAATGATGTAAACGCCGTTCTCGAACTGGAAGTTGATGAGATTCGGTTTTCCATCCTTCATTTCGTACAGAGTTGGCTTCTCCCGCGCGGCGCATTGGATGTAGGTGAAGGCGTCGTCGTGGTAAATGGCGGACACCAGGAACGGCTGGCCGGAAGCTTTCTTGTCGAGGTCGTAGTCAAAGCGGAGCTTCGCTGGATACTCGTAGCGGAATTTCTCGATCTGTTGCCTGGCTTGTGTCTCGGCTGTTTGAACCTGGGCGTCGGCCTGCTCGCGGACCGTCTGAATCTCCTTCTTGTATGCTTCGGCCTCGCTTGCGGGAACGTAGCCCTGGAAGAAGTCCTGTCCGCCGACGCTCGATTGGTCTTTTGGCTCGATGAAGATCTTCAGGTCCGGCTGCACGTTTGGTTCATTGCTGACCTCGGTCAGCAGGAACGAATACACGTGGCCGCTGGCGGTAATGAGGTTCAAGTCGGTGCGAATGCCGGCCTGCGCGGGGTGGATGAAACAGAGGTTGTGGACGCCGTTGATGACCCAGAAGTCCTTGTCGCCGGTCGTGAAATCGAGGATGTCTTCGCTGGCCGGGAGAACGATGAGGGTCGAAAACCGAACCTTCGCCCGCACGGGCACGATGTCGTTCTGCGAGTATTTCACGACGCGCGCCGTTGCTTCCGTCGCGGCGTGCGCCGGTATGACAGTCATGCCGACGAGACAGAGGAAGGCGAGGCTACTCAAAATAGACTTTAGCGGTGCGATGCGCTTCATTGTTTTTCTCCCGAGATGAATTTATTTCCTGACACCTACATGGCGAAGAGCTGCAACGAGAGCGGGCGAACGGCGCGAATGGAATGATCCAAAAAGGTCCGCACAGCAGCAACGCGGTGCTGAAAGCGAGAAGAAACCAGGTCACAGCGAAGTACAGCGGAGGCACAAAGGCAGCAAGAACTGTGAGGGTCAGAAAAGGTCCGACGAGACCAGGCACGATGAGAATCCAGAAGATGAACGAAATCACGAGCATTTTCATGGCGTCGCCCCCGCGAGCGCTTCGAGCCCTCGTTCAAAGCCGTAGGTCTCGAATGCTTCTTTCCGTTTCTTGTTGTCGTAGGGGTCGTTCGTATAGAGCCAGTAGCTCTTCGGGTCCACGGTCAGATTGGCAACCTTCGCCAGTTCCGGTGTCTTGATCAGGAATTGCTGCTTGGGGATGAGTGCCGAAATCAGCTCGACTTCGTTTTCGTTCAGGTGGAATTGTTTGCTGTAAAGCTCCCGGTCCATGTCGGGATTCGCAAGGAAGATTTTCGTGGCGCAGCTTTCGATAATCACGTCGAGGATGTCGGAGCGCCGCAGTTCGTCGAGCGACTGCGTTGAGAGCACCATCGCCGCGTTGTGTTTTCGCCAGGTCTTAAGGGCTTCGACAACGTACCGCTGGATGCTCGGGTTCTTCAGGAAGACCCATGCCTCATCGATGAAGAAGGCTTTGAATACCTGCGTGATTTGCGGGTCGGCGATGACCGCGTTGCCCCGGTGGAGGATATAGAACAGCAGAGGTTCGAGGATTCCCGGGTACTGGCTCATCCCCTGAAAGTCGAAGCACTGGAATTGCGAGAACGAGATGGTGTCTTCCGGGTTGTCGAAGACAAAGCCGAACTGCCCGCCGCGAGTCCATCTGGCGAGGCGCTCCGACATTTCATGGCCGAGGGTGTTCGCCAGCACACCAAGCGTGCGCAACGCAGGATCAACGGCGTAGAGATTCTCGATTTGGTGGTAGAGGTCGCGCTCCGTCGCGGGATCAATCTCTAGCATCTTGGAGCCTTGAAGCAAAACCTTCACGAAGAGCGCGAGGAACTCGAGATTCTCCTTCGTTGGCGGCAGTGAGAATGGGTTGATTGTGAAGTCTTCGGATTCGAGGCCGACACGAACGTAGGAGCCGCCGAAAAGATGGGTCAGGCTTTCAAAGCTCCCGCCGAGATCGAGGATAAACGTGTGCGGCGCATACTTCTGGAGATTCGTAATCAGAAAGTTCAGCAGAAATGATTTGCCCGCGCCAGTCCGCCCCAGGATCATCGTGTGAGCCACATCCCGATAATGAAGGTTCAGGAAGTACGGCGTGTGATGGTTGGTCTCAAGAACCGCCAGATATTCCTGTCGGAGATGGCGGTTGCGAGGCTCGCCACAGTGGAGGGTAAAGAGAAACGAAAAGTCGGCGTAGTTTGTGTTAAGCAGATAGAGGTACCGAAGGTTGAAGGCGTGGTTGCCGGGAACCGCTGCGAGGAATGCGTTCAGAAGGTTGTATTTTTCTTCGTAAAGCTGCGCGTCGTGAACGCTGAAGACTTTGTAGAACTCCGCGCACGCCCGGTCCACCGTGGCGGGGTCGAGATCGTAAATGACGACGGTGAGTGAGAACTGCCCGAAGTAATTCCCATGAAGCTCGATCTCCTTGATTCCCTCGCCAAGTTCGCGGACTTGGGACTCTTTTGAATCGTCGAGAAGAACGTCCTGCGGAGCAGCATCGTTCAGATTGACCTGGCTGAAAAACGAACGCTTCGTGTTGTGGAAGTGGCGGCGCTTGGCCTGAATGACCCGCCGGGTTTTGCCCGAGTCTTCCCTCTTCCACTCCGTGACGACGTAATAGTTGGCCTGCACTTCGAGGAGTCTCTTGAAAATCAGCGGAAAACTCTGCGCGGATGGTTCCTTAAGAGTGAGAACCTTGACGTAATAATCGTCAAGACGGAGATGTCCCCGGTGGCATTCGAGATGTGACTCGCATAGGTAATAGTCGAGGAAAGTGTCGTATTTGAGTTTCGCCAAGTCGAGCTTTTCCGGGGCGAAGTTGAGCGTCTTTTTCAGGATTCGGAAAGCTTCCTGCTTGTCTAGGAGCCGGGCGGTCAGGAAATCGCTGACCTGGAGGATGAAACTCTCGGCTTTCTGAAGCAGCGTGGCCTGGGCCTTCGAGATCTCCCGGTCAAGTAGGACAACCTGTTTCCTGGTTGAGAAGTAGGCCCAGACCTCGCGAAGCGCATTGGCTGGCTGCTCGGGAAATTTCTCGAGCGCGCTTCCGATCTTGCGCTTCGGACGTGACCCCTCGAAGAGGATCACGTAATAAACCGAAAGCGAGAAGAGGGTGTCGGCCTTGGCAGACAAATACGCGATGCGGTTCTTGATGGCTGTGTCTACGACGGGATTGCCATAGAGTTTGTAGGGGATGGTTTCGTTGTTTCGTTTGAAGATGTACTGATAGATGCGGTGATTTTCGTCGAACAGTTTCAGCGCGGATTCGAGCCTCTTGGTGAGGCCGTCAAGCGAGGCGTCATCGAGGCACTCGTAGTCAACGCCGCGCACTTCGAGGATGACGCCGAGGTCTCCAGTTTTGGTGAGGAACACGTGTTCGTCCGCGAACCCGTAGAGGTTCACCTGCTCGTTGAGCGAGCCGGTCTCTTCGTAGTTCTTGAAGATTCGCTTAAGCCTAAGCATGGTTCACCCTGCGGATCGAGATCGGGCTGAGTTTTGCCGGGTCGTATTGCGTGCGCAGATTCGGAGATGTCAGCAGGAATCGCAGAATCTGCGGGTCGGTTTTCGTGGCCCAGCGAGCGAAGAAATAGAGCAACAGGAACATCAATACGCCGCCCACCAAACTGTCGAGCAGGTTGAATGTTCCCGCATCACGCACATCGCAAAGAAGAAGAGTTTCCTCTCGGCCCCGAGGATGGTGAGGGGCCGCGAGAGCGAGCGATGAACCATGTTGACCCGTCTGCCATTCGACATCGGACCCTCCTCAGAAGAGTGGTTTGTTCAGCTCTGCCTCACGGGAAGAGCCAGGCCATGAAGTTCACGGCGGCGATGGCCATGCCGACGCCAAAGAGTACGCCGGCGAGGATGCGCTTCGAGCCGCCTTCGCCGAAAGCGAACGTCAGCCCGGCAACGACGATTGCAACAAGGGATAACCCGCGTGCGATGGTGCTGGTGAAAGCCGTTTCGAGTACGTTTACGGCATTTTCCCAGGGTGAATTGCCCGTTGACTGTGCAAACGCAGGAGCCGCGAGCAGCAAGCATGCCGCAGCAGTAAGCAGGTAACGGGACTCTCGCTTTAGCCACGCTGCCTTTCGCCAGAATCGTTTCATCTGGATGTTCTCCTTCTTCCAAATAGCGTGCCGAGATCATATGGAAGAGTTCTCGCCAGACCCGAGATTTCGCGCGGGGTGAATTGCGAGGTGGGAGCGCTGTTCTCGCCGGTTCCCGACTTTCGTCAGGAGACACTTGGAGCACGAGCTCCGTGTACAGCTAACCCACTCTCGCGTCCGCCCTAGTTCCGGGTCGTACGCTGACAGGACGGGGGCCGAAGGTTTTCGGCTTCGCCTTGTCCGCGGGAAGAATCCGGCGAGAACTCCTCTCTCTTATAAAGAGGCTTTGAGCGAGGGGAAAAGTGAGAATAATTTTTTGGCAAGCGGGAAGTGTCTGAGGTGTCTGGCCCTCTATTGACATTACCGATAATTGAATGGCAGTCTTTCAATGTCCATTCAAACTGGCGGGCCATATACACAACAGACCAATGGGGAAACCTGACCCGTACGGCGAATGGGTACTCCGCAAGATTCAGGAAGACACGCCCGGAAACGCAACTCCCCTTCCGCCAGCGCTGATAGCGGCTGCTCAGGCGACTTGGCCTCGCGTTGTCGCTCATGCGACACGAGAACTTCAGCACGAAGGTTCAATTCGGGAGTCCGAAGCCCTGGCAGCAGATATCTGGGAGGCAGTATTACGGTCGGTCTCCAAAGCCCTTCAGAGAAAAGGCGAATACGCCTCTTCTGTCGGAGACCTGGAATCGTATCTTGTTGCTGCCTTTCACCACAGGTTTCATAGATTCCTAAAGGCAGAGCACAAACGCCGCGAATTGTTTGAGACTGTTCCCGAAAACCTTGATTTGGAGCTAATTGAAAGCACCCAGGATACCGACTGGGTTTCGGAACTGGAACGAGCGATCACCGTTAAACAAATATTGAGCCACATGGATGGCTGGACGAGAAAAGTCTGGGAGGCGCGACAGTATGGCTATTCGTGGAAAGAGATTTCCGTGTGGTCGGGGTTGAGCGAGCAGGCGGCAAAAAAGAGATTTGAGTACGGGTTGGAGAAAACTCGACGGAACATTGTGCGATTGCTCAAATCGGGAAAGCCCAAGAAGTCCGGTTGAGGCCCGCTTGGATGTATATTCTCGACATAGGGAGGCAAACCTGAACTCAAAGGGATATTCCGCGAGGGACGAAAAGCGCGTCCTTGACGCGTTAGGGCGGGGACTGTTGCGTGAATTCCCGAATCCCGAACGCGTCGGATGCCCGCCTTCCGAAATCCTTAAAGGTATGGCGTCTCATAGAGTGTCGCTCGCGGAGGCTGAGAAGTGGCTGGACCACCTCGGCTCCTGCAGCCCATGCTATCGGGATTTTTCCCAGTTTCGAAAAACGTATCAACTTCGTCGCAAGCGCACTCTGCTTGCCATCGCGGCCAGCATCTTGGTCTGCGCATCAATCGGGGGATGGGGGTTGGTTCGGTGGCACAACAAGAACCAAGCCACTCAAGTGGCTGTGCTGGACTTGAGAGATTGGTCCGTGGCTCGGGGCACGGAGCCAAATCCGGGAGTTAGGCCACTCGAACTGAGTCGTGAAGCATCTCGTTTGAACATTTTGCTCCCGCTCGGAAGCAGCGCGGGCGAATACGAGGTTCGTATTGCGAAACAATCAGAAGAAGCACTCGTGACCGCGATTGGTACGGCCAAGCTCAGCAAGGGTGTTACGGCCCTTCACGTCGTGCTGAGAATGTCTTCGGTAAGTCCTGGCACATACGTACTTCAAATTCGGGAGGCAGGCCTGGAGTGGAATTCGTATCCGCTAGATGTCCGTTAGCTGCATCATTCATATCTTAAGGCAACCATCGGATCCACTTTCATGGCGCGGCGGGCGGGAATGTAGCACGCCAGAAGCGCAACGGCTGCCAGAATTAACGAAACGAGAATGAACGTGAGCGGGTCGAAAGGTTTCACTTCGAAGAGCAAGCTGGACAGGAAACGCGTGAAGCCGAGCGCACCAACAATTCCAGCAACCAGACCGAACACAGTCGGCTTCATTCCCTGGCCGATTACCCGGCGAAGCACATCGGCGTTTTGCGCGCCAAGAGCCATGCGGATACCGATCTCGTGAGTGCGGCGTACGACGGAATACGAGACCATGCCATAAATCCCCAAGCAGGCGAGCAGGAGGGCCGCGGCGGCGAATAGTGAGGTCAGCAAAGTTTCGAACCGGCGCGGCGCGAGCGACGCAGAAAGGATTTGGCCCATGCTGAGAATGCTCGGAATTGCCACACTTGAATCAATCTTCCAGATCGCGCTGTGCAGTTCGGCGGCGACTGCTGTGGCGGGCAAACGAGTTCGAAGGATTAATGAGGCCGTTAGACCACTTTCTTCGAGCCCGTAGATCATTGGCGTCGGAGCTTGGAAAATATCTATGCTGCGCGTATCGCCCACGACACCGACCACCTGAAATCCAGAGAATTTGGACGAAGGATCAACGTCAAATCTCTGGCCGATGGGATTGAGGCCGGGCCAGAAGCCCTTCGCAGCGTCAGCCGAAATTACAACCCTGTTCGTGCCCGCGTCGGCCCAGGTCAGCTCACGGCCATTCAACAAGGGAATTCCGAGAGTTTTGAAATATGCAGGGCTGACGTGGCGATGACTTGCGTACGGGCGCTCCGCTTCGGGGCGAGTATCGCCGGGCAGGTCAACGGGATCGTCGTTGATCTCACCGTAGAGAGGCAGAAAATTGGTGACTGCGGAAGATTCGACGCCGGGCAGGACAGATGTTGCTGCAAGCGCCTTTTGCCAGAACTCTCTCCGCTGCTGTGTTTGCGTGTATTGCGCCTCGGGTAGCTGCAGGTTCACGGTAAGAATATGATCAACCGAGAAGCCTTCGGGTACTCTCACGAGCTTTGCGAAGCTTGCAACCAGCAGTCCTGCTGCGACCAACAACATGACGCTGAGCGCCGTTTCGAGCCCAACCAAAAATTCGCCTGCGCGCAGGCGCGTATTGCTGTCTGCGTTGCGCGCGCCGCCCGATCGCAATGCATCTTGAGGATTGGCGTGCGAGGCGCGCCATGCAGGGAGCAAGCCGGCGAGCACGCCTGCCAAAATCGAAATTCCCAAAGTAAATCCAAGGACCGCGCCATCCAGATAGACATTGTTAATGCGTGGCAAACTAACCGGCGCAAGGGCGAGCAAGCCCCAAAGCGCCCAGTACGCCAACACGAGCCCTAACACTCCGCCCAGCAGCCCCAGCAAAAGCGTTTCCGTCAGCGTTTGACGCAACAGACGGCCGCGGCTGGCGCCCAGAGCTGTGCGAATCGCAGCTTCGTGCTCTCTGGCAGTGGCGCGCATCAGCACAAGATTCGCAAGATTCAAGCAGATGATCAGCAGCACGGCGAGCACCGCCGCGAGCAACATCCAAAGGCCCCGCTTGGTGGAGCGCACGATAATATCGCGCAACGGCATCATTATTGTTTGCGGGCGGCTCATTGACTGGACCGCATGGAACTGCCGGCTCAGAATCACATTCAGCTCGGCTATCGCCTGAGCGCTGCTAACACCCGGCTTCAATCGCGCGATGGTGGCTAAGCCGAACCCGGAATCCGCCTGGAGTTCGTCCTTGTCGAAAACCCGTGGTACGAAGAGCTCGGCCGGGGGCGTGGGTCCTGCAATGGGATTCAGCTCGTTCTGCGTGGGAAGGTCGAACGATGCAGGCAAAATGCCGACGACGGTGTAGGGGCTTCCGTCGAGAGCAATCGCGTGCCCGATGATGTTGGGGTCACCGTGAAAACGGTTTCGCCACAGGTCATTGGTGAGAATCACTTCGTGATTGCGTCCGGCCTGGTCCGCATCGGGCAAGAAATTGCGCCCAAGCAATGGCTTCACGCCTAAGACGTCAAAAAGAGTTGGGGAGACGCCGTCCGCGTTCAGCAGTGCAGGTTCGCCTGCACCGGTCAAGTTCATGACGTTGCCTTGATCAGCCACTGCGATTCCAGACAGCGACTTGGCTTGACGCGACCACGCGAGATATGTCGCCGGATTCAGGGGAACCATCGGAAACTTGTGCGCCCAATCAGGGACGAACAGCTGAAGATCGACCAACTGGCCCGGGTTGGGATATTCGAGTGGCTGAAGAAGCACGCCGTTGATGACCGAGAAGATCGCTGTGTTGGCGGCCAATCCTACAGCGAGAGTGAGGACGGCGACGGTGGTGAAGCCGGGGGACTTGCGGAGCATGCGGAGGGCGAAGCGAATGTCCTGAAAGATGCCAGAGAACAAATTGTTGCTGTCCTTTCCCGCCGCAATGGGTTCGCGATACAAATCCCTCTCGACAGGGCGGAGACTACGGGTAAGAAAATCTTCGCCCTTTAGTTCGTCGATGGCGGTGCGGAAAGCTGCGTCTTCGGACTGTCCGGTCATAAGGAGTTCCTGGTAGCGGTCTTCAAGGTGCTGCGAAAGCTCGTCGGTGATTTCCGCTTCGCGCGTTGGAGCAAGCTTCAGCGGAGCGAGTCTGCGGAGGATTTCCGGCTTCCATTCAGGCATTTTCAGCCTCCGTGATGCGATTGATGCCGGCGACGAATTCGCGCCAGCCACGAAGCTGCGAAGCGAGGACTCTGCGGCCCTGGCGAGTCACACGATAATAACGGCGGCGGCGCTGGCCACTTTTTTCAACCCAGCGGCCATGGAGCCAGCCGCGTCGTTCCAGGCGGTAGAGCATCGGGTAAAGTGAGGCCACGTGAAAACGAATGGTTCCACCCGAACGTTGCTCGATGAGTTTGTTGATTTCGTAGCCGTGGCGCGGGCGGGCTTCTACGAGCGAAAGAACGAGCAGCTCGGCGCTGCCTCTTTTCCATTCCGTTTGTGAAATTGGCGTCTCCATATATGGCTTTGCAACATATTGAACGACGGCACGGCCTCGGAGTCAAGTGAATGTTTCACGAGTTTCATCTATCCGATTGTGGACGGGCTGTTGGGTATCGCTCAATAAGATCTGCGGCGCATCATGGGAACTGCCATCAGAGGTCTTTGACGAGTTTTAGAACTTCTTGCATCTGGGTGTCTTCGGCTGCGATCAGCTTTTCGGGCGAGAGCGCAATGGGAATGCTCGGTGTCACGCCCTTGCCTTCAATCACTCTTCCTTGCCACGTGAGGTACGCGGCCACAGGCAGGCCCAAAATATAACCCGAGCCCACCTGAAAGGTTCGTCCGCTCAGTAGCCGTCCTGGTGTTTTTGCGCCGACAATCATTGCTAGCTGATTCTCCTCGGCGAACGCGGCAACCATTTCGCCTGCGCTGGATGTGTGCTCGTTCACAAGAATGATTATGCGGCCATGAAATCGCTGCGCGCCGAGACCCTCCGTCACGACAAGAATCGACTTGTCGATAAAGCCATAGCGCAGCGCCAGCCATAAAAGAGTCGGCTTATGCGACGGTATCCGGCCAAATCTCGGCAACTTCTCGCGTGCATATCCCTTCTCTTTACGCGCACGCGTGAGGCTGTATCCGACCTCTTTCTTTCCGGGAGTTAAATAACTCATGAGGCGCAATCCACCAATTCCTCCTCCGGTGTTCCCACGAAGATCAACAATCAACCGGTCGGAATCTCGAAGGTGAGCGAAGGCCGCGTCCAGCATGTGAGCGAGATCAATTCCAACCGCTCCAGGAAACATGGTCACCTTCAACCAACCGACGCCGTCTGGTAGCTGTGAGCAGAGAACTGCCTTGGGAACGATCACAGGACGACTCTTCGACCGGGGTGACGGCACCTTTAGGGTCCCCATGACCCGCTTGCCGTCTGGCTTTTGCACTACATACTGGGAATCGTCTCCAACCGGGAAAATCGGCGGCTCGGGCGGTTTCAATTCTCGATTGCGGACCTGAAGCAGAATGTCACCGGGGCGCAAGCCGGCCACATGCGCTGGGCCGCCTTCATGAACGTCCTGGAACATCCACTGCTGATCACCATCGAAGTTACAACACATGAATGTGGCGGCGATGGCATGGCGTCCGGGAATGTTGCGGCTCTTGGAATGCCGAAACCCAGTGTGGCTGGTCTTTAGCTCGTTCAGCAGTTCTTGTATCTGTTTTTCAAACTCCTCATCGGTACTGCTGCGAAGAATTCTTTCCTTTCCAGTTTCGGCCAATTCCTCCCAGTTCGCCCCGTTCATTCCGGGGTCGAAATGCTTTCGTTGAACGAGTTCGCACACCCGCTCGTAGATTTTTTCTCGGGTTTTGGCGTGGAGGGCCATGGCTAGTGCAAAGGAATCGGCGATCCTCCATCTCCGATTAACACGAATGCTCCCCAATAATAAGGCGAAACGTGAGTCCCGTATTTTGCCAGCAAATCGCGCTTCGCGTCTCTCAAAGCCGTCGCTTTGTCCTCGCCCTGCGCCAAATGTGTATAGAAGCGCTTCATCAAGTCCGAGGTGAACGTATCATCGGCTCTCCAAAGGCTTGCGACGACCGCCTTCGCGCCACTTACCAGGAACGCTTCAGCGAGATTCGTGATTCCTTCTTCGCCTTCGACTTTGCCCACACCTGTATCACAGGCAGAGAGCGTAACCAGGTCGGCATCGAAGTGAAGCCGCATGATTTCGGGAATTTGCAAAAGGCCATTATCGCGAGGCGCGCGGTCTATCCCCAACACCAACCCTGATCGTTCGGGGAAACGGCTGTCGGCGAATCCGTGCACGGCAAGATGAACGATGCGGAAATCTGCGAGAGGCTCGGATTCAAATGTGGCCTCAGTCGCGTATGAGCCGAGGAGAATCACGCCATCATTGCCGAGAATCTTGTTGGCGTCGAGAACCTCCGCGCGAGTCTGCGGGAGATCGTGCAGCGAAGTCCCCAGCGTATCAGAAAGGCCGCGCAAGACTGTCTTCTCGATTCCTTCGGGCTTCGGTAGTTCGGGCGATACATCACCCTGGTCCTGATATGGGACATCCCCCACGCCGAGAAAAGAATGCTGCGGCTTGTCCTGGTCGCTTCTGGTTCTCAAAACATCCAGAACCGTCATCGCGGGAACATAACTGATTGTTCGCGACTCCGCCAAGAAGGAACCATCGGGCTGACGGAGCGTGTCGAAGGGCAGGAAGTACAGAATGCCGTCAGGAACGACAATCAAGGTGCGGTGTGTGGCTGCTTGGGTCACAGGTTGCAAGAGAACGGAGTAGAGTTCTTCAGCAACCCGAACATTATCCTGTTTCGCCCGAATGCTGCTGAGGTACGTTTGCGTTAGCGCGCGAATGGCCTGTTTTCCAGCTGGCAACGCGGTCAGACCAGAATGTTTCTTTGAAATCCAAATACAGAACGCATGGGGCTCGTCCAGCACATACTCCAACGCAAGTTCGTTCGGGTGGAGGACGGCCTGAATCGATTTCAAAGACGCAGGCCTTTCAAGCCATTCGTGCCGCGACGCATCTTGGTCGTTCCGTGTCCAATCTAACCGACGTTCGTATTCGATGAGCTGATTGTTCAAATCCCTGCGTTCCGTGGCGCTGTCGGAGCGCATTAGGCGAAGTTGAAGCTTGGAGACAGTCGCTGCCAGTGCTTGCACGGCGGGTGTTTCGTCGCTGCTGAATGTTACTCTGTCTTCCAGGAGCGCGGCTGCGGTCCTACCCCGGACTCGTTCGAGGATATCCAGCGCCCGCGCTAGGTTGCCGGTTCGTGCGACGAGTTCAAAGTGATGCAAATACGTCTCGCTCATAGCAGCGGCGAGAGAACTGCTCCAATAAGTTTCATCAGCATTGACCAACATTCCGTCAATCACGTCTTCTGCTTGTTGGTACAACGCGTTGGCTTGGGCGACATGGCCTTCGCGTGCCTTCAAATCAGCGAGTACGGTAAGGTCGCGCGGCAGAAAATAGCGGTCACCGACGCGCCTGCTCGCGTCCAAACCTAAGGAAGCATATCGCTCGGCGGATTTCTCGTCTCCGTCTGTGGAGTAAATGTTCGTGAGGTCAAAGAAGGCTTGCGTCGCCATGCGATAGAACGCATGCGTCCATCCGAGTTGTCCCGCTTCCCGCAGATATGACGTCGCCTCCTCTCGGTCGCCGGTCTGGAGATCTAGCTCTCCGAGTTGAATGAATATCTGCGACTGATGGCCGAACTTGTCGTTCTTCTTGGCAATCGTCAATGCTTGATTAAGTGTATCCCTTGCGTCTCGGAGTTTATTCTGCCCAACCAAGGCCTGCGCCTTACCTTCGAACGCCATATAGGGGAATCCCGCATCCGGCGTCTTCGTGGCAACCTTAATTGCCCGGTCGAAGAACGCGAGGGCCTCCGCATGTCGTTGAACTGTATTGAAGCCATTGCCGAGCATTTCGAGAGATCGAACCTGACCGCCCGTGTCCCCGCTCGCCATCGCGGAAAGAAGCGCGTCACCAACCAACTTTGCGGCGCGCCCGCTTTCGCCTTGCAGAAATGCCACGATTCCAAGCTCGGCGTTTGCGCGTGCTACCCATTGGGTCTCTCCTAGAGTCTTCGCAATGTTGCGGGCTTGCGTCCAATCCCATTTCGTGACCGTCGGGCTGATTTCAATATCGGTGTAGCCTTTCTGGGCAAGGCACCATAGCCTCAAGTTGGGATCGGTTTTCACAACGGGGTCGTCGAGCTCCTTACCGATCATCTCCGAGACGTCCACATACGACATGGTTTCGGATTGTGCCCGAATGCGTCCGACGCGAGCATAAATCTCGTCTCTTGTATCTCCGCTTTCCTTGAATAACTTCTCCGCTCGGGCATAAAGAGGCTCCGCCTTCGGCCAGTTAAATAACCACGACAAGCGATTCGCTTCCGCAAGCAAAAGTTGAGGGCTGCTCAAAGTCTTCTGGCCCTCGACCGGCGGTCCGACGCTCGCCAGCCCTGAGGGGTAGAGCAACACATATTTTCTGGACGTCGCAGGAGCAAACGCAAGAAGAGAGAACACGACGAGCACAACCGCTAGCAGCCATTTCGAGAGGCGTATCCGCAATGCCGTGCCCTGAAGTTACCCGCTGGCAGCCTGTTTTACCTGAGGATGCTAGAGTGGGACGCGGGTTAATTCGAGTAATACGTTATTCGTGTTACAGCACAACGTCAATAGAGTCTTAGCGAGAAAACGCGTTCCGGCGATGACGCCGAATGGCGGGGATTCGATGAGGTTCAGCTTGCTTACCGAGGGCAGCGGGTTTATATTGTTATCGGTTACCGAGGACATAAAATATGAGCAAACCTTCCGATTTGGTGCAGGGCACGCTGGACATGCTGCTGCTGAAAATTCTCGCTCTTGAGCCGATGAACGGTTTCGCCGTCAGTCAGCGGCTAAAGCAAGTGTCCGACGACGTTCTGCAAATGAGCGACGGGTCGCTGTACCCCGCTCTGCACAAGTTGGAGCAAGAAGGCTGGATTACAGCCGAGTGGAAGACGTCCGTAAAGGGTCGCCGGGCGAAATACTATTCGCTGACACGGTTAGGCCGGCGACAACTTGAAAAAGAAACCGACAACTGGGGCAGGTTGTCGAGCGCGATTTCACGTGTTGTCAAACTTAAAGAGGCTTGACGGGGCGCGGTGTTGAAGGAGGCGGCGATGCGACCGGAACATTGGCTGTACACGATTCGTCTTCGGCTGCGTTCGTTATTTCGTCGAAGACAGGCAGACCAGGAACTCGACGACGAACTTCGGGATCACATCGAACAGAAAACCGCCGAATACGTCGCCAAGGGCATGACGCCGCGAGAAGCGCACCGCACGGCTCTGCTTGACATGGGCGGAGTCGAAAAACGCAAAGAAGAATGTCGCGACACTCGCCGAGTCAATTGGGTTCAGGATTTGCTGCAAGACCTGCGTTTCACCTTCCGCATGCTATGCAAATCCCTCGGCTTTACCGCCGTCGCCGTCCTCACCCTGGCCCTCGGCATCGGCGCAAATACGGCAATTTTCAGTCTGATTAATGCGGTGCTGCTCCAGCCATTGCCGGGAATTGCAAATCCTAAGCAATTAGCTTCTCTCTTTCGAATGCAGAAAAACGATCCATTCGGCGTGAATGGATATCCGGATTACGTGGATTATCGCGATCGGAACCGCTCGTTTTCGGGTTTGGCGGCGCATGCTGCAGTGTGGATGAACCTCGGCACCGGCTCGCCCGAACGAATTATCGGCGATATCGTGACGGGAAATTATTTTCCCGTCCTGGGTGTTCAGCCAGCTTTAGGCCGCTTGATCGTCCTAGATGACGATACGAAGCGTGACGCCAATGCCGTTGTGGTGCTGAGCTATTCGTTGTGGGAGCGCAAGTTTGGCTCAAGTCGCGCCATCCTCGGACGCAAAATAACTCTGAATGGCTACCCGTTCATTGTAATTGGCGTCGCCCCGCCGAGGTTTACCGGCGTGCTGGCCGCGCTGAGGACTGACGTTTGGGTGCCGATGAGCATGTTGCACGAGGGGATGCCGTCATCGAGAGGCCAGCACTATTTCGAAGAACGCGCGTGGGGATGGATGCGCATTTTCGGCAGGCTGAAGCCAGGCGTGTCGTTCGAGCAAGCTCAAACGGATATGCGCGTCATCGCTCGCCAACTCGCACTGGCGTATCCGATTACGAATACGGGACACACAGTGGCGCTTGAGTGTGGCGTGGGAATTGACCCTGACGACCGGGCTAGCCTGACGGGCTTTCTCGGCTTGCTTTTTGCCGCAGTCGGCTTGCTGTTGGTAATCGCTTGCGCCAACATTGCCGGTTTGCTCTTAGTTCGGGCTACGGGACGTCGACGAGAAATTTCCGTCCGCTTGGCGCTGGGAGCAACCCGCGGGCGGCTCATTCGTCAGCTTGTGACGGAAGGCCTGTTCATGTCGTTTGTGTCTGGTGCTCTCGGGTTAATTCTCGCTCCGTGGATAATCAGGATTTCAGTCCACTACGCGCAGCCTACTTCCGTTATTCGAGATTCCAATGTAAGCCCGGACGCGCGCGTGCTCGCATTCACGCTACTCGTTTCGATCCTCGCCGGTGTCGCGTTTACCGTGCTTCCTGCCTTGCGTTCTTCTTCGCCGGATATTTTGACATCGCTGAAAGAAGGAGCGCCCCGTAGTTCACGAAATCAATCGCTTTTGCAGCGACTCCTCGCAGCAGCGCAGGTCGGCGCGTCGTTCGTTCTCCTGATTGCAGCCGGTCTGCTCTTCCACAACATGTATAAAATTCTCAATTCCAATCCAGGATTCGACACGACGAACATCTTTATGGCCTCCATCAACCTGACTATGCAGGGGTACGAAAACGGGAAGGATAGCTCAGTCGGCACGTTTCGGAATACAGACGGCGAGGCAGTCAATGGCAAGCGCGGAGACGTGTTTTATCACCAGCTTCTTGAGCGTTTGACGCGACTGCCGCAGGTATCCTCCGCCAGTCTCTCAACGTCGATACCGCCAAATCCGTGGCCCGGCGGCGCTTCCGTATTCCATCCCGGAGAGGAACCGCCGCAAAATCTTCTTAAAGGCCAATGGTTCCAGCGTGGCCTCCACGTGAATATCGTCAACGTTTCACCGTACTATTTTCAGACGTTGGGCATTCCGCTGATGCAAGGGCGCGACTTCGATTTGGGAGACGATGAAACGACACCGGGCAAGGCGATCGTAAGCCGCAACTTGGCAGAGCGTATGTGGCCCGGCGAGAATGCCATCGGTAAACGCATCTCGTGGCCCACTGTCGAAGGCCCTTCGCGGCCCCGGCTCGAGGTTGTTGGCGTCGCCGCGGATTGCAAATATTTGTCGCTGACCGAGCCGCCTCCGCTGATCATGTATGTTCCCTTATTCCAAAATTACTCTGGACGCGTGACCATCGCCCTGCATACCACGCTGCCCCCGGCCGCCGCGTCTGCCGAACTCCGCAGCGCGGTTGCTGCCCTCGACAAGACGCTCCCTGTTTTTGAGACCAAGACGATGCAGGATTACGTCGGGTTCTCTGTGTGGCAGCAAAAGATCGCGAGCAGCCTCATCGGTGCGTTCGGTTTGCTGGCGGTATTCCTTGCCGCTCTCGGCCTTTACGGCGTGCTTGCGCACTCCGTCTCGCAACGGACACATGAGATCGGAATTCGCATGGCGTTGGGTGCCCAGAAGGGCGACATCCTGTGGATGGTGATTCGCGAAGGCTTGTTGCTTGCGGGAGCAGGGGTAATTATCGGCATGGGTGGGGCGCTTGCGCTCACGAGATTTCTGCGGGCCCTCCTCTTCGAGATTACGCCGACTGATCCCGCCGCTCTTACGGGAGTGGCGCTCTTACTAGCACTCGTCGCATTGTTGGCCTGCTATATTCCCGCGCGACGGGCGATGCGCGTCGATCCCATGGTCGCGCTCCGCTATGAATAGCGAAAGGACTGACAGTCATGATTTCGCAAAGCATCAAACTCTCGGCTATTGTATTGGCGACTTTTGCCGTAAGCTGGTTCGCCGCGCATCGAAGTGCAAATTCTGTCAGCGCGGACACGGTGGGCCGCGTCGTGCCAACCGGCGATATGACTGTTCCCCGCTTCGATCACACCGCAACCCTTCTGCCGAATGGCAAAGTGCTCATCGCCGCAGGTATGGCCCGTGATGGTGTGCCCGAACCCACGGCAGAACTCTACGATCCGCGCACCAACCGATTCACACCTGTCGGCAAACTCGCTTCACCTCGTGGCTGGGGAAGCACAGCCACGCTGCTCCAAGACGGAAAAGTTCTCATCGCCGGTGGTGCCACCGGCTCCTGGTGCAGCGCCTCGTGCTATTTGGCAACTGCCGAACTTTACGACCCTTCCACCAACACGTTTACTCGAATCGGGAACATGACTGAGCCGCGCGCCGGCGCTAGCGCAGTTCTGCTTAAGGACGGCGACGTATTAATTGTCGGAGGGAACGTTAGCTCAGATACTCAGCCCACTGTAACCGCCGAGCTCTACCATCACGCCACTCGCGCTTTTTCTGTTGCAGGAGGCCCTTCAGCGGGTGGTCCCGTGCTTCTCCTTAAGGATGGGAAGGTACTTACGCTAAGCAACTGCTGCGCAGAACTTTATGATCCGTCAACGGGCCATTTTGCTGCTTCGGGCGAGCTTCTGATTCCGCGCGGCAAATTTGGCGCTGCGCTTCTGCCGGACGGAAGAGTGCTCGTTGCAGGGGGCCGACTCAGCGGCACTCCCGGCTTGCGCTCCGACACAGAAATTTACAATCCGGCCACGGGGAAATTCACAGTCGGACCCGAAATGAATCTCAAACGCTACAAGCTTATGAAAGCGACTTTGGCGCTCAGGAACGGTGAGGTTCTTATCGGAGGTGGTGCCGATCAGCCGGAGATTTACAATCCTGTTTCCAATTTTTTCCAACTCGTCAGCGGGAGTAAGCTGGACGGTTATTGCTTTTCGACCGCAACGCAGCTGCCGAATGGCGAAGTCTTGCTCACGGGTGGCTACAACACTTCCACTTGGGTCGCAGTGGATCACGCGTGGCTCTATCAGCCCTAGTGGTAGCCGATACGCGTCGATCCGATGGTCGCGCTACGTTATGAATGATTGATGCGGACGCGCGGGTAAGAGCGCTCGCGCCGGTGGCGTCCGCGCAAAGAAAAAGGCCCTCCGACTTTTGTCGGAGGGCCAATGCACTCCAGCCCTAGAAGGAATCGCCATCGGTTGCTTCAGCGGCATGGTCTGAAGCATTAGAGCCGGAAACGACTGTTTCCGGCTCAGGCTCACCGCGATCAAGCTTGCGCACGACATCGGCGCGAATGCACCAAAAAATCTGCTTGGTCGTCTTGGCTTTCTTGCCCTTGCCGACTTCGCGTTCGTACGCCGTGCTGATAAGGCTGCCCTCAACGAGCACGTGCGCGCCTTTCTTGATCGCCGTCGCGACGTGTTCCGCCAGTCGCGGACGGAAGATGCAAACGCGGTGCCACTCCGTCTTCGAGGACCACTCGTCCTGCGCGTTCTTCCAAGATCGCTGCGTGGCGACCGAAAGAACGGTGAACTTCGAGCCGTTGTTGCTCCGCGCTTGGCGCTGCTCCGGGTCTGCTCCAACAAATCCGATTATCGTTACTGAGTTAAGGTAAGACATTTTTTTTCTCCTTTTTCCGCCTCATTTTCTTGAGGCACCCGATAAGCGAGAGGCTTCTGCTCCCAAAGCGAGCGGCTGCTTTATGGGAGGAACCGATGCATTCCGGGGGAACCGTGAAAGCAGAAGACGCGAAGCTGCCGGGCGCAGGAATTAGCCCGAAGCCGTGCCCAAGAAAATGCACGGCGGAAAAAGGCGATGCACCGCACTCAGTAATAATCGGGATGAGGAGCACATTAGGGGCGGCAACAAGCGAGAAGAAATAGTCGAGAGGTGAGTTTTCCGAAGGATGTCACGCGGTAGCATCTCGATACGCGCGTCCACGGATGATGGCCACGTGCGTTCCCATTTTTAGGAGCTTGACATTCGCCGTGACTAATACTATTTTGCTCTAGGCCTAGAGCGAATTACCTTCGCCACCGGAGTCGCAAAGGAGCCCGCATGAGCAAGCCGCAACCCCGCGACCTTTTCCCCGGCGCGCTCGAAATGATGATTCTCCGTACCCTGAAGCGCCAGCCTCTACACGGTTACGCTCTCGTCCAGCACATCAGGCGGGCTTCCGATGACCTGCTTCAAATTGAAGAAGGCTCACTCTATCCTGCTCTCCAGCGCCTGCTCAAGGAAGGCTGCGTCAAAGCCGAGTGGGGCGTCTCTTCGACCAATCGCCGCGTCCGCATTTACAAGTTGACGGCCGCTGGCGCAAAGCATCTCGATCACCAGGTTTCGAGTTATGAACAAATGCTGGAAGGAATCACGCGCGTCCTCGCACCGGTGAAGTCATGAACTGGATCAGCCGATTGTTCTCGCGCCGCCGTCTTTATGGCGATCTCTCGGCCGAAATCGAAGAGCATCTCAACGAGAAAATTGACGAGCTGATCGCTGGCGGTATGTCCCGCGAGGAAGCCGCGCAAGCCGCTCGCCGCGAATTCGGCAACGTCACGCTGCTTGAAGAGCGCGGCCGCGAAGTCTGGCAATGGCCCTCCATCGAAAGTTTTTTTGCTGACATTCGCTTCGCTCTCCGTATGTTGCGCAAATCTCCAGGCTTCACCGCCGTCGCCATCCTCACACTCGCTCTCGGCATCGGCGCAAACACCGCCATCTTTTCCGTGGTTTATGGCGTGCTGCTGCAGCCGCTCCCGATTTGCGATCCGGGACGTGTCGTTGTTCTGCACGACCAATTGCCGAATCTCAACTTGCCGCGCGCGGGCATTTCACCGTTGCAATTCCGTGACTACAGCGCGCACACGAATATCTTCGCATCCACGGCCTTGCTTATCGAAAAGAATCTCAATTTGACCGGCGCGGGCCAGCCGCAGCGCTTGCTCGCTATGCGTGCCAGCGCGACCCTTTTCCCGCTTCTTGGCATTCGCCCAATTCTTGGCCGCACATTCACCGCTGCTGAAGACACCTACGGCAACGGCCACGTCGTCCTTTTAAGCGAAGGATTATGGAAAGGTATTTTTGGAGGCGCCCGCAACGCCATCGGAAAGCGTGTGCAGCTCGACGGGGAAAGCTACGAAGTGATTGGCGTTTTGCCAGAGAAGCTTGAAATCCTCTACCCGAATATCCAATTGTGGGTTCCCATGGCGTTTACGCCGAAAGCATTCACCGAAGATGAGCGATGGTCGATCGTCTGCACGATGCTGGCGCGCCTGCGTTCCGGAGTCACGCTCGGACAAGCCCGGGCTGTGATGTCTGCCGATGCTGCGCACATCCGGGCGAATGTTGACAAGGAGCACGCTGGCGTTCTGAGTGATTTTCGCATTGAGGTGCGCCCGCTCATGGACGAACTGGTCGGCAATGTTCGGCAGCCTTTGTACCTGCTGCTGGGTGCAGTTCTTCTTGTGCTGCTGATTGCATGCGCTAACATTGCCAACTTGCTCCTCGCGCGCGGCAGCGTCCGTTCGCGAGAAATGGCCATTCGAGCGGCCATCGGCGCGGGCCGCCGGCGCATCATCGCGCAACTCCTCACCGAGAGTGTCTTACTCTCCCTTACCGGCGGTGCGCTCGGTCTTCTGCTGGCTTGGTGGGGAATTACGGCGCTGATTCGCTTCGCGCCAGCCAGCCTTCCCCACGCGAACACAATTCGTCTTGATCCCGCTGTTCTCGGCTTTACGTTCGCCGTTTCGATGCTGGCGGGAATTTTCTTCGGCCTCGCGCCAGCAATGCGGGCAAGCAAACTCGATCTCAACGATGCGCTGAAGGAAAATGGGCGCGCCGACGGTTCCTCTGGCGGCCGCCAGGGGCTTCGCCGCGCTCTCATCCTCTCCGAAGTAGCGCTCACTTTCATCCTATTGGTCGGCTCTGGCCTGCTGCTGCGAAGCTTCGCCAAGCTCCTCGACGTGAATCCGGGATTCGATCCCACAAACGTGATGACCATGCGCATCTCGCCTTCGAAGCAGTCCGACGCCGCGCACGCTGCGGCATTCTCGCGGGCTTTGCTCGACCGCGTCTCGGCGATGCCAGTCGTGCTCCACGCCGCACTCGCCGATGATCCTCCGCTCATGCAGCCGGGCAATTCGGTTTTTGCGATCCGTGATTATCGTCCGGGTCCAAATGCTCCTCAGCCGCACGCTGACAATGTGGCGGCCTCGCCGGATTATTTTGCGGCAATGGGCATTCCGCTGCTGCGCGGGCATGTGTACAGAGAAGCGGAGATGCTGACCGGAGGAGAAGAAATACAGAAAGGCTCTGTCGTGATGATTGACGAAGCCCTCGCGAAGCGTTTCTGGCCCGGCAAAGATGCCGTCGGCAAACAACTCGGGTGGGATAACAAGGGTCCATGGGCGACGATTGTCGGCGTGGTTGGCACGGTGCGCAGCGACACTCTCGTCACCAAATCGAACGGGACGATTTATTTCCCTTTGTATGGCATGACTCTCGTAGTGCGCACCGCTTCGGACCCGAGGCCGCTCGCCGGTGCGTTGCGCGCGCAAGTGGAGATGCTCGATTCCAGCGAGGCGGTCTACGGAGTGAAAACGATGAGTGAGCGCGTCGCCGAATCGGTCGCGCAGCAGCGATTTGCTGCCAGCTTGCTGGCTCTTTTTGCGGCGCTGGCTCTTGTTTTGGCTGCGGTTGGCCTTTACAGCGTCATGGTTTATATCGTCACGCAGCGCACTCACGAAATTGGTGTTCGCATGGCGCTGGGCGCACAGCGGGACGACGTGCTTCATCTCATTCTCGGCGGCGGCGCGAAGGTGGTTTTCATCGGCGTATGCATCGGCATCGCCGGAGCGCTGACGCTCGCCCAATTGATGCGCAGCCTGCTGTTCGGCATCAGCGCCATCGACCCGCTGACGTTCATCGCCGCCGCAGTTTTGCTCGTGCTCGTCGCGCTCGCGGCGGGCTACATTCCCGCGCGGCGCGCCATGCGCGTTGATCCATTGGTCGCCCTCCGCTATGAATGAAGGTCTGTACAATCGTGTTTCGGCATGACGCTATTAGAGTGGCAGCGTAAGAGGGGCCGTGCTGGCAGCGCGGCCCCCCTGATTCGCGAAGCCTAACCTTGCGCGTTCCGGCTTGGCGTTTGGGATTTGCGTTTCAGTTTGTTTGCTGCTTTCTTTTCAGTTTTTGGGTTTGGCGACTTAGCCTTCGCTTTCGTCAGTTCGGTTCGGACTGCTGCGGTGATTTTCGCCGAATCGACCTTGTACCGCGTTGCGGCACGCGCAAGGTTTGAGTCCTTCGCGAGCGCCTGCGCCGGATTGTACCCAGGGCAATACAGGTCGGATGCAAGAGCGGCCACAAAGAGAAAACGATGGAGGTCGGCGGTGGTCATGCCTTCGACCGCTGCCATTGCAATCTTCTCGTAGTCCACAGTCTGTCCGCCCCATGATGTCTTGGTCTTCTTCTCTTCCCATCCGTACACCCTGCACAAACGGCGGTGATTGTCGTGACCCAAGCGACGGAAATAGTCGAGGGCAATCATCTCTACCTCGGCACGAGGCAGAGCGTCCGGCAACTTCTTGCGAACCGCATCGAGGATGCGGAAGCGGGATTGCTTCTCAACGCCTTCGGCCAATCTTTCTTTGGCGCGTTGGGCGCGTTCTTGCGGTGTCGGCTCGTAACGAGTGATGCGAGAATGCACGGGGCACTTCTCATCGCGGCAAATGTGGAAGATTGTGCCTGCCCCTTTGCCATCGATGAGCACAGCGGGCTTTGTGTTCGGGCATTCGCTCTTGCTTTTCGCTCTCAGGAACTGGCCTTCGACGAGCACGTTTCTCGCATGTCCGTTCGTCTGCCATGACGGAGCCTGCGAGACGCGCAGAGGTTTCTCGCCCTTTTCCTCAAGCGGCTTCACGCGAAATTGCACAAAGGCTTCCACCTTTGCGCGGTAGCATTCGCGGTCGGTACAGATGGATTTCTGCCGCACTTCGGGGAAAAGCAACGGATTGCTCCCCGTGCGCTTCGGGCAGCGGGCGCACGCTCCCGCTGATGGCAGAAGATTTTCATCCTGCGGATCGAACGGTGTGTTGGTCAGGTCGAGATGGATTTCCCGCTCAATCCACTGCCGTAGCTCCCGCACAGTCACAGCTTCCGCTTTTCTATCCTTCAAGATGGCGGCGGCACTGCGATGCTGCGGGAAGCATTCCTGCAAAGCGCGTTGCTGGTCATTCGGTTGCAAGCGAGCCATTTCGAAGGCATGCGCCACAGTGAGCTTAGCTTCGTAGAACGCCTGCCTCGCTTCGGGAATGAGATGCAGAAGCCGGAGCCGGGCATACACATAAGCCTCAGACCGTCCCACCTTTGTGGCGATGGTTTCGACGGTGTAGTTCTCCGGTTGCAGTTGCATGAGCACGGCATACCCTTGCGCTTCGTCCAGTTCGTGAACGTCAGACCGCTGGAGGTTCTCAATCAACTGCAATTCGAGGCACTGCGCGTCGGTCAGTTCGCGGACAGTAGCGGGAATGGTGTCTCGTTCAGCGAGCTTCGATGCGCGGTACCGGCGCGTTCCTGCCACGACTTCGAAACTGCCTGCCTCGCCGATAGGCCGCACGAGGATGGCTTGGAGCACACCGTATTGCCTGATGTTGTCGGCGAGTTCGGCGAGCTTGGTTTCGTCAAACTGGCGGCGAGGATTGGTTTTGGATTCCGAGATTTTACTCAGTGGAATTTCTCGGACGCTTACCTCCACAGGCGGTGCTGCATTGGTCGTACTGACTGCGGTTGCTGCGTTCATTTCATTCGTCTCCTTTTTTTAATTTGTTTTCGGTTTAATACTCTTCGGGCAACAAGAGGGTGGTTACAGAGCGGTCGGCCTCGGTGATAACCCAGACGGTCTCGTTCGCGGCGGTGCGATAACTGCTCAATAGCCGGAATCCGCGTTCGAGACTGAATTGGTTTTCCCTGCGGTCTTCGTCGGGCACGTTTCCCCACTCGCCGTGAACGTGGCGTGAGAGGAATTCGTGCGGTTGCTGTCCTGCCTTTTCGAGAGCGGCCAGAGCGCCGGGTGTGGCGACGATTTGGCCAAGCGGAAAAAGCGGTTGTTTCGTGGTTTGGTGCATTGGAAAAAACTCCTTTCGTGTTTTGATTTTTGCTTTCGAGGCGACGCCAGAGGGCGGCGCATTAAAAGCAAATGCCCTTCCTGGCGGGGGGAAAGCGCCTGGCCGTCCGCGCTGTCAAGGGCGCGGTGTTGGCGTTTATCGGAGCGAAGCGGAGACCCTTGCACAGCACAAGCGGGCGGTCCAGGCGCAGGTTTTAAGCAGGAAGGGCAAGAGGCTGCGAGTAACGCGACGAAACCCGATTTTGGGTGGGGCACAAATCGATGGAGCGGAAGTAATCGGCTATAGGGTGGGTGCAACAGATGTGAAGCGCGGTTCTAGTGGCCTTTGGAGTCTTCTTGCGGTATTCCTACAGTGCTTAGGCGCGGCCGTGACCATAGTTTCCCGCTATTCTGTCGCCCGTTACCGCTGAGGTATTCCTCACTTGACATGTATACTGTATGGCTGTAATCATACAGAATGCTCTTTCACGTAAATCCGTCCTCGGGCGTGCCAATTTATGCGCAGATCGAAATTCAAGTGAAGAATGCGATTGCCGCGGGCGCGGTGAAAGAAGGCCATGCATTGCCCTCGGTGCGCAAGCTGGCCGCCGAACTGGGGATTAATGCCACTACCACCGCACGCGCGTATCAGAATCTGGAGCGCGATGGCGTCATTACCACCATTCCGGGCGGCGGCACATACGTTGCCGCAAATGTCCCGCGCTTTCTGAAATCGGAGAAATTGCGCCGTCTGCAGCCATACGCTAAGCAGATCGCCGTCGAAGGCGTCCAACTCCGCCTTACGGACGAGGACATTCTGAAAATCGTGCAAGAGGAATTGGACAAATTAGTAGAACGCGTAGGAGACAATAAATGAACGAACTTGCCATTGATACTAAGGACCTCGCGAAGACATACGGCGGCGTCCGCGCCGTCAGTGGAATCAACCTAGCCGTGCCGCGCGGATCGATCTATGGATTTCTCGGCCGCAACGGAGCGGGCAAAACAACCACGACCAAAATGCTGCTCGGACTTGTACGCCCCACGTCCGGTTCGGCGCGCGTGTTGGGCATGGACGCACTCAGCGAACACACTGCCATTTTGCAACGCACCGCGTATGTCAGCGAGAAAAAGACTCTGTATCCCGCGATGACGCCATCCGAACTGGTGCGATTTAGTCGCGGCTTTTATCCAACGTGGTTGGACAGCGCGGTAGAGAAATATGCGCGGCTATTTGAAATCCCGATGAAACAACGCTTTGAAGCGCTCTCCAACGGCAACCAAACCAAGGTTTGGCTATTGCTGGCGCTTTGTCAAGGCGCGGATTTACTGATTTTGGATGAGCCGACAACCGCTTTGGACCCGATTACGGTGGACCAGCTGATCCATGTGCTGGCCGAGGATGCCCTCGACCGAGGGTGCACAATTTTCCTCTCCTCCCACCAACTTGAGGAAGTGGAGCACATCGTGGAATATGCTGGGTTCATCGATCACGGCAGGCTTTTGATGGAGGGTCGATTAGATGACATCAAGAGCGAATTCCGCCTGATCACCGCCGCGGGCAGATCTCTTCCGGCACAAACGTCGCCGCAGGTGTTATCCGTTGATGTTGAGGAAAACTTCTATCGATACGTTGTGACAAAAGATGCCGAAGGCTTTGCCGCTGAACTGTCGCGGAACGGTGCAACGGTTACGAGTGTTACTACGCTAGGTCTGCGCGAAATCTTCCTACAGGTCATTGGAAAGGAGCAGTGATGTACTTCTGGAAATGCTGGCGGGACACGCGTGTCAGTTTTTATGTTTTTCTATTCATTGCCGTTACCTTGGCGGCGTTCCTAATGATGGATTTCACTATGAGCGGTGCGCCCCCGAAGGAAACTTTCGCGGCCGCTTGGATGATGCTCGTGTTCGCTTCCAGCACGTTGCTCTCTCTCGCTGGGATTTCGTTCGGAGCCACCGGGATTGGTGAAGAGTTCGCCCACAAAACAGCAAGTTTTTTGCTGACCAAGCCACGGTCGATTCGTTACTTTGTCTGGACCGCTTGGACGGCGAACGCCGTACAGTTTCTGGCGCTAACGGCAAGTATGGTGTTAGTCGGCGCATCGATCCTGTCATGGCGATGCCATGTGCCGGTTACAGGGCGTTTGCTGCTGGCATTCGCGCCGGGACTCATTATGACCTTCTTGCTGTTCGGCGTGACCTATCTATTGGGCGTATTGCATAAGAATGGACGCAATGGATTCCTGAGCAGCCTGGGCGTAGTGATTGTCTTTCCGATAATTTGTTCGACGGTGGCACACTTTTGGCAGATTCATTTGCCATCACCGGCAGACATGTACTCAATGGGAATGAGTGACTTGATCTTGCACCCAGAGCTCGCCTCGAACTTGCCACACTTTTGGCCCTTGGTGGGTTGGTTGTTAGTGGCGTTGGCATGTCCGTTCATCGCGCAGCTGGTATTGGAACGCACTGAGGTTTAATGAACTCGGGTGAGAAGGATTAGCTGGCCCTCATTACATAGGCAAGCATTACACCAGTTAACTTTGGTTGGGAGTTGTTTGTCGTGCATAATACGGTTGGGAGTGGAAGCTACTTCTTCTGAATTTTGGCAAAGACGAAAGATCCCGCCGCCGTCAAGCTTGGACGGAAGGGTGGCAAGGAGATCGCCAAGCGCGGCCCTGAATACTTCAGGCAGTTGCAAGCCAGACGGAAAAAGCGCAAGGGCGGTCGGCCTCCCAAGTCCAAGAAATCCCGCTGAAAACCCCAATTGCTAAACAACGAGCGCTCGTTGTATAATTGACCCTGAAAGATGGAGTCACATATGACGGGCATTCCCAAGGTTTCTTGGTCCGAGTGTCAGAAGCAATTCCACGTGTCTTGCAAAGCCTCGGGTGAAAACCAATTCTGCGTTGGAACTGAATCCATCTCGGTATCTGTCGGACAACTGATACAACGCCACGGCAGGACGGAGATGTGGGATTCGGTGGGCGTCTACGCCGAGGAAGACCGAGACGGCACGCTGGTTGTCCGAGTGATGGTGTTCAATCCCGACTGGGAGGGACCACTTCAGATCGCCTGCATTCAGTCGCGTCCTCGGGACGCAGGATTCCTCACCGCTGTTGGCTGCAACTTGGACCACATCACAATTTGACGAGCCGAATGCAGAAGATCACAGCGAGGAACCTAGTTGCGGTGGAAGCATCGCCATACCATTGGGCGACCGCAAAGCAAGAGTGCGCAGAATGCGTGGTAGGAAAACCGACCAAGATGAAGCAAAAGTTCCGCGCGAGTCTGAAATTGGCGGAAACTGGAGATGCAAATGAACGCGAAGCAGTTTAACCCGAGGGTTTGATGCAATGGGCGAATGGAAGGCACCACTCAGTCTGCGTATCCGACAAGATCTGCGAGTTGAGCTGGAAGAGTTCGCTGCTCGCGAGAGACGAACGCTTGGGAATATTGGAGAGCTGCTTCTGGAGTGGGCGTTGGAGCAACTGAAGTCTGCTGGCACGATGGAGCGACTGTTGAGAATGTCCGGGGAGCGGCCGGTCGTGCAGGCTGGTCCAACTCCAGTCGAACGAACTTGCAGAAAGAGGTCGAAATGAGAATTGCGGCGGTTGGTTGTTCGCGGTCAAAAAATTCGAGATCTTTCAACTGGAAGGGCAATTGGAATAGAGATATATTCATCTCGAACGGGCGATTACTGGGTGATGCGATGGATTTACGCTGCCCGAATTGTCACAGCACGGACCTAAAGAAGGTTTCCCTCGCCTACCAGGAAGGACTTTCTCGGTTAAACGTGCGCACGCGGATGCGCGGCGTAGTGATTGGAAGCGAAGGGCCGGACTTGGTGGTTGGCAGAGGGACCACAAAAGGCACGCAGCAAACGGACGTTTCCAAAGGACTGACTCCTCCGAAGAAATGGTCGTACCGAAAGTTTTTCGGCTGGTCAGTCTTGGTGTTTCTATCGGTCGGCTGGATAGTTTTTTATGTGAATACCATTACGAAGAATTCTTCGACCGTGTCTTCAATGCCTTTGACAATTTACGGCGTGCTTTCTGCGTGTGTGTTCATTCTCCTGCTGGTTCTGTTCTGGAGGCACAATTCTTCCTACCAAACGCAATACGCTCAGTGGAACCGAGCTTTCATCTGTGAGAGGTGCGGCACGGTCAGCCAACACGACTTTCCTAGCGCCTCCCTTTCCTGATTCCCACACGCTTATCATGAGTGTGCGCCATGATTCTTTGACTGGCCGTTTTATGATCAGCCGCCAGAGCCTAGCAGAGCCGATGCTCCGCTAGATCGAAGTAGCGTTTGGAAAGCTCAATGCCAATGAAGCGCCGGCCTAGCTGCTGCGCGGCGACGAGCGTTGAACCGGAACCGCAGAACGGGTCGAGCACTAGGTCGCCCCGATTGGAAAAGGATTCAATCAAAGGCGATAAGACGCAAAGCGGCTTCTGAGTCGGATGAAGATTGTTGCCGCTGTATTCCCACTCCAAAACGTCTGGGATTGTGCGGACCGGCTTCTGCGGATTGCCCTTCGCCAGCAAGTAAGCGTTCTCGTGCTGGTAGCGAAGGAAGCGCTCGGTCGAGGCGTACTTCTTGATGAAGGTCAAGTGCCCGACTATGCGGAAGCCCGCTTCGCGCCAAGCTGCAAGGAATTTATCGGCCTTGTTCCAGCTATAAAAACTCACGCAGAAGCGATTCCAATGTAGCACGCGATAAATTTCTTTAAAAGCCGGTTTAACCCAGGCGTCGTTATCGTCGTTGGGGACGGTGCGCCCATCGCTGGATGAATAATTGACCATGTACGGCGGATCGGTGAGCACGAAGTCGGCACTGCCTGACGATATTGCGGTAAGCAATTCCACGCAATTGCCGTGCAGCAGAGTGTTTGAGAATCCTTTGTTGATTTGAGAATTGATTTGATCTGATTTCATTTTCTGTTCTCCTGTTAGGTGATTTGGTTCCTTCACCCAGGAAGAGGAACCAAAGCGCCGCGCCCACAGGAGGAACGGAAAGATGCAGCGCATTAGGAGGCTGGAGCGGATGGCAACGGGTGTGACAGGAGAGAGGTTTGCGACTGGCGCAGCCGTGTGCTAGCGCGTGTCCAGAAAATGCTGATGTGTTCAGTGGGAGGTAAACTCGCCGAGGCAAAAGTCAGAGCCTCGTAGCTTGGATAGCAGGGAGGAAAGAAATTGAATCTCTGAAGCCTATCGACAAAGCCATCTTCAGGATGGTGAGCGAGTCATCGGGCCGTAACTTACGTGAACGCGAATGTAGCCTCGAAAACGGACGCCCTGGAGGCCGAGCCCTTGCTAGCAGGGTGAAGGCAGCATGGAGCGTCGCGGACTGACTGAAGCGACGGACCACTCCGGCGGGGTACTAGCGACAGCACGATGACAAGGACGCATTGAGCAACTGGAGAAACCCTCCTCTTCCCGCCGAGCAATCGGCGGAGCAGGAAGCCGTATAACTGGGACACGGGAAATCGGCAGACGACGAGAGGGTGACGGAGGGGCTCGTAGTAGCGACGAAGCGGGGTAATTCCCGTCGAGCAAAGGAGCCCTGCTGTAGGTAACGGCTCTGACAAAAGGGAGGCAAGGGCGGATGACAAACACGCCTATCAGTTTGCAGAACCTGAGGAGGAGCCTATACGTCAAGGCGAAGGCTGAACCTGCCTGGCGTTTCTGGGGACTGTACGTCCATATCTGCAAGATGGAAACAATTCACGAAGCCTACCAGATGGCGAAACACAATGACGGTGCTCCGGGAATCGACGGAGTTACCTTCGACGCTATCGAAGAAAGCGGACTGGAGACGTTCCTTCAGAGGATCAGAGACGAACTGGTCTCAAACACGTATCGGCCCATGCGGGTGCGGAAGAAGGAAATACCGAAGGACGGCGGCAAAGTCCGTGTTCTCTCGATTCCCTCTATCCGCGACCGTGTGGTCCAGGGAGCACTCAAGCTCATTCTGGAGCCGATCTTCGAAGCTGACTTCCAACCGGGATCGTATGGATATCGGCCCAAACGGACAGCGCATCAGGCCGTGGGCCGTGTAGAACGGGCGATCGTTCAGTGCATGACTCGCGTCATCGACATCGACCTGCGCGCCTACTTTGACAACGTTCAGCACGCTCTGCTGATGGAAAAGGTAGCGGGGAGGATACAGGATGATGCGGTGATGAAGCTGCTCAAGATGATCTTGAAATCCACTGAGAAGAAGGGAGTCCCGCAAGGCGGAGTTGTCTCGCCTCTGCTCAGCAACGTCTATCTCAATGAGGTCGACCGAATGCTGGAAAAGGCGATTGCAACCACGCGGCGGGGCAAATACACCAACGTTCAGTATGCGAGATACGCGGACGATCTGGTGATCCTGGTGGACGGCAACGGCGGCATGACTGGCTAGTGAGGGCGGTGGAAAGGCGACTGCGGGAGGAGTTGGCGAAACTCCGAGTTGAGGTCAATGAAGAGAAGAGCCGAACTATCGATCTGGCCAAGGGAGAGTGTTTCTCATTCTTGGGCTTTGAGTATCGTCACGTTTTGAGTCGGAACAAAGTGTGGCGGCCTCAGTTAGTGCCGAAGCTGAAAAAGCGAACGGCACTGCTGGCAAAGCTCAGGGAGATCTTCCAGCAGCACGTCAGTCAACCCGTGGCAAGGGTGGTCGCACGTATCAACCCGATTCTGCGAGGTTGGGTGAACTACTTTCCTGCAGGCCATTCGAGTCGGTGCTTTGCTTTTGTCCGCGACTGGATAGACAAGAAGATTAGGCGGCATCTGATGCGGGCACGGAAACGTCAAGGTTTTGGCTGGAAGCGAATGGATGGACGCGAGCTGTGTCGTCAACTCGGACTCTTTGATGATTACCGCGTTCGACGGCCTTGGTTTCCCACACAGGCCCTTCGATCAGCCACGGTCTCATAACCCTCGACGGGAAGCCGACAGGTAAGCCGAGTGCGGGAAATCTGCACGCTCGGTTTGAGGTGGCGGGGGCTGGCAACGAGCTTCCGATTCGGTCATTGCATGTGCCGAATCTGCGGAGTGACGCACCAGTCCTCGACCCTACGCAGGCCGACTTCAACATTCCCAAATCGTAGCGGCTCTCCACCACCCCCACAAGACCTTCCACGGCGTCACGAGTTTTCAAGTAAGGGATGTGTGAACGCAACTGGGGATCAGAACGGAACGTCTTTGCTCGGCGGAATTAACTTTACAAGCTGCTCGTTCAGTTTCGGAGTTTCCAGGAATTGTTTTGCCGAGCCTGGTTGAACAATCACTTGGTACGTCCGGTCATCACCGAGCTCCAGAAGTCCCTCGATTTCATTAGCTTTCTTGACGCAATCTTTTTCCTCGCAGCCCTGAATTGCGAGGAGGCGGCGCTCTGAATCGGTGCGTAGACTTTGCGTCAGCATCTTATTGATGTGCACGTCGCCGAACCCGTATCCCAAGGTGACGATGAGCTTCGTCACCAGTGACAGATCCCGGAATTTGTACGCGAAGAACAGATACGGGTCTGCGGCTTCCAGCTTGAACTCGCGTCCGAAGATGACTTCCATTTTTTCCGCATCGACGCTCTCGATTTGCTGCACGCAGAATAGCTCTTTGGTTTCGGGGCTTCGCTTCCAGTTGATGGACCCGTGCAGCTTATAGAGGACAAGCTGCGGAGCGATATTGTTGCTGGTTTCCATGTCCACGAAACGCTCCCAGTCCCAGGAGTGGCTGGGGCCAAAGTTGGCGAAGCCTGTTTCGACGCGAAACTCCGAAGTATTCAGACCTTCAACGCAGAGATCGTAATTCAAAGAGAAAACGTGCAAAGGATAGTTGAGGTCGCGCTGGAGCGCGATCAGGCCCCGGTAGTAATCGGCTTTGGCCGAGTCCTCGGGACACATCCATTTCTTTAAGTCCGCGAGGATGCGCTGCCGGAAGCGACGCACTTCGCCGAAGTCCGGCCCCGCGAGAGCGACAAACCGGGAACTCCACGCCGCAATGAACGGATACAAGGGATGTTCTTCGTTTCGCTCCAGCTCATACAAAGTGTTTACCAGCGTCTCGATGTTGAACGGAACCGCGTTGCCAAAGCGGCCTTTGAGTCCCGCAGAAAAATGAATGGCGCTTTTGACGTGATGGTACAGGCCCTGCTCCGTGCCCGCCTTAAGCGACTTTTCCACCAGATTGATCATCTCGCCGGAAACGGGGATGCCCGCCTCGGCGCTTGCCCCCGCGCCAAGTAGAAAGATGATGTCTTTAGAGCGGCTCGTCATAGTAGCTCACAGGAACCAAGGCCGAATGTCTTGCACGGCTGGCATCGGAAGTCCTCGCTCATGGAAATCATGAACAAGATCGGCGACCAGATGACAATAGAAAACGGATACGGGAGCGCTCTTGGCGTTGAATCCCCGCCAATTGGCCCCGGAAAGATTCACCAAATCCTGCAATAGCTCGCGCTGCTCGGCGGGCTCGGCCGCATCGTCGTTCACGCGAAGAAATTGGAGATGCGTGGGGCCGGGAAAAGCCTTGGTCACGTTCGGCTTATCCGGGTAGATGCCTTCAAACCACAGAAGGTGTTCGCTGGAACTGAGCCGAACCTTCGTCGCCTCGAAGGGCACGAGGCTGTTGACGGAGCGGTTGATGCCGAAGAACCGGCTCTTATGGTTCACCTTGATGACGGAGAACCTGCATTTGGCGCGATCCGTGGCGGTGGCGACATCGTGGGCGGTTTGCTGTATGGCTTTGATCTCCTCGTGCCTGAGCTTGAAGGAGGTATGGATGACGACGCGATTGAACGCGCCCGCGTTTTCCTCCAGGACTTTTTTCAAATTGGCGCGAAGCGCGCTGATGTAGGTGGAGTGATCCTCGGAATCCCCCAGCACCTGAATCTGCTGGAACAAGCCGCTGCTGTCGGTCAGGACGGAGAACGCAAAATATTTATCGACATGCACTTGCTTGTCGATCACCCGGCACTTGTGGGACTGGCTGATGCCGATGATGAGGGAATGCTCGGCCGTGGGACGAACTTTCCAGGGTTTTCCGCCCGCCTTGCAGAATATCTGTAGCGCGAGGTTTCCGATTGCCCATTTCAACGATTCCTCGTCCTCCAGAATTCGCAGCGTGCAGACCTGTGTGGGCATGCCCGCGTGCGAAAAATGCGCCTTCTGAGCAAGGTAGCCATTGTCCTCGTTGTTCGGCAGAACAATGACGGGCAGAACTCGGGGCGAATCCTTTCGGACGGTCTCCGCGCGCTTCAGCGCGGATTCCATCGATTTGTCGCTGAGATCGGGAAGAACTACCGGGTCCGCGTCGATGTCCAAAGCGGTCTTAAACAGATCCTTGAAGCCCGGAAAATTAAACTGGCCGCGCTGTTTCAATCCCTTTAGGGAAAGAGCGAGGCGTCGCGCCGCTTGCCTGTCCTGTTCCCGAAATACGAAAAGCAACCGGGGAGGTTTGTCGAGCGGCTGGAGAGGCCCAAAGTCGCGCAGGCCCGTGAACTGGCTCTTGGATTCCTTGTCGCCGGAGAATACATAGACTTTCGGGCGAAGCCGCTCCGCCGGCAGCGCCACAAATTCCTTGGATGTCCGCAGCGGCGCGGAACCGCCGGGCAGCGTCATTCCCTCGAAGACCGGCCATCTCCTTTCGAGGAAGCGTCGAATCTTCGAGGATCGATCAACGTAATAATCGACATTTCGCCGGAAGTTCTTGTCGAGGCTCAGGCTGAGTTGCTGGATTTTCCGGCTGAATGGAACGTTCTTGCCGAGCCTGAAGTGAAAATCGACGAGGAAGCCCGTCTGGCGGGTTGCTTTGAGGGAGTAGGGCTGCACTACAAGTTCCTCCTCCCCCTCTTGATGCGTCTGCATAACGAACGAGACTTCCTCAATGAAGCTGTTCTCCGGGAAGCGATACTCCGTGGTTTTCAACCGGGACACCACGGACTGTCTCAGGCATCCGAACATGATCCTTCGCGTTATGTCGGCGTTCCATTCCGGTTGGAAATCAAACGCTTCAAAACCCTCCGCCGCTTCGGGAATCACCCAGTAGGACTGCCAGTCTTTTTCGTCCGCGGAGGTTGCCGGAAGCTTGTGAGCGCTTGCCAGCGGGGTCGGGCGCTGCTCCTGCGGAGACGCGCATTTGCAACGGTAAATAACAAAATGCGCACCACCCGTCTCAACCGGCAAGAAGTTGAGGTGGATGTGGTAATCGTCTTTTCCAGCGCCAAGCGTTGTCTGTTGATTGGCCATTGAAACGTTCTAAAAATAAGTCTCCTGCGCCGCCAAAGGCATGGTCACACCTTACCTTTGAAGAGCGGCCATTTGTCCGCGATGTACTGTTCCGCAGCCTCGCGAACGACCCAGGCAAGCGAAACCTTTTTCTGCTGTGCTATCCCTTCGAGAGATTGGTAAAGATCAGGCGGAAAGCTGATGGTCGCGCGAATGGACGGACTCTCGGTCGACACGAATTTTTCTTTTCGCTTAGCGCCTCTGGTCACGGCCTGCTCGCTTGCTGGAGTATAGCACCACAATTCACCATAGCGGTGAATTGCATGGAAGGCAACCTTCCGTATAGCCTGCGTGCAGGTTGACCAATCTTGCTAGTATGATTCTCTCCTGTCATGCAATTCATTACGCAGCCATTCGGAGACGTGCGGTTGGGAGAATTTCTTCGCAACCACCTCGCCGATCCGCAATGGGCGACTTTCCGAGCTGCTATCGCATTCGTGAAGCGCTCCGGCACACAGTACATTCGTGAGCTGCTTCGAGACTTCAGCGCCAGGTCGGATGTCCTGATTTCCGTGGGCGTCGATTTGTACGGCACCTCCAGAGAGGGATTGAACGATCTCCTGGATGTAACGCGGCCTGGGCAGATTCTCATCTACCGGAATAACGGCCCCTACACGTTTCACCCGAAGGTCTATGTCTTCAAGTCGGCGGAGCATGCCGATGTCCTTGTCGGGTCCGGCAATCTGACAGGCGGGGGATTGTTTACCAACTACGAAGCGTCCCTTGCCGTTTCGCTGGACCTAGCCGTGCCGGAGGATGCAGCGTTTCTGCAAGTCATCGAAGCGACGCTGGATCAATGGGCCCAGCCGCAGCAAGGTGTTTGCTATGTGCTCACGGCAGAATTCATAGACCGGCTCGTCGCGTCTGGACTTGTGCGCAGTGAAGCCGAATTGGCAGCCGCACAGCAGGCGCGGACTCCTGCACCGCAACCGACAGTGCCTCCAGCAGGGGGTGCAGCAAATGCCGGTGAGCAACCCGTTCCCCCTCCCCCGCTCTTCATCACGGTCGGCGTTCCTCGGCCACCGGCTATCGCCAGAGCGGAAGTGGAGCCAATCGAGGCGGAAGGCGAGGCGGAAGCCGCAGAATTGCCCGCTGTCACCGTGCTCCCGCCACCTGGCATCGTGCCAGCACAAGTTGGCGGCGTCAGTTGCTTCGTGATGACCTTGCAAAACACGGACGTAGGTGTGGGTCAGACAACGCGAGGGACATCCCGCAGATCACCGGAAGTTTTCATACCGCTGGCAGCTATCGACCAAAATCCCGACTTCTGGACCTTCCCGAATCAATTCACCGCCGATATCGCGTGGAATAACCGCAACCCCAAGAAGAGGCGTAATGGTCTCGGCAAAATGGACCGTGCGCACGTGCCGATGCGCATTGGCACGGTTCAGTCCGTGGCGATGTTCTTCAACCCGGATAAGGGTGATTTTCGGATTCGCAACGAAGTCTTACGCAGTTCTGGGTACCCTGGTGATATTCTCTTCGTTCGACGCGTCGATCCGGTGAACGGCTTTGAATACGACATCCAGGTGGCACCGCAAGGCTCGCCGCTGTTTGAGCAGCTCGCGCCGTTCTGCAATACGGAGGTGCCGCACTCGCAGAAGCGTTTCGGCTACTTCTGAGAAGGTGTTCTGAAGCAGAGGATTTCTTCCGAAGCGACCGCGTTCTTCTTGAAGATGTCGCGGGAGACGAGCATCTCCATCGGAATACGACGCTCGGACTTCATTCCGACCGCCGCCGCAATTTCCACCAGCAGGCTGGCGGTCTCGATTTCGACCCTCTCGCCGCCCGCGATTGTGTGATTGTTGCCTACCACTACGTAGGCCGGACAACCGGGCCGCAGTACCGCTTTCATTCCCTCGAACACCTGCTGCATGTCCAGGAAGTATTTTGTCAGCAACGCGGGGAGATTACGGCGGCGGAAGCCAACCTCGATTTTGGAATTCAGTGCATCGACCTTCTGAATTAGCACTGATACGGACTTCGGTAATTTCTTCTTCTTGCTCTCAAAGATTCTCCAGTACATTGACCGCTGCTTTTCACTAATCTCCCGGTTGCCTATCATGTGCTGATCTAGGTGCCGGTGCTCGGGGCGCGGCAACAAGCCAAGATACGAGAGGCTCAACCGATCCGTGTCCAGATACGGCAAGGCGGTGGCATAGGGTGGCGATGTGATGATGGTGTCGATTTTGTCTCTCCACTTGCTCCACGCCGTCGCCAAGTCCCGCGCATCGCCTTCGGCAATATCAAACGGTCCAAACTGTGTTTCCCGGTTGTGGTATAGGAAAGCGAGCACGACGCGCACCGAGCGGCCCAGCTCTTCCAGAAATTCACGGATAGGATCGATTTCAGCGTCGAGTCGGAGTTCCTTACGGACACGCAAATCGTCATCTTTTTGCCACGAGACGCTGCGAATGATGTTGCTGAGGGAGAGCCGGAAGAAATCGCGGACCCGTTTGTCTGATTGCTCTATGGTTCGGGCGACCTCATCCAAATCCTGCAGCACCTGCTCGGAAAACCATCCCGACAGGTATTCCTGATCGCGAGCGGGCAGCGAAGCAAAATAAGTGAGTTTGCCGTTCCGTTTGCTGGATGGCCGGATCAGCTTGTCGCGGATTGCTTCATAGCTCGAGTTCAGCAGTTCGGGTGCGACGGACAGCAGCGCACATTTGTTGTGCGCCATCAGAACCGACAATGGGTTCATATCAAGCCCCAGGGCGCGATACTCCCCGAGTACAGCTTCCACATCGGTGGTGCCGCTACCGCACATCGGGTCTGCTACGATTCCCCGCTTAGGCACATCGGCAATATTGATCAAGGATCGGACAAGCTGAGGGAAGAATTTGCCGCGATACTCGTGTATGCCGTGCGTCCCATAGCGCAGGCAGCGACGATTAGGGAGCACGATGTCGTCCTTCAACAATTGCGGGATGTCTTTGGGAGGTACACCGTTGCGGACCACATTGACGGTACGCTCCCGTAATACCTGGGTAGTAAAACACGGCTTATTTGTTTCTACGACTTCCCAATAAGCCAAATGCCGCACCAGTGCATCTGCCTTCGTCGCCATCGGCAATGAAAAAAGAACCGGCTCTTCTGTCCTGTCAACCGCAATCGGCTTTGTGCGCGCAATGGCGCTGAGTTCGGCCACTGCCAGCGTTCGCTCGAAGGGCTGGATGTAGGGTTTCATCCGGCATACGCATTGCTGCTTCATCTGTCTGCCCCCCTATCCTTCTGAAGGATGATGATCTTCTCGTCTTTGATTTTGCCGATCACAGGGTTGAATGCTTTCTTGGTCATTTGAAGACGCCGTGTGGGGCGGGCAATCTCAGTGAAGCCTTCGACGAGGCCTGCCGCAGCGATCAGATCGGCGTTGTTGATAAGCTCGCCCCGGATCGTGGAATCCCCGACCACAAAGCAAGTAAAGCCTCCAGTCTTCAGATGAACATGAAGCCAAGAGAAGATGGTTTGCATTTCTTTCTGGAATGTCTGGGCCGTTGCCCCATTTAGACCCTTGGCACTGTACTTGCGGTGACTACCAATCTCTTCCCGTTTGAATTTCGGCTGGTCCATTCCTAGCCATACCATGCGGGTCATGTGGTAGAGATGATAGCTGAACGCATTCGGGTAAGGCGGCGAGCACACCATCAGGTCAAAGGGCGAGCTTTGCGGCTGCTCAAGAATATTGGCGTGGATCACTTCGCAGCTTAAGTCCGACCGGACCTGGTTGCCGAACTCATCGACGGCGGTGAGTGCGGACTTAAGCGCGCGGGCAAACCGTGCCATCGTTTCGCCAGGCGCTACGTCCTTTTGGCGTCGTACATACCTTGTGTCGGAATCCTGCTTAGAGACCGTAACGATGATCGATGAGAACGCCACGAGTGCGACGGTTCGAGCCGACTCTGAGGGCAGAGCCTCGCACCATGAAAGGATTTCCGCAAGTTCCTCGATGACGAGCGGCTCAAACCAAAAAGTCAGCGCGTGCGCATCTGGCCGCCAAGCCGAGGACGTAAACGCGCCGGAAGGGTGGAAGAGTGTCTTTCCGGCATTCACTATCGCATCTCCCGTTTCGCCTGCCCTCCGCGCTAGCGACAAAAGCGACGACTTGTCTCCAGGAGCAAACCGTGTCGTCTTTGCCTTCGTGATGAGACAAGCCAGCGGGTTAGCATCAAAGCCGATGGCATTGCGGTTGAGTACAAGCGCCTCGACCAACGTCGTCCCGCTTCCGCAGAACACATCGGCTACCGTGTCACCCTCATTCGACAGCTCCCGGATGAGGGTGTCGGGAATCTGCGGAATGAATTTTGCGGGATACGGGTGGAGCCCGTGTGTCAGATAGCCGGTCTTGCTGTCGGTGAAGTCGAAGTCGACATGATGCAATCGCGCAGCATCGAAGCGCTTTGCCTCTGGACATTCTTCGAGACGGGCTTTGATCGCAGACTTCATTTAGTTTCCCTTCAAATTACCAAACAGCGGCCATTGGTCAGCGACGTACTTTTCGACGGCCTCGCGCACGATCCAAGCAATCGAGACTTTTTTCTTCTTCGCAAGATTTTCGAGAGTCTTGTATACTTCAGGAGGAAAGCTCACCGAGGCGCGCGGCATAGCTGCTTCCCTCGATTTGGCTCCTCCTGTTTTCTTGCTCGGCACGCTAATTCCTTTTGTGCACCACCGTACACCACGGCGGTGCACATAGCAAACGAGAAATGAGCAACGCGTACTACCCAAACACCCTGAGCTTCCTCCAACAATTGTCAGATGCCAAGGCAATGCATTGCTTGATGTTCAATCGCCAAGAACGCGAAGTCGAATGGGCGGTGTCATTCTTTGCCGGGTGAATTTAGCAGCAGCAGACACGATTGTTAGGAGGGGTGCCGTCCGTGCTCATCCATATGATTGGCGATATCCAGACCGATCGTCACAACTTGCATGGAAGTCCCTCCCCGGACTGCGGCCAAGCTGATCGCTTGTTGCAGGAACCGGGATGGGTCCATTACATTACGTCAGTAATTCGTCTCCGCGCGGGCCGAGTGATTGCTCCAGGACGGCGCACTCTGAAGTAAAGGAAGGTATGGCCCTTCGAAGCAGTCTGAATTCAAGCGCAAGTCAGCAGAAGTTTCAGTCCAACTTCGGTCCAGTTCAAGGGCGAGATAAATGACGCGCTTCCCCGTAAGCGACACCAGAAGCGGCACTTAGAGTTTTGTAATGCGTACCTTCTAAGCAGAGGGTCGGGGGTTCGAGTCCCTCCGGGCGCGCCATTCCTCATTGGGTCCGGCCCGGAGACATGGGTGACACAACGTACCTAAGACATGGGTAACACTTTTGGACCGAAGGGATTTTCGATTGGCTCGAGTACCCGAGTCCCCAGATCGAAGTACCCCAGATCATACTGCATAAAGCTGACCAGCCAGATATCGTCGCGGACTTCTTTGATGCCGACGGCTTGACCGGCAAAGACGGTGCTGAAGTTTATTTTTTTCTTGCCTAGACAGATGCGCCCGCAACGGGTGACGACGATGGTTTTGTCGTGGAAGGGATAGTCGATGTGCTATAAACTCTCTCACACACCGTAGTACAAAAACTCCATCAGGCCAGCCTTCACCCATATTCCGCCGAACGAAACAACCCAATGGCTGTACTGCCCCAAAGTGTGTTTCGCGGCGAACGATTCCTCGACGATTATTGTGATTCCAGACGTTCCTCTCGTTCCGAGAAAGGGAAATCGGCAGCGCAGTGGCGGGGAATCATGTACACTTCTGCGCAGATTGAGGGGTGAAGGTCAGTCCTCTTCCGGCGCGCCAGCTTTTTCGCGTGGTTTGCTCTCAACGATTTTGAGCGATGATGTTTCGTTCGAGTCTAACTCGGGTTTCCGGCCGACCGGAATCTCAGCTTAATTCAAACTCCGAAGGAGGTCACGATGCATGCCCGGACCATATTGGTGGTAGGTGTGGTTGCGACCGCGCTGTCGGCAACTACCGCTAAAGGGCAAGGGTACTGGACGAAGAAGCCCTGGCAACAATGGTCGAGCAACGATTGCCGAAATATGTTGCAGAACTCCCCCTGGGCGCAAACCTGGAGCAATACAGGGATGGTAGAGACCCCGATGGGCCAGCCAAGCGATGGTACAGGACGAGAACAGGTGCCGGAGATCTACTACTTGGTGCAGCTCCGCTCGGCGCTGCCAGTCCGCGAGGCAGTCGCTCGTCAAGCACAGATACAGAACAAGTATGACCGAATGGACGCTAGCCACAAAAAGGCGTTCGATGATTCCGTGAAAGGCTTTCTGACGAGAAACTACGACGATGACATCGTCGTCCATCTCGATTACGGATCAAACGTCACACTGTACGAACGAGATATGATGCAATACTGGCAGTCCTTTCCCCCAGGGGTTGTACCAATGCAAACTTACCTGATCGGACCCAATGGACAAAAACTAGTTCCCGCGCGCATGGAGGTCGCCCCAGGAGGGCAAACAGCCGTTGAATTCATTTTCGCTCGCAAGGTGAACGGTGCGTCATTCATCAAGTCGGGAGACAAATCGTTTGCGTTTCAATTCATGAGCCCGGCGATCGGGACCCTGGTCGCCCAACGGGCTTATATCGAATTCAAGCCCAGCAAGATGCTAATTAACGGCCAGCTTGCCTATTGAGTTCCCCGACAGGCGAATTCCCGCCCGAAGTCGTCTTGTCTTTCGTGTGCCAACCAAACTCGCCAAGGCGGGACGTCAAATCCTCGGACAATTTCCATTTAGCGTAGAACAATATGATTTGTCGTATGCGGTGGCGATTGGAGAGCTTGACCTCATTGGCAGAATGCAAATTTAAATCTCGTATTTCATGCATCTTATATTTAACTTGCAGATACATTCGAAATGTGGTATTTGGCCTGCAGCGATTTTGGCAGCGACTTTCCTAGACTTGGGTGATTCAGGACTTGGACAACAGAGTACGCGTTCTTAGGGCTTTGTCTGTCGATCTCTGCTCGTGTAAAGACTAAATCCTTGCGAGGTGAGCGATGCGTGAGCAATATGCTTTTGGGCCTCGATTCATTGGGCGATTCCTCGTATGCGTGCTCAGCACGATGTTGTTCCTCTTGTGCGCGAATCTCGCTTATGCGCAGGTCAGCCCGACCGGCACTTTGACCGGGACGGTTCTCGATCCTTCGGGTGCAACCATCCCTGGGGCCAAGGTGACAGCAACCGGTGTGGCCACCGGTACTGTCGTAACGGCTACGTCCGGATCGGATGGCCGGTTCGTGCTGGCGACCATGATGCCAGGTGAGTATAACGTCTCGGTCACTAGGGACGGGTTCAAGACCGGCGTTTTCACTGGTGTGAAAATTACGGTTGGTCAGACGTACGATTTGAAGGCGAGCCTGGAGATTGGGGGCGCTTCAACGACGGTAACGGTTGAATCCGGCGCCCAAGTGCTGCACACGGCGACCGCCAGTATATCCTCCACCGTGGTTGGCGCGGAAATTACCCAACTGCCGTTTACCTCGCGCGATGCCATCAACCTCGCGATTCTTGACCCCGGCGCTCAGACCGCTGGAAATCCTCGCAACACGTCCTTCGACGGCCTTCCTAAAGGCTCAATCAATATCACCGAAGACGGCATCAATACCCAGGACAACCTGCTGAAATCCAGCGATGGCTTTTTCACCATTATCGCTCCTCGTGTTGACGACATTTCCGAATTCAGCATCAGCACTGCGGCCAACAGCGCTTCGCAAACTGGCGAAGGCGCCATCCAAATCAGCATGGTCAGCCAGAGTGGCAGCAACAAATTCCACGGCGGCGCGTGGGAGTATTTCCGGAACACGGCGCTGGACGCCAACTACTACTTCAGCAATCTGGCGGGCCAGCCGCGCCAAATCATCAAGTCCAATCAATTTGGATTTAAGATCGGCGGGCCGATTCTAAAGAACAAGCTGTTTTTCTTCGGCGACCTCGACATGTACCGATTTCCACACTCAGTTGACAGAACTCCCTTGATTCCGACCACGCTAACCGCACAAGGCAAGATGGCGTACAACGCCACAAGCTCCCAATCCGCGAGTCCGAACGCCTGGACCACGTGCGCGGGTACAAGCTGCACCGTTGATCTTCTGGCGATGGCTTCTGCTAACGGCAATCCGGCAACCCCTGATGCCGTCTCGGGGAAGCTCTTCGCAGCGATGGCATCCGCTGCCACTGCCCCGGGCGTGACATCGCTCGGTGCGTCTGCCCCTTATCTGACGCAGATATCATTCTTGAATAGCGGCGTAGACCATCGCTATTTCCCTGATGTCCGCTTCGATTACGACATCAACAAGAGCAATTCCATCGAAGTTGCTTATCATTATGATCACTTTACCTCCAACCCGGACTTCCTGAACAGTTTCGACGCTTCGTTGCCAGTTGCGCCATTCAACGGCATTGTGGGCGGCCAGATCTCCAACCGCAACCTGTTTGTCGGAGCGTGGCGATGGACCATCGGGAGCAACAAGAGTAACGAGCTGCGCTTTGGCGTCCAGAGTGCGCCAGTCAGCTTCTTCCCGAACCTCAGTCTCGCCGGGTATCCTTCCGCGGCTACCAATCTCGGCAATATTCACATTCGCCCAAGATTTGCAGACCAGAACAGTGTTGCCAACGGGCTTGTCGTCGAGCCCTTCCACTCATTCTCTACTCAGGGGCGCAACACGGCTCTTGGCCAATTGGTTGATAACTTTGGGTGGACTAAGGGCGCTCACTTTCTCAATTTTGGCATGACGGCCACGGACCTGCGGTTCAACGATTTCTTCGCTAATGGCTCTGTGGCAAACGTTGTTTTGGGCGTTGACAACACGGATCCGGCGATCAATATGTTCACCAACGCGAATCTGCCGGGCATGTCCGCGTCCGACGTCGCCGCAGCGGAACAAATCTATGCCGATGTAGTCGGCGATGTACAGAGTTTCGGCGCCAACCTGAATTTGAACCACCAGTCGCGCCAGTTCCAAAGCGGCCTTCCACAGTTGGACAAGGTCAGCATGCTGGAAATGGGCTTCTATGGATCCGATAGCTGGCAGGTTCGTCCTGGCTTTACTTTCAACTATGGTCTTCGCTGGGAATATCAGGGCATTCCTCATGATAGCTTGAACCAGTACTTCAACTTGGCGGGTGGGTACACAGGTGCCTTCGGCGTATCCGGACTGAACAACATCTTTAAGCCCGGTACCCTTACCGGCACGGCCCCTTCGTTCGTGCTGAACGGCTCAAAGCCCTGGTATGACAAGTACTATAAGTCGTTTGCGCCTACCGTGGGCATCGCCTGGCAACCGGGATTCGAGAACAATGCGTATCGAAGGATTTTCGGTACAGCCGGCAAGACCGTTTTCCGCGCCGGGTACTCGATTAGCTTCGATCGTGACGGCCTGAACAACTTCCTTTCCCTGGCGCCTCAGAACGGCGGTTTCTTTGGCTCCCAGTTCATGAATGCAGGAACGGCAAACGGATCGGGGGAGTTTGTTGGGGGATCCGTACCGCTTAGCTCTTTGAGCTTTAACAATGTGGCTCAGACTCCAAGCTCATTCACACCAACTTTTTCCGTTGATCCGCTCTCCGGAGTCGGTGTGAACGTCTACAATCCAAACCTCCATGCGCCCTACGTTCAGTCGTGGTCTGCGGGACTTCAGCGGCAGATTGGCAGCAATATGGCGCTGGAGGTCCGCTACGTCGGAAACCATGGCGTCGGCCTCTGGGAGCAGGCAGACCTGAATGAAACCAATATCTTTGAAAACGGCTTCCTGACCGAGTTCAAAAACGCAGCCGGCAATCTCGCCATCTGTCAGTCGACTTCAGGGTGCAAGACCGGATTTGCCGATGCCGGATTGGCGGGGCAAGTTTCGCTGCCAATCCTGCAGGCGGCATTCACCGGCTCTCAAGCGGTCTCCACCAGCAGCAAGTTCTTCACGAACGGAACCTTTGAGCGTGATTTGGGCCTCGGATTGGCTGGCTCCTTCGCGAACAGTTTGGGCAAAAGCCCTAGCCTGACGTTCATTTGCAATATGGCGGGTTCGCAGAACTTCCCGAGTGGCGAATGCCCGGGAACGGCCCCAGCTACGGGTGCGTATCCGGTGAATTTCTTTATGACCAACCCTGACGCGACCGGCGGCTCGTTCGTGATTTATAACGGCGCGCAGTCAACCTACAATGCCTTGCAGGTTGTTTTCCGGCGACGGATGTCTTCTGGGCTCCAATTCGATGCAGGGTACACTTTTGGAAAGGCTCTCACCAATCAGTTTGCAAACAGCTCGGCGAGCTTCTATCAGTTCCGCACGCTGCGTAACCCAAATCTCGACAAGGGTCCCGCTCCGTTCGACCTCCGCCATTCGTTCAAGATGGAGGCGTTGTGGAACCTGCCCTTCGGCCCCGGTCACCGGCTCACCACAGGCAATGGTTTCATCAATCGCCTGATCGGTGGGTGGGCATTCAACAGCATTAATCGCTGGCAGACGGGCCGTGTGGACCTTCTGACCGGGGGCCTGGGTGGCACATTCAACGGTAACGACGGCGGCGTCAACATAACCGGCATGAGCCTGAGTCAGATCCAAAGCCAGCTCCATGTCATTAAGGGCGGCGGGAAAGTCTTTTATTTCCCGGCCGGTCTGCTCGATCCGAGCCTCCAACGAGCCAACCCTGCTATCTTCTCCGCGTGCAGCACGCCGGGTGCGTTCTGCGGGCGCCCGTTCATTTACGGCCCGGGATTCTTCCGCGCGGACTGGGGCTTGGTCAAGGACACCAAGATCACGGAAAAGACCACGTTCGAGTTGCGGTTCAACTTCCTGAACGCATTCAACAATCAGAACTTCTACTATGGCGGCGCCGCTCCATCAATTGCGACCTCGACCAGCATCAACTCAACCACTTTCGGCCGTATATTGAACGCGTATCAGGACTCGGGAGCGGATGATCCAGGTGGCCGCATCCTCGAGATCGTCGGTCGCATTAACTTCTAATCTTCGGACCGGACGCGCTAGTCAACTTTAGCCTGCCGGGACTAAAA
>DASYYI010000374.1:0-4156 GCA_035933995.1 Candidatus Acidiferrales bacterium | reverse complement strand
TGGCTCCGTCGTCTCCGCCACGCTCGGCGGCTGGACGTGCGACGCCGCAAATCCGCCGCCGCAGTTCGATGGCTCGTACACTCTCGGCCCACTGCTCATTGGCCACAGCTACATTGTTTACGCCGAGCCGTTCGTCGGCCTCGTTCAACCCGCCGACATGGCCGGCGCCGCCGCGGGCGCATGCAGCACAGGCGCGTCGCCGTCGTGCACCGTCCCCGCCATCAACACAAATTTCGCCCCGCACCTCCGGCCGTAGGTGACCGAACTTGCGCGAGCGCACAAAAAGATGCAAATTACCCACTATATGCGTCGCGGAATTATCGCAATCCTATTTCTGCTCAGCGCGGTTCCGACACTCGCGCAATCACAGTATTTTCCCAAAGGCACATTCGCAAAGGAGGGTGATGATGGGACGTTTCTCGTAACCTGGTATTCGCGCCAGCTGAAGGGCTTAGAGGAACCTTCTCTTTGGACGCTCTCGCGGAACGACAAACATGCCGTAGTCTATCGATTCCTCTGGCTGCGCACTTTCCATCACCCAGTCGCTATTCGCCTGGTGATTGCGCCGGACGGCGCAGGGGAACTCATTACGAAAGTGAGCAGCGGTGCAGGCGGTTATGCTCCTGGTCGCCTCATCGAAAACCAGACGGAGAAGCTTTCTGCCATTCAGGTCAAGGACCTCATCGAGCAAGTGAGGAGCGCGAAGTTCTGGGAACTCCCAACTGAAGAAAAGCGTGCGTCCTTTGGATTTGACGGCGCTCGATGGATTCTCGAAGGTATTCAGAATGGGAATTACCACGTCGTTGACAGGTGGTCACCTACAAAGGGCGAATATCGCGCTCTCTGCTGGTTCCTCGTAAGCAAGCTGGCACGCCTGAGGATTCCGAAGAAAGAAATCTACTGAGCGCAGAATTCCAAAATCATTTCATGGAGGGCGGCGGCGCACTGAGTGACCGAATCTAGCTCGACGTATTCTTCCGCGCCGTGGAGGCCATGGCCCGTGGGGCCGAAGACAACGCCGGGAATCCCAGCGGCGGCGAGCAGAGCCGTATCCGTCCACGCCGACATGCCAGCCAATTCGCACGCGCCGCAAACGTGCGCGATAATTTTCTTTGCGCGTTGCACGAGTGGGGCGTCTTCGCGAATCTCATATGCCGGGCGCGCGCCCAATTCTCCGCGCAGCGTAGCGCGAAATTCCGCATTTTGCTTTTCGAGTCCCGTGAGCATTTCGCGCAATTCCGCTTCCGCGCTTTGCTCCGTTTCTCCCGGCAGCATTCGCCGTTCGAGTTGCAACCGGCACTCCGCCGGATAGCTCGAAAGCTCCTGGCCACCCTCGATCAGCGACGCGTGCAGCGACGCATTTCCCAGCCTCGGATGCGGCGCGCGCGAAGCGAGCCGCGTTTCCAACTCGTCGAGCGCCACCAGCACGCGCCCCATCATGCGTATCGCGTCGCGCCCCTCGACGGGCAAGCTGCCATGCGCCGCGCGTCCGTGCGTCACAATTTCAAACCACGCGTAGCCCTTGTGCGCGATGACGAGCTTCAAATCCGTCGGCTCCAGCACTATCGCGGCTTCCGCTGTGTGTCCGCGACGCAGCAGCGCTTCGGTGCCGATGGAGTTGCATTCCTCATCGACCACGCCCGCAATTATCACGGGCCGCGCCAGCCGCGCGCCTTCGCGAACAATCTCCACGGCTGCCGCGCACATCGCCGCAACGCCGCTCTTGATGTCGAGCGCCCCGCGTCCGTACATTTTCCCGTCGCGCACGCGTGGCGTGAACGGCTCGCGCATGTCGCCCGCACCCACCGTGTCGATGTGCGCAACGATCATGAGCGCCGGCTTCACGCTCGCCGGACCAATCGTCGCTACCACGTTGGGTCTGCCCGCTGCGGCCTCTTCCAGTTCCGCCGCGATTCCACTTGCGCGCAAAAAATCCCGCACATGCTCCGCCGCGCGCTGCTCGCCCGATGCGCCCGGCCTGCCCGCCTGTCCTGACGAAGGAAGGGCCGTGGCGGGCACCAGCGTGGGATTCACCGAGTCAATCGCCACCAATTCTTCGAGCAGCTTCAACGTCTTTTGTTTGTCGATTGACATCTGCGTGCGATGTGAGGACTAAAACCAGGTGTGCTTGCGATATTCGCGATACGCGTCGCCGAATTTCGCTTCGAGCACGCGCCGCTCCGCACGAATGCGCATCACCTGCATGGGAATCAAAATGAGGAAAATCAACAGCCACCGCAGCTGTCCTATGAAGACGATCACCGCCGCGATGAAAATCCCGCCAAACACATACACCGGATTTTGAATCTTCGAATATAGCCCGTGCGTGACGAGTTCCTTGGCCTTGGCTTGAATCGCAAACGATCTTCCCAGCTGCAGCCGGGCCAACGCCCATAGACAAAATCCTGGGACCGCGATCGCGATTCCCACGATTTGATGCGCCGTCCACGCCGTACCGCGATTTTCGTAAAACAAAAAGAACCAAGCCGCACCAGCGACGACGATCCATATCCACGTCTGCCAAGTTTTCATGCCCGCAGTCTACACATCTTGAGCACAGTTCTCCACCGCCGCGCGGACGTCGCTGGATTCTTATAACCAAAGATCGCCGGTTCTGGGTGATGGACGTCTAGTGAGAGCCGACGCGCCAAATGGCCCACATCGCCAACCTTCCAGTGAAGAAACCGATTAATATATTGAGCCCGCTGCCAAATAGAGAACGGTTATAAAAGGTTCTGCCAACCGGCTCCTTAGCCCACGTCTTGTATGAAGCGACGTATTTTGTGGCAAACCAAGCCGCGATGAATTCAGGATAGCCAAAGACAACAGAAGAAGCGTAAAGAATGATTTCGATTGTTCCAACCCACTCCTGGAGGCCCGTTCCTAAGTGACCGAATTGCCATTCTGGTAGTTTCGCCCCTTCGCCATCGGGTTTCTCCTGGAGTTTCATAACCCTCTCCCTTGCCTTCTGCACGACTTTTACGGGATCCAGGAGTACCTTTAGAAAAAATCGCTGCGCTCCCCAAGAAATCATTACACCGGCAGCAACTACGACGATGTAGACAATCCACTGACATAAGTTGTGCGGCATTTGGTCTGCAGTTGTCATAGCGCAGCGATCGTAGCAAACAAATTTGGTAGCGCCAACGGGAGTCGAACCCGTATTACCGCCTTGAAAGGGCGATGTGCTAACCATTGCACCATGGCGCCACGGACTAACGCGTGGAAACGTTCATCGATTATCGAAGATGCCGGAGGAATTGACAAGGACGACTTGGTTGCGCGCGAAATTCGAAGATCGAAAATCGGGAAACTCATCTCTGGCGGAAGCGTTGCCTCTATGTTGCTTGGGGCGTGGCTTCACTCGGAACTTCGTATTTCGAGTTTCGTTTTTCGCGTTTCGTTTTTCGAGTTTCGAATTTCGAGTTTCGAATTTCGATTTCCGCTACTTCCATCCCTTGCGCTCGCGCAGGCCGGTGATGTGCGCGACGTGATGCCTTCCGTGCCAGGCGTACAATCCCAGCGTGTCGTCGAGCGTCATTGCGCCGCGCTCCGGATGCTTCATCTTACGCGCAAACTCCGCCGCGCTCATTCCGCGCATCAGATGAAGCCAGCGTTCGTGCAGCGCGTCGAACATCGCGAGCGACGTCTCGACGGGCGTGGTCTTCGAGTCGCTCAATTCCGCCCAGCGCGTTTCGTTGTAGGGCTTGATCGTCGGCTCGTCCTCCGTCAGCGCCAGCTTGAACCGCACGTACGCGTTCATGTGGCTGTCGGCGAGATGATGCACCACCTGCTGGACGCTCCAGCCGCCGTCGCGATAGGGAGTTGCAAGCTGCTCGCGCGTCAATCCCTTCACCGCCGCGCGCAGCTTCTTCGGCGCTTCCTCCACTTGCGCGATTAATTTCCGCCTGTCGTCTTCGGTCGGCGTCGCGTTCGGCTGAAATTTCCCTACCGGATATCGCAACTCTGCGTCGCTCATTCGTTTCCTCTTTCCATGGCCACGAGATTTATTCCTGACTCTCTTTATACTCCTCGTACCACTCCATCTGAATCGCTTCCAGCTTGCCTTCGTTCGACAGCGCCGGGTCGCCCGTGAATCCATCGAGCTCGGTGACCCATTTGTGCAAATCGGTGAAACGCACCGTCAACGGATCCA
>DASYYI010000337.1:0-8061 GCA_035933995.1 Candidatus Acidiferrales bacterium | reverse complement strand
TTTCCGGAGTCGATGCAACTGAGCTACGGGATGGGATGGTTCATCGAGGATTATCGCGGGCACCAGATTATTCTGCATCCGGGGGACATTGATGGATTTGCGTCGCTGGTGGTGCTGATTCCCGAAGTCCACACTGGTTTCGTGATTTTTGCGAATTTGGATCACACGCCGGTGCGCGAAGGGCTCGCGTATCATTTGATCGATCAATTTCTAGGATTGCAGGCCGAAGATTGGATCGCGCATTTTGACGGCGTGGCGAAGGGTTTCGCCGCAGCCGAGAAAAAACAAACACAAGAAGAAGAAAAGAAACAACACGCGGATACTCATCCGTCGCGGGAATTGGCGGCTTATGCGGGAACGTATCGGAATCGTGCGTATGGTGATGCGGTGGTGACGCTGGAGGGCGACCATCTGGCGCTTCAATTTTATACATTCAAATCCGCGTTGACGCACTTTCAGTACGACACATTTGAGGCGGATCTGCGCGGACTTGGCGGAAAAACGCGCGTGACATTTTATTTGAACGGCGATGGAGACGCGACGAAGTTGACGGCGGAAGGGCTGGAGTTTGAACGCGTGAATGCGCGTGCTGCGAATCAAGAGTGAAGAGAGCGCTGGAACGAAATGGAGATGACATGAGACGACAGATTGCAATGGTTGTTGCGGCGCTGAGCGTTTTGTTGGTGGTGGCGATGCGAATGCAGTCGGCGTCGCGACAGAGCACGAATTCCGCAGATGCGGAAGCATATGACGTGATTATTCGCGGTGGTCACATACTCGATGGCACGGGGAATCCGTGGTACGCGGCGGATATCGGAATTCGCGGCGACAAAATCGCGGCGATCGGCAAGCTAGACCATGCAAACGCGAAGAAAGTGATCGACGCCGTGGGCAGTGTGGTTGCGCCGGGATTCATCGACATGTTGGGCCAATCGGAAACTTCACTGTTGATCGACAATCGCTCCCTCAGCAAAATTTCGCAGGGAATCACGACGGAGATTACGGGCGAAGGCGGCTCGATTGCACCGCAGGACGCGCGCACGCTTGGGCCGATGAAGCCGTTTCTCGAGCAATATCATTTGATCGTGGATTGGACCGACCTCGACGGATATTTTCGGCGATTGGAAAAGACGCGTACGCCGCTGAATTTGGGGACGTACGTCGGCGCGGCGCAGGTGCGCGAAGCAGTGATCGGCGACGATGATCGCGAGCCGACACCGGAGGAACTGGAAAAGATGAAGGGATTGGTTGCGCAGGCAATGCAGCAAGGCGCGATGGGCATGTCGACGGCGCTGATTTATCCGCCGGGGCATTATGCGAAGACGGACGAGTTGGTGGCGCTGGCGAGCGTGGTTTCGCAATACGGCGGGATTTATGCGACGCACATGCGCAGCGAAGGCCAGACAGAAATGGACGCGATTGACGAGGCGATTCGCATTGGACGCGACGCGCATCTGCCGGTGGAGATTTTCCACATGAAGGTGAGCGGGAAGACGCGGTGGGGATCGATGCCGAAAGTCGTGGCGAAAATCGAGGCGGCGCGCGCGTCAGGCGTGGACGTGGCGGCGGACATGTATCCGTACCTGGCGGGTGCGACGGCACTGGCGTCGTGTTTGCCGCCATGGGTGGCGGATGGTGGAACGGCAAAATTGCTGGAACGTCTGCGCGATCCGGCCGTGCGGCAAAAGATCAAAGCCGAGATGGCGGCCGATCATCCGAGCTGGGAGAATTTGTATTTCGATAGCGGCGGAGCGCCGGGCGTGATGATTTCCGGAGTGGTGAACCCGGAATTGAAAAAATATGACGGTAAGACGGTGGCGGAAATGGCGACGAGCGAGAAGAAGGATCCGCTCGATGCGCTGTTTGATTTCATTCTCGCGGACAAGGCGCAGACCGGAGCGCTCTACTTTATTGCGAATGAGCAAGATTTACAGTACGGACTGAAGCAGAGGTGGACGAGCATCGGGTTGGACGCAAACGAGACTTCGCTCGATGGCCCGCTCTTCGAAGCCCACAACCATCCGCGGGCATGGGGATCGATGCCGCGCTTTTTGGGGCATTACGTTCGCGACTTGCATTTGTTGCCCCTGCCCGAAGCGATACGGAAAATCACTTCGCTGCCCGCGGAGCGAGAACATTTGGCGAAGCGCGGATTGCTGAAGCCGGGATATTACGCGGACATTACGATTTTCGATCCGGCGACGATCATCGATAAGGCAACGTATGCGGCGCCGAATCAGGTTTCAGATGGCGTGCATTACGTTTTTGTGAATGGACAACTGGAATACGAGAACGGAGATTTGACGGGAGCGATGGCGGGACGCGCGTTGCGTGGGCCGGGATGGCGTCAAGAACGCGCAGAGAATTAGCGAAAGACTGGGGAACGAAAGTTCGATGTCGCGAATGATGGAGGAAATTCGGGAGCAGCCGCAGGCGTTGCGGAAGACGTTTGAAGCGGAGCGCGCGCACGCGGTTGAATTCAGGAAATTCGCCTCGCGACGGGACTTCCGGCTGATTGTGCTGGTGGCGCGGGGAACGTCGGACAACGCCGCGCTCTTCGGCCGCTACCTGCTGGAGATTACGACGGGAATTCCCGTGTCGTTGTGCGCGCCGTCGGTGCACACATTGTATGGGACGCGATTGAATCTGCGTCACGCGCTGATGATCGGCATTTCACAATCGGGTGAAGGGACGGACATCAATTCCGTGCTGAAAAGCGCGCGGAAACAGGGCGCGTTCACGGTGGCGGTGACGAACGAAGCGAAGTCGACCATGACGCGCGTGGTGGATGAGAGTTTTCTGGTGCGCGCGGGACGGCAGAAGTCGGTGGCGGCGACGAAAACGTATACGGGGCAATTGCTGGTGCTGTATTTGCTGGCGTCGGCGCTGGGATCGCACATTGAGCTGGATGCGGTGAGCGAAATTCCGAGCCACGTGCGCGAAACGCTGCGGCTGTCGGCGGAAATTAGGGAGATGGTGGAGCGATACCGGTATATGCGCCAATGCGCGGTGGTGGCGCGCGGAATGAATTACGCAAATGCGTTCGAATTGTCGCTGAAATTAATGGAAACATGCTACGTGGTGGCGGAACGGTTTTCGTCCGCTGATTTCCTGCACGGGCCGATTGCGATGATCGAACGGGATTTTCCGGTGATTCTTTTCGCGCCTCCGGGGAAAACGCTGGCAGGGCAGCAGTCGCTCATCAAGCGGCTGAAAGGATTGAACGCAGAAACGCTGGCGATTTCCTCGGTCGAGACGCGGTTGCCGGGAGTGACGCGCGTGATTCGCGTGCCGGGAAAAATGGGGGAGATTTACACGCCGATTCCGTACATTGTTCCCGGGCAGCTTTTCGCCGCGCAGCTTGCCGAAGTGAAGGGAATCGACCCGGACCGGCCGCGGTCCCTGCAGATTGTGACGCAGACACTCTAAAGCGATCCTATTCGGGCTATTTTCTCGATGCAATGTGTCCGCTCGGCGCATCCGGAATGAGGCCAATCTGTTTTTCGAGGGATTGGAAGCGGGGATCGGAACGCAAGAAATCGAACGTTGGATCTTCTTTAATCAGCAATAGCGACCACGAGTGATTGCGGTAGGCTATTTCCAAATAACGCAGAGTATTTTCCTTGTCGCCCATCTCAGAATAGAGAAACGCCACGCGCGCATCAGCGTCTTCATTAGGCTTCCAGTTTCGCAGGATGTCTTCGATTTGCTTTTGGGACTGGAGATGGTTGCCACTGGCCTGGGAAGCCAGAGGCGCGAGCTCTTCAAGATAATGCTTATTGCCGCCAAGCGCGACCACCCTCTGCAGTTCGACTCTGGCTTCAGGATATTTTCCGGAGGCCGCGAGTATGCAGCCGAGATTCGTCAAAGCCGGGATGAAATCAGGGTTGGCTTCGAGCAGCTTGCGAAGGCGAGTCACGGCTTCATGATTCTGATGATTCAAGTAGTAGGCCACCGCGAAGTCAGACTGAATGATGGGGGCGAAGGGATCAATGCTCTGCGCTTGTGTGAGTTCGGAGAATGCCTGGTCGAAGCGTCCCATATACGCCAGGAACACTCCGTACCACTCATGCGCCCTCGAATCACTTGGATTCAAGTTGATTGCTTCCTGGAACTCTGTCTCGGCAGTTTGAAAGTCCCAATCATGCCGATATGCGACGACAGCCAATGAAGCGTGGGCCTCCGCGAGACTCGGGTTGAGCTCCACTGCGGTAATGGCCATTTGTTTGGCTTTGGAGAGCATGGCCGTGGGCGAAACCGAATCCCACGCGCTGGACATAATGTAGGAGTCGGCGAGGCCAGCGTACGCCGGAGCGTACTTCGGATCCTCTTGAATTGCCTTGGTAAAGTGTTCGATGGATTGGTGGATTGCCGCAGGATCTCTCCGATTCCAAAAATCACGAGCAGCGAGGTAATCGAGGCGAGCTTCCCGGTTCGATGCTTGTGGAAGAGGACTTTCAGGTGGGCTGTTCGGAGCGAGAATGCCGCCGACGGAAGTTGCAATGAGGCGCGAAACGCCGGCCTCGACCGCGAGCGAATGGGAATCGTCACGGTCGAACTGGTGCGACCAGAGAATGCGGCCGGTCGGGGCATCGACCAATTGCACGGTAATGCGAATGCGGCCGTCGGCGCGCGCGACTGTGCCTTGGACGACTTTGTCCGAATGAAGTTGCTCGGCGATCTGGCTGACGGACTCATGGCTGCCCTCAAAATGCATGGCCGACGCGCGGCCAATCACTCGGAGCGTCCGCGATTTGCTCAGGTCACCGATGATGTCATCGGTCATGCTCTCTGCGAGATTGGCGTCCTGGCCGGGTGAAAGATTCGTGAAAGGCAGCACGGCAACGGGCATGCCACGGGTCGAGGCTGGGGGAGATGAAAAATATCTCAGAAAAAGGTGCCGGACCTCTCCGGCGGCAAGGAGCAGAACCACCGCCACGGCTGCATACAGCGGGAAGCGGAAATAGCCCAGGGAGATTTTCTGAGGGCGCTCTAAGGGATGCGGCTGATCCGGTTTCTGAGGATTAGAAGCGGAAGGCCGTCTACTCGCCCACCAATGATCAAAACAACGCGCGAGCAAGTTGAAATCGTTGTCGATTGCATTCGTGGTTTTTATCAAGGTGTCGACGCCTCGACGCGTTACCGAGTCGCTGCCGCCGGGCAACTCGCCGGATAATCCTTCGATTTAACTCCCCGCTCTTTCAGCCTGCCAATCCGGTCCGACCGGTTCCGCGTTCCAACGATCACGTAACCGCCTATCTGTTGACGCGAGTGTGGCCAGAAGAAGAAAAAGCAGGGCGTTCGCGGGAACGTGGAGATTGAAATCAACAAAACTATGCAGGAGTAATGCGCTGCACGAGGCCAAAGCTCCCGCATAGAAACAATGATCCGATTGGCGTTGACGCGAATTCAGATTCGCGAGACCTTCGCGGAAAAGCAGCACAATGAATGCTAATCCTAGTAGTCCGCCGATTACGCCCGTCTCAGCCAGCAACTCAAGGTAATCGTTGTGCGCGTGGTCGACGATGCGTTCGGTGTAGCTGGTTTCATACTGCGGGAAGACAGTCTCCAACGTCCCAAGGCCGGTCCCGGTGGAGTAATGGTCCAGGAAGATTCTCCAGGTGTCGCGATCCATGGAGACACGTTGGTCGCGCGAGATGTCGCTCACTGTCAGTGTTTCGAATCGCTGCATCGTTGTGCTGGCACCGAGCCAGAGAACAAACGAGCCACACAAAATTATCAGCGACGCGAGTGCAAAAAGTCGTCGGATTCCAACATTGGGTCGTCGCAATACAAAAATGAGGAACAAACTTGCGAACGCGAACCCGACGATCCCTCCGCGAGAACCGCATAAGAGGAGCGCCGCAATTGGCACGGCAGTGAATAAGGCCACGAGCGCGGCCTTTTCAGCGCGCCACGTTCCGTCGAACAGCATCGCAAGGCCAAAAGGAGCGGTGAGCTCGACGAAGCCGGCGAAATGGTCGCGGTCCACGAACGGGCCGAAGGGCTCCGACGACTGCGGCAGCGGAACGAACCAATATAATTTGCCATTGAATGTATAGTGTTGCGCGATTGCGAAAAGTGCGACTAGAAATCCGAAGCTCACCAGGAAAACCGAGAATGCTTTTAGCTGCGCACCACCGCGAAATGCTTCGACTGTCAGAAAAGCGAGCGCGAAATACGCAATCCATTTGAGCAACTCGATCTTGGTCGCATAGGGATAGACCGAAAGTCCGAAAAACTTCTGCGCCACGCAAAATACAATCAGGCCGAGCACAGGCAAATACAGCCAATTGGGGCGAAGATCTGTTTTCCGTCGGCGCACCGCGACGATCCCCCAGAAAACGAATAATAGCGCCGCCGCAATTTCCAGAACCGCGGTGCTCCAATCGGGCACGCCCCCATCGGCAAGCACCGCAAACGCCAGCAGGCTCCAGATTCCGATGCGAATCGCGCTCATCGTCAGGCGCTCACCCTTCGGTGTTCATCGCGTGGCACTAATTGTTCCCCGTGTCATCGGAGTGAGCGACACATCGTCCACCCAAACGGTTCCACGCGGTTGGTTGTCAAACGCCGGGCCTGGCGCGCGGCGAAGTAAAATCTCCAGCACTCGCGTGTCCGCACCACTCTCGAAGTCAACGCGCACAGACGTCCAATCGTTGGTGCCTGCGAGTCCGGGAGTCAAGACCTGCAGTTTTTCCGCATGGTGTGGGTCGAAAATATCGAATTGAATTCCGTTCCCGCCGGAAATTCCTTGTGTGCGCACATAGGCAAGAAATCGATACCGCTGGCGCGGTGCGACGTACACATACTGAAAAATATGCTGGAAGTTGATATTTGCCGCGCCGTCGAACGTGATTCGCAGCGATTGATGGCCGGAATGCATGACGCTGCTGTCCAGATTGTAGGACGCTCCGCTGAAGGGCAATTCGCGCCAGTCGAAACCGCCGTTCAAGAAATCGTGCTCGAATCCTCCATTGAACAACACTGAAGTATCGGTTGCATCATCGGGCCAAGCACTTCGTCGCAATGCCTCCTGCCAAACTTGATGCGCCTCGCTGATCCATCCCTCATCGAGCAGAACGTCGATCAGGTCGATGGCGTCCCTCATCGCGACGGGCTGATCTTCCTTCAACAACTGCGTCCACATCACCAGTGCCGCATCGGTCTGCTTCTGTAAAAGAAAATAGCGAATCGCGCGGATATAGTAGGCGGCGTTTGGGGGCAACACCGCGGCCGCGATCGAATCAGCCTTCGGATCGACAGCCCAGGATTCTGCCAACGCGCTCGCTTCGAGGGATGGATCTTTGTCGATCGCACGACGCAATGCAGCGAATCCCCCAGAAAGATCGCCTTGGCGCAGCAGGAAACTGCCATACCGCCACGCCACATCCGGCGAAACGGGAAAATCCAGTTGCGCCATTTCGTATGCCCGTTTTGCCGCGAAGAGATCCCCTCGCGTTTCGTCGAGAGTCGCAAGCTCAAGCCATGGGCGCTCAGAGCGAGGATCAACTTGCGTCGCGCGCCGCAAATACTTTGCGGCTTTCGACTGGTCCCGCTGCTCAAGATTCAATTCGTTATATAGCGCGAGCTGCTCCAAATATTGGGCGTTGCCCGGTTCGAGTTGCGCTGCGGCAAGCCACTTCTTCGGATCAGAGGATTCGTTCCACCGTTCCGCAACCCAAACTTTGGCTGCCAGGAAACAAAATTCGCCAGCCGTCAAGATGATCAGGAAAAGAAAAGACCAACGCGAGCGGCGATGAGAGAAATCAATGAGCATTTAACTAAAGATATATCTTTAATCATTAGGTAAATACAAGTTCATTGTCAACTTTTCGGTGGGAGAACAAGATCAGTTGGAGGGGAGAAAAACGCTGCCGGCGCCTCATGGCAAATCGAGATGCCGGCAGCGGAAGGGCCGTCCTACTGCTTCAATGCATTTTCGATGAACGCCGCGACATTTGCTTTGAGCTTCGCGTGGGCCGCATCGTAGACATACATCATGTGGCCGGCGTCGTAGTATTTGAGCGTAATGTGGCTGCGAAGGCTGGGCGGCAAGTC
>DASYYI010000335.1:0-9676 GCA_035933995.1 Candidatus Acidiferrales bacterium | reverse complement strand
AGTGCGCAAAACTTTTCCTTTCTGCTTGGGCTTGGACGCGGGAATGCGGTATCCTTCGCTTCCATTGGGTAAGTGGGTCTCGACGGAGGCATTCGTGGAGCGCAAAAAGCTCATCGCCTGGGGAACCGTGATTTTGGTCGCAACCCTTGCCATCGCCGGCTCTTACCTGACGCGTTTCGCCTTCGAACGCCGTACCGCCCGGGGAGCAGCCCCGGTGCCCGCGCAAGTTATCGCGCCGCAGGCCCCGTCGATTCTGTATTCCTCCAGCACGATTCCGCGTGGCATACCCTTCGCCACTATGCTGACGCACATGGGCATCGACCCGCTCACCACCGCCCGAATCGTCGCCTCGACGCGCTCCGTATTCAATTTCCGCATGTTCCAGGCCGGAAATGAGCTGACCATTGGCCGCTCCGTCGCCGGCGAGCTTCTCGAATTGCGTTACCAAATCGACCCCGAGCGTTTCCTTTCCATCGTTCGCCGCAACGCGCAATTCGAAGCGGAAGTTGAAACGATTCCCTCGACGGTCGAAACTGACGCGGTTGCCGGAAAAATTGACGGCTCGCTTTTCGACGGCGTCAAGAAAGCCGGCGAAACTCCTGAACTCGCGATGCGCTTGGCCGACATTTTCAGCTGGGATTTGGATTTCTACACCGACCCGCGCCCGGGCGACACGTTCCGGCTGGTGGTCGAAAAGAAAGTGCTGGCGAACGGCACGACGCTCAGCTACGGCAAAATCCTTGCCGCCGAATATGACAACGATGGCCGCGTTTACCGCGCCGTGCTCTTTCATGATCCTTCCGGCGCGCCCGCGTACTACACGCCCGACGGCAAATCGCTGAAAAAAGCGTTCCTGCATTCTCCGCTGAAGTTCTCCGCGGTCATCACTTCGCATTTCAGCTATCACCGTTTCCACCCGATTCTGAAAATGTATCGCCCGCATCTTGGCACTGACTACGGCGCGCCGATGGGCACGCCCGTGCAGTCCATCGGCGACGGCCGCGTGATTTTCGCGGGACGCAAGGGCGAAGACGGCAACCTGGTGAAAATTCAGCATATCAATGGCTACGACACGTATTACATGCACCTGTCGCGCGTCCTCGTCCGCGATGGCCAGCGCGTCGTGCAGGGCCAGCGTATCGGCCTGGTGGGCATGACGGGCCTCGCCACCGGCCCGCACCTCGATTTCCGCATCGAGCGCCACGGCCAGTTCATGAACTTCGAGCGCCTGCCGCTGCCGCCGTCGCAGCCTGTCGCGCGCCGCGACCGCACCGAATTCGAAGCCGTCTGCGACCGCGAGATGAGCCTCCTCCCGGTTCCCGGCGCCTCGGTCGCCAGCGCCGCCTCCCTGGCCGCCGGCGCCCTCCCCACCACCTCCGCCCCCCACTAGCCCCGCGCCATGCCTTCGTAGGACGCTGCTTGCTTGTCCTGTTTACCCTGAGCTTTCCCGAAGGGACGCAGGAAAGGCTGCGCCCGCGCCTGACGCCATCCCGAGGAGTACCCTGCAGTCGAAGTGTCCGCCCATTTTAGAAAACGTGAGAAATTGGCGATTAAACACGACTCCCCAGTCGCGGTTTCTGCGAATGGCGGTGAGGGATCTGCTTCTCCCGCGCCTGACGTCATCCCGAGGATTGCCCCGCACTCGAAGTGTCCGGCAATTTAGAAAACGCGAGAAATTGGCGATTAAACACGACTCCCTAGTCGCGCGCGTCTCTCTTCGCCGTTGCCTCTGTGGCCACACTCTGCGGCTTCTGTGTCATTCTGAGGGCGCTTCCTGCCCGAAGAATCTCGCCTCGCCGCTCTGCCTTCTTGCTTGTCATTCCGAATCCGGCCGCACTTTGGCCGTGTGAGGAATCCGCTTTCGCCGTTTTCGCAGGGGCGGTGTTTACTGCGCCCGTCGCCTGCCCGCCGTGGCGGGCAGGCAGGAATCTGCTTTTCGTTTTCCCGCGAGGTGGCTTTGGGATGGCCTTTGTGGCGCTGTACCTCACTCGTGCGCCGCTTGCGTCGTCGCTCGCATCATCGAATTTTCGCTCTCCACGACGCTAGCACGATGCGCGCCGCAGGAATAGAAGTGGTGACTGTAGTGTTGGCGGGAACAAAGACATGATCGGGGAAGAGGCGTGATTCAGTACAGAAAAGCGCCATCGGCGGTGTCTAACCACTGTAGCGAACGTGCTCATGGGCTGAGGTCTGATTAGATCATTTCGGCGATTTGACATTTGGGTTCGTCTCGTTTTCCATTGAATGTCGATGATTGATTCGTGGCTGAACGCGAAGCGCATTCCGTCGGTGGAAGCAATAGGTGTCGCTTGCTCCTTGATTGTTATGGCTGGGTTTCTGGGCTGTATGAGTGGGCACAAATCCGGCCAGTGGTTCGATCGCAGTTATCGTGTCTCGTTCGAATGCAACGAGGGTTTTAAATCTGTTCGCATCATTGATAACGAGACCGGCAAACCCGAAACTGACCCAGCTCTGCGGCGTGTCGCTCTAAATCAATCTGAGAGTGCAATTCGCGACATCCTGAATCAGGCTGGGCTAAAAAGAGCAGAGGGTCAGTTTGACCTCTCTTTGCAGGGATCGAGTGAGCCGTACCTGGTTAGCTGGTCTGGGGCAGATATTCCAGAGCTAGACCAACTCATGCACGCAGCTGCGACGTGGGATCTAGATACGGTGCGAAGAATCATTTCCGGAGGGATGAACGTAGACGCGCGAGCACTCGACAGCACCAATACAGCATTAATCCTGGCTGCGTCGGATCCCACCAAGCTGGTCACCCCCGCGCGGCTTTCTCGGTTCAAGCATCCACCTGATAGAGGTACATTCGAGTATTTGCTGGCAGCGGGAGCCAATCCAAACGCGAAAGGCTATCTAGGTGCCACAGCTTTAATGCGAGCCAATGACGCGTTCATTGCCCAAGCGCTAATACATCACGGAGCCGACGTGAATGCTAAGGATAACGATGGCTGGGGCGCTCTTGTTTACGCGATTAGGGACGGAAATATGGAGAAGATTCAGGCTTTGGTTAATGCCCACGCGGACGTAAATGCAAGAGACAACAAAGGCTGGACGCCTCTGATGTACGCTGCTAGCGAAGGTAATCTTGAGGCAACGAGACTTCTTGTTGCGTCGAGTGCTGACCCGCGAGTTGCAAACAACGAAGGCGAGACTGCTTTGAAGATTGCTCGCGCAAAGCGAAAGCCAACACCAAATGACAGAGAGATAATAGAGTTACTGTCGGCTCATTTCCCAAGTGCGGTCGGAAGTTATAATTAATATCCGACATTCGACAGAATGTGTCGACGTTTGATCCTTTTGCCCTACCGGCGCCCTGATGAAGGAAGGAAGACTGGCCTTTTGGGCGGTTGCTCGGCGCGACACTTTGCGCGAAATTTTTTGTTGCGCCGCTTCGGAGCAGGGAATAGATTCAGAGTCCCTCAGCCTGAAGCACGCTTCGCTGGTATTCGTGTACGCCTTGGGAACCCGAGGAGGGACCGTATGTGGGGTAGCAACGAAAAAAAACCGGAACCGTTTGCTCGTCCAGGCGAGCCAGCAAAATCCACAGTCCCGGAGAAGCCTGCAGCGACTGCATCGAAAACACAACCGCCAAATTGGGAGGCAAAGTCTATGGCTAATGAGCCGATGTATCCGTCAACACCGTCGAGCGGCGCTGCGGCGCGGCTGGGCGCGAGTTTGCACTTGAAGGGCGAAATCACCGGCAACGAAGATTTGAACGTTGACGGCAGCGTCGAAGGGCTCATTCAGCTGGAAGATCGCAAGCTGACCGTCGGCGCAAGCGCCAAAGTCACGGCCGACATTATTGCCCGCGAAGTCGTGGTCTACGGCAACGTCAAGGGCAATTTGCGGGCGCGCGACCGCATCGAAATTAAAAAGGACGGCTCGGTGGTGGGCGATTTGACCACCGCGCGCATCATGATCGAGGACGGCGCGTACTTCAAAGGCTCGATCGAGATTGACAAGAGCGGCGATGCTTCCGGCAGCGTCGACAAGTCGTATTCGCGTACCGCCGCCGGCAGCGGCAGCAGCGCCACAAAGACCGCGGTCACTTCTTCGGATTAAGTTTCGTCGCGCGGAAGTATTGCATTTGGCGGCCGGTCTGGCGAACCCAGACCGGGTACGCTTCTCCCGCGTTTTTGCGCCTCGACAGCTCCTCGCACGAACGAAACCCCTTCCGTTTGTCAGGCAGTGGGTCAGTTTGAATTTTCCTGATCGTGACACAAGGAGTCAAAATTCGAATTAACCCAATACCACGCCGAATGTGGGTCAGTTTGAATTTTCTTGACCGTGACACAAAGAGTCAGAATTCAAACGGACCCAGGCTCCGCTTGTAAATCGAAAGAAACTTGCGGCGCACTCGCGCACGTCATAGACTCCATGCGCGCGGCGCGAATTTTTCGTGCTGCGCAAAAATTCCGTGACGAGGTCGCGAACGTGAGCACATTTTCCGGTTCGGTTGGATGGCGGCGTTTCTTGGCGATTTATTTTGCAGCGCTGCTTCTTGGCGTTTTATTTTGCGGCGCGACGTTGCACGCGCAGGATCCCGCGGAGCCACCGGGCGGCGCGCCATCACCGAAGCTGCTGCCGCGGCCCGAAGGCCGAATCGCGCGCTCGTCCATAGATGAAAATGAAATGCGCGAAATTATCAACGAGCAAGTCGCGTGCGGCACGCGCGATTCGTTTTCGTCGTGGACGGATCCCAAACGCGGCATCGGCTGCGGACGCGATCGCATCGTGCCGCGCTTCCAGGCCATTGCGAAAGACTCCGGCGGGCGCCTGCAAGTGATCGTCGACAAATTTGAAACGAGCATCCCGCGCAGCAGCGAAAAACTTCACCTCGAAAATGTGTACGCAATTCTTCCCGGCAGCGATCCCGCGCTCGCGAAAACTGTTTTCCTGGTCGGCGGAGATTTTGATTCGCGGCCTTCGCGAACGAACGATCCCAACGCCGACGCGCCCGGCGCCGACGACGACACTTCCGGAGTCGCCGTGGCACTCGAAGGCGCGCGGCTGCTTTCGGGCGGCACGTATCGCGCGACGCTGCTTTTTGCGGCGCTCTCCGGCGAAGAGGAAGGCCTTTTGGGCGCGCAGCAATTGCTGAAATATTTGCAGGCCAACGGTTACACCGTCGGCGGCTACCTGAATAACGACATTGTGGGCGCGGACCCTGCTCCCGGCGGGCCGCATCGCGTGCGCGTTTTTTCCGGCGGCGGGCCTGACGGCGTCGATTCGCCTTCGCGCGAACTGGCGCGCGCCATCGAGGAAATCGACGGGCGCGACAACATTCGCCTGATTTTCCGCCTCGATCGCCTGGGGCGCGGAGGCGATCACATGCCGTTCGTCGCGGCGGGCTTGCCCGCGGTTCGATTCACTGAGCCGCAGGAAAATTACGACCATCAGCATCAAACGCCGCGCACGGAAAACGGACGCGTGTATGGCGACCTGGCGAAGTTCCTCGATTATAAATTCATGGGCAACGTCGCGCTCGACAACACGGAAGTGCTCCGCGAACTCGCGCTCGCTCCAGCGCCGCCCACGCAAGTGACCATGACACACCAGTTCGGTACGGCCATGGGATATGCGCAGATCCGATGGTCCGCGCCCGTGGACGCGCAGCGCGCCGGCTACGAAATCCTGTGGCGCGAGACGACGGACCCGCGCTGGTCGGTCTACGATTTTGTTCCCGAGGATTCCGCGCAGGAGGCGGCTTCCAGTGTCCCGAACAGTCCCGCGTTTAACGATGCGACTGTGCCGGGAAGCAGCCGCGAGCAACGTCGCGCAGCCAAAGAGACGAACGCCAGCGCGCCGGCAAACGCTCAGCCCAGCGCCCCGTCAAGTGGCCCGTCAAGTGGACAGATAAATGACGCGCCTGGCACCATGACGCGCGTGCTCGACGGCGTCTCGCCCGACAACCACTTCTTCGCCATCCGCACGGTAGGCAAAAACGGCGCGCGCTCCCTCGCCGTGCCCGCCGTGGTCCCCCTGCGCCCCGCCCGCCCTGCGGCACCCAGCGCGCACTAGCAGTCTGTTGAAACATGTAGCTTGACTGTCATCCCGAGCTGCCATGCGGCGAGGCCTGCCTGCCGCAGGCAGGGATCTGTTTTTTCCTTTGGTTTTCTGCAAATTGCGTCCCGCTGCGACGGCACGAATGACAGTGAAATATTTCTTCTGCAACCTGACGAGAATGCGGACGCGCTAATGCGAGCGGTTGTGGCATGATCGCGTGATGCGGCGGCGGAAAAGCAAGGGAAGAGACTACCGTGTCGCGGCGCGGCGCGCGGTCGCGCAAGCTATCAGCGCACTTTATAAGGACGATCAGGAATTGCTGACGCATCTCGAAAGCGAGCGCGCGCGCGTCGAACGCGAGATGCTTGGCGCGAATGTGGGGTCCGGCAAACGGAAAAGATTGCAAACGGAAGCCGCCGCGTTCGAAGAGGACATCAAGAGAGTGCGCCAAAGAATCCAGCCCGAGCCGCCCAAGTAGTCGCCCTCTCAGCGCAAACTCCTGCCCAACGCAAACTCCTGTTGACGGTCAACAGAGGTGTGGTAGACTCCCTTTTGATCATCTAGAGGAGTCCATGCCAACTTCCAAAGCCGAAGTCCTGCAAGGAACGCTCGATTTGCTGGTGCTGAAGACGCTCGATTCCATGGGCCCGATGCATGGCTTCGGGATCGCTTTGCGCATTCAACAGGTGTCCAAGGATCTGCTGCAATTGAATCAGGGCACGCTCTATCCGGCGCTGCTGCGCCTCGAGCAACGCGGCTGGATCGCGTCCAAGTGGGGCGTCTCGGAAAACAATCGCAAAGCCAAGTACTACTCTCTTACGCGCGCGGGGCGCAAGCAGCTCGCAGAGGAAGCGGAAAGCTGGGATCGCATGTCCGCGATGATCAATCGAGTGTTGAGGACCACTTAAATCATGCGCGAATTTTTCCGCGTGTTGATCCGCCGCCTCGCCGCGCTTTTTCGCCGGCGTCATCTCGACGAAGACCTTGACGCGGAACTGCGCTCGCACGTGGAAATGGCCGTGGAACAGAACATGCGCAAAGGAATGTCCGCCGAGGACGCGCGCCGCGAAGCGCTTCGCAGCTTTGGTGGCGTTGAGCAGACCAAGGAAATCTACCGCGACCGGAGGGGGCTTCGCATGATCGAAACCACATTGCAAGATGTCCGCTTCGGCTTCCGAATGCTGCGGCGCAGCCCGGGCTTTTCTCTACTCGTGGTTCTTTGCCTCACGTTGGGAATCGGCGCGAATGCCGCCGTTTTCAGCTGGGTGGAAGGAGTTCTGTTCCGTCCGTATCCTCTCGTATCGCACCAGGAGCAGTTGCTCGCCATCACGGGGACGTCGCTGGCCGACTCAGATCCCACGGACCTTTCATGGCCCGACTTCCTCGATCTTCAGAAGAACTGCAAGCTAATCGACTCGTTTTTTGTCAGCAAAATAATGGGAGTCACGCTCGGTATCGGTGACCGCGCCGAAGTTACGATCGGAAGCATCGTTTCGGCGAATTACTTCGACGCGCTCGGGGTCCGCCCAATTCTTGGACGCGGATTCAAGCCGGGCGAGGATTCGGGGCGGAATGCTCATCCCGTGACGGTGATCAGTTACCAGTTGTGGAAGGACCGGTTCAACGGCGATCCGCAAATCATCGGGAAGACACAGCGGCTCAACGGCGTGATGCATACGATTGTCGGCGTTGCGCCACAGGGGTTTTACGGGACGTTTGTGGGTTGGGCGATGCAATTCTGGGTCCCCGTGTCCATGGAGGAAATTTTTGAAGGGGGTAGGTACAACCTGGAGGATCGCGACGCCCGCTGGATCGAAGGTTACGTGCGACTGAAACCGGGCGTGACTCGCGAACAGGCGCAGGAGGAAATTTCGGCCGTCGCAAAACGGCTGGAAGCGGATTATCCCACGACGAATCGCGGCCGCGGCATCAAGCTCTGGCCGTTGTGGCAGACGCCATTCAACGATGCAGATACTCTGCTGCCGACGCTCGGAATCATGCTTGCCGTGGTCGCTTTTGTGCTTCTGATTGCATGCGCGAATATCGCCAACCTGCTGCTGGTCAGGTCCTTCGCGCGACGGCATGAAATGACGGTTCGATTCGCGCTTGGGTGCGGGCGCGGCCGGCTGTTGCGGCAACTTCTCACCGAAGGCCTGATACTGGCGGCGTTCGGCGCGGCCGGCGGGCTCATTGTTGCGTATTGGTGCCGACACGCGCTCGTTCTGCTTTTCCCCGCGCGCGGCGGCGTGACGATGTACTTGCCGGGCGAAGTCGATTGGCGCGTGCTGGCACTGAGCGCCGGGGTTTGCCTGATCGCGACGCTTTTGCTGGGTTTGGTTCCCGCGATTCAGGCTCGCAGCATCAATCTTGCCGGAGCGCTGAACGCCGAAACGGCGGGCGTGGTTGGAGGCCGCGGAAGAACGTGGGTCCGCTCAAGCCTGGTTCTCGTCCAAGTGTCGCTGAGTTTTGTTTTGTTGGTCGGAACGGTGCTGCTGCTGCAGAGCCTGCAAACAATTAGAACGGCCAGCCCGGGTTTTTCGACCAAGGAAGTGCTGAATACCGCTGTGGATTTGATTTCCGCTGGATATGATGCGGGCCGCGCGAGGAATTTTCAGAACGAATTGATTGATCGCGTGAGGTCGCTGCCGGGCGTCGAATCGGCCGCATACGCGCGGACTACGCCACTGGGCTATAAACCTTATTCTTCTACACCAATGGCTGTCGATGGTTATCAGCCGCCGCTTGGGGAACAGCCCACAGTGGACTACAACGAAGTGGGCTCCGAGTATTTCGCGACGATGGGCATCCCGCTTATGTCCGGCCGCGAATTCACGCGCGCCGATGACGAAAAAGCCGCTCTGGTGGCCGTGGTGAATCAAACGATGGCCGCGCAATTTTGGCGCGGCGCTGATCCGATCGGCAAACGCATTCAGGTAAAAGGCCGATGGATGCGTGTGATTGGCGTCGCGAAGGACGCCAAGTACGAAAGCGTCCGCGAGTTGCCGAAACCGTTTTTCTATGTTCCGTTGCGCCAGAACTTCGCGATTCAGCCGGGGTTGTACATACGAACGTCCTTGAGCCCGCAATCGATGGCTGCCACGCTGACCCGCGAAGTACATGCCTTGGACGCGAATCTCGCGCCTTACGAGATCATCACTCTGCAAGAACAATTAGACCGCTCGACATCGCCGCAACAGGTTGCGGTGACTTTGGTCGGCGTATTGGGCGGGTTGGCGGTGCTGCTCGCCGCGATCGGACTCTACGGCGTGATGTCGTACGCCGTATCGCAGAGTTCGCGCGAACTCGGATTGCGCATGGTGCTGGGGGCAGACGGATCGGACCTGATGCGGCTGGTAATGTTGCGCGGCCTGGCGTTGACGGGCGGTGGCGTTGTCGTCGGCGCGGCGGTCGCGCTGGGATTGACGCGGCTGATGGGCTACCTGCTCTACAAAGTGGGCCCGCGCGACCCGCTGGCGTTTGGTTCGGCGTTTGTGGTGATGGTGATTGCATCATTGGCGGCCTGTTTCCTGCCGGCGTGGCGCGCGTCGCGAACCGATCCCGCCCGAGCGTTGCGAGGCTGATTCTCATCGCGCGCGGGCGAGCGCGGAGTCTACAGGACAATCGCCGCGACTTCGACTCCACCAAGTACCGCCCA
>DASYYI010000306.1:0-2938 GCA_035933995.1 Candidatus Acidiferrales bacterium | reverse complement strand
CTTCGTCGCTAAGACCGGCAATCCACACACGGCTGTCTTGCGTGACGATCTGATTCGCTTCGCGGTCGTACGTCATCACCGAAGGACTGCGGTGGAACGGATCCTTGGGATCGACAAACCACTGCTTCGTGGTCAAAAAATTCCCCAAGTCGGAGACTACCTGCGACTCCGGCTTGATTACGAAATAATTGATTGTCTGAACCAGGCCGTCTTCGTAAGTGATTGTCAGGCGCGAGCGGCCCCACGTGCGGCCCTTCAGCGCGAATGATTGCCAGCCGCCGCGAGTGCGCGCAGTTTTGTGGATGTCAATCGCCCCGCTTGGTTCCACCGCCATGGATTTCACGCCCTTCCCATATTTCAAAAACAGGCGCGCATCGATGTCCGTTGGCAAAACGTATCCGGGAATGCCGACTGCGACTGGACGGTCGTTTGCGGTAAGCGTTTTCTCGATATGGCGAATCGAATCGGCGAGAAGAAATTTTACGCCGTATGTTCTGGACTCGCCTGGAGCGAGACTCAGCATGGTCGGCGGATTCCACGGCTGAGCATTCTTCCACTCGTTTTCCGCGTACGCTTCGCTGTGCACCATCCATTCATAAAAGCCTTCGAAGGTCACCCAGCGCGGCGTCGGATCGGTGAAAATCGGCACCGCTCCATTAACTCTTCGTTTGTTAAGAATTGGGTTGTACGCCTCGAACGGCGTTTTGCCGTAGGGCACTACGACTAGCGCGGGACCGTGGCCGTTAAGCCGCGTCACTTGCAGGTAGCCCGCGTCTTCTCCGATGTAGGGATCGTAGAACGAGCAAATCTCGTGCGCTTGGGCAAGCGAGCGATTGTTCATCACATTGTTGAAAATCATCGGAATGCCCAACGCGCCGACTTGCACCGTTTGCTTCGTCTTGTTTTTCAAGGTGAAGCGCAGGACAAGCTGGCCGTGTTCAACGGCCCACGCGCGCGTCACGTCGAGGGGAAAATCCTGCGGAAATGTTGGCGTCAAATCAGCGGCGGCCAGAATTTCGCCAGATGCCGGCAGAGCCTTTACAGGCGTGCGTTCAACGGCCGTGGAATAACTTTTCCATTCGCCTCTGCTCCCCACGCGCAAACGCAAATCGAGATCGCCGAGGTGGTAGTAGCCATTCTGCGAGCGCGCCACAAGCAAATCGCCGGGAGTGAAATCGAAGCCGCCGGCCCCTTTGGGTTTCAGCGCGGCAATTGTTTGCGACGAACGCACCAGGCTCAAATCAAAATCAGGCGTGTCGAGATTAATGATTCCCTGGTCCAGCATCGGCCCGGGCGTTGCGGGCGCCTGCGGCCTACGCCCCTGCGCTGCGGCTTCGCGGTGCAGTCCTGAGCACAAAACAAATCCCACGCAAAACAGCACAATCGCTTTCGCAACTCGAATTTGGCAACGACTTTTCATTCCGCCATCCTCATCTTCTCTCTCAACTCCACGCATTCCGCGGCGCGCAGGAAACAGCACTATCTTGCGGCAGACGCGATAAGTCAATCCTTCATGAACTTGCCCTCGGTCTTGTTCGCGTTCAGTTCCACAAGGCGTTCGCGACAATGGCGCGCAACTGATCGTGAACATATTTCATCCAGCTCATGTTTTCTTTCAAAATCGTGCTTCCGTTCCTGCGCCCCGCTTCGGTCCGCACGAGAAAACGTTTACACGCTTCCCGCGGAGTATGGTACAAATCCCCCGCTAGAGCGAAGCCAAAAATTATCCAAGTGATTTTGTCAGCGGGCTAGCTCAGGAAGGGGCATCATGGACCGACGCCGTTTCTTGCAGAATCTCGCCGTCACTACCGCGGCTTTAAGATACTTGCCACAGCCCGTGGACGCGGCGGAGCGCCCCGGCGGCTTCGCGCAACCCGTCGGCTCCAACGAACCTGAACTCGCGCCTGACGTCGCAGGGCACTCGCTGCTCTGTGAATTCAAAATCGATTCCACGTCATGGAAAGTTTTCGAGGATCTTCGCACTCGCGATGGAGCGATCACTTTTCTTTCTTCGCGCGGAGCCAGTCGCGTGCTCCCCAAGACTGCCGAAGCCACATTTGCGGGCGCGAATCCTCCCTATCTCGGATTGAGCTTGAAGGACATTGGCATGTCCGGCCCCGATTTGTTAGCAGATAAACTTCTGGCGAACGGCGATCCGGACCCGGAATTGGTAGCGTCCGCCGCTCCACCGATGGGATCCGGCACCGGCAACCGTCCGGTATTTTTCCGTCTGCCCTGGAATACTTTCGTAGGAACCAAGGAATGTTTCGACACGATGCCTGTTTACCCTTCCGGTGGCACTCGAACGTATCACCCGGGCCAGTATTTTCCGGAACTCAACATGCAACAGGCTCAGAAGCGATTCGAAGGCTTGATCGGCGGCTGGATGCCAGCGGTTCGCAAGATTTTTCCCGTCTCGGACACAGGCTATGACGAGGTCGTCGTATTCGGCGATGTGAAAGCGCACGACAGATTTATTGTCCAGACGTGGCATCGTACCGCGAGAATCGAAAACGGCAAAATATCAAAGGTTGTTTATGGCTATAGCTATCCGGCCTATCCCCCCGCGCGTCAAGACCCGCAAGCGGAGGATTTCTATCGCGCGCTTCTTGTTTTCGCTGACCACTGGGATACCCAGTTGCGGGATTTTGCGCCAACCTCGCTCCCCGCAAATGTATGGGTCGATATGTCGAAGTATGCGTTTGCGAAGGAGCTGATGGTTCGTCCCGGCGGCGTCTACCCAAAATACGGAGCGGTTGACCGCGATTATTACGGCTCAGAGTATGACGGGTTTCAGGACATTTTCACGATGGCCGTTTTCGCCAATCTCGAATGGGGCCGTTTCGACATGGCCCACGACATCATTGACAACTACCTCACCGATTTCACCGACTCGAAGGGCATGATTAACATGCGCGGGCCTGAGACGGCGCAATTC
>DASYYI010000305.1:0-1754 GCA_035933995.1 Candidatus Acidiferrales bacterium | reverse complement strand
CCTGCACGCGCAAACCTCCCGGAGCACGCCCGTAGCGACGCGTCGTCTCCGTGGTAATCCCGCTCTCATCCAGAAAAATCGGCTGCTATCCGAAAAGTGTGATTAGCGTTCGACCGGGAGCGGAAGGCGCGCACAGCAGTGATATATGGCGGCGATGAAGTTCTTCGCGCTGCGGAAGCCGAACGAGCGATGACTGATCGACTTGATCTTGTTGTTCATTCCCTCCACAGCGCCGTTGGAGAGGCGTAGTGTGGTCCAGGGCAGGATTCCATCGAGATGGCCGCGCAGCATCCGCACGAATTTCTTGAATGGTTCCAGGCGCGACCGCATAGCCGAGTGCATCCACTTCTGCAGATGGGCTTTAGCGCGGGCCGGTTGCTTGTAGTCCCAGAACAATTGAAAGACTTCCTTCAGGTAGTAGGCGCGCACAATCGGCGCGTTCCATTGGACGAGCGTCGAAAGGCGGTCCTTCTCGCCGGGGTTGAGATTCCAGGGATTCTTCAGCAGCAGCCAGCGACTCCGTTTGAAGACGACCCTTTCTTTCGCGCTCAGGCGCCGCATCTCACTGCGCCGGACTTCCTCGACCGCTTCATTGAGATGTTTGACGATGTGAAACCGATCAAACAGGATCTGCGCGTTCGGCGCGTGTTCGCGTACCAGACTGGCGTACGGCGCCCACATGTCCATGCAAACCACCTGCAGCGTGTGGCAGCGCCGACGGCCCATTTCCTCGGTAAAGAACTTCATCACCGCCTCTTGGGTGCGATCCTCTCCGACCCACAGCAACACGCGGCGCTCCAGATCGTAGACCACTGTCAGGTAAACCTGGCCTTTACGGCGGCTCACTTCATCGATGCCAATGACGTGCACCGGCGGCCGCGCGCGGTGGCGCAGACCGTACTCCACCGCCCGCTTCACGATCGTCGCCACGCTCTTCCAGTTCAGTCCATACTGCCGCGCCGTTCCCTGCCAACTCAACTCGCGCGCCAGCACCGCCACGGCGTTGGAAAGCGCCGTGGTCACGCGCGCCCACGGCTCGGCCCAGGGAAAGTCCTCCACGCGCACGCCACACCTCGGACAATCGACTCGGCGCGGGCGGTACCGCAGCTTCAACGGCAACTTCCTCATAGCCAGATCGCGCCATTCCCGCTCCGGCCTTGTGCCGTGAACCTCCCGGCACCGTTGCCTGCAGACTCCGCAGCGCAGCAAGCGCCGGCCCAGGCGGTCGATGTACACGACCAACGACTCGTCGGTTTCCTCCACGCGGGTAACCGTGTGCGCTTTCAGGCGCAGCTGTTTTCTGATAAAAGTCTCTATGAGCACCTCGGCGTTTCTCCTTCGTTTTGTTTTGGCGAACAACTTCGAAGGATAGAAAACTGCCGGGGTGCTTTTGGTCAACAGCCCTTCAACTTCGACCCGTATCTCGCTCTGGTCAAATGCGTTTGAACGTAATTACACTTTTGGGAGGGGAACCGACTACGCTCTCGGCCGTGCACTGGAAATTCTGCGCAGCTCAGATGGGCAGTGGCTGAGCGACTGGGTCACCGACCGCGTCATCGACGGCGGACTGTGGAGAGACCAGTGGCGATCACTCATCCTCGACAGTCCCCCGTCTCGTAAAGCTGAGCTGCTTCATCGCGCCTGCACGGAGGACATGAAGCACAGCGGTGCGCTGGCGGTCTTGCGGGCCTTTGCCGACCCCAATACCGCCAATTCACTGTTCGTAGCGTACCGCGACTATCAGCCGGTTTTGT
>DASYYI010000295.1:0-7712 GCA_035933995.1 Candidatus Acidiferrales bacterium | reverse complement strand
TCCCATCGTCATCGACAGCCGCATTCTGATTCCCGCGGGCTCGTATGTTAGCGGTGAAGTCACGGAAGCCAAACGTCCCGGACGTATTCACGGACGCGGCGAAATCAAGATCAAACTCGACAATTTGATTCTTCCTAATGGATACCAAGCCAGCTTCAATGCTTCGCCGACCGACGCCGGTACTGGCGGCAATGAAACGGTGGGCAAGGAAGGCACCATCACTGGCGATTCGAATAAAGCTGGCGATGCGGGAACGATTGCAGAAACCACGCTGGCTGGCGCGGGCCTCGGTGGAATTGTGGGGCGGGATGCAAGAGGGGCAGGAATTGGGGCAGGCGCTGGCGCGGCGGCGGGCCTTCTTGCCGTTCTGCTCACGCGCGGGCCGGAAGCGGAACTACCACGCGGCACGACTTTGGATGTCATGACGAACCGTCCGCTTTATTTGCTTTCGAGCAAAGCCAACTTCACCACCCCCGGGCAGGCATCCACGCTTGCGGGCCCCGCCAATCGCGAGCCACCGCGCCGCACCGGCATAATTCCTTACTAGTGTTGTGTCACCGAGAAAGTTGACACATGATTGCGTCAGGGCACGGTTTTTTACACTGACGCAGGAAGTGTAGCCGTGCCGATCAAACCTCGAATGAAAAGGTCTTCAGCCCCTGAGGCGGGTCGTGGCGCCGAAGACCATGCATCCCGAATTTCGAAAACGCAGCCGTGGTTCCTCACTAGTGTGCGATTTTATACGGTCCCAGGCGAACTAGACTGACACGTCAGTCTAGTATAAGCCTTTTTTTAGGAAGCCCCTTTTTCTGCCGGTCACCCGCCTTTAACCGATGTGCGCGCCGCCGCGAATCGCAGTGGGCTGAATGGCTCAAACCACGCCGAGGGTTTCCCTGTTGCAATCCACTCAGCTAGATATTTCGCTGTCACGGGCGCGAGAAGCATCCCGTTGCGATAGTGCCCCGTTGCGATGAACAGGCCTTCGACGTTCGTGGGCCCAATAATCGGCAAATGATCGGGCGAGTCAGGCCGCACGCCGGCCCATGTTTCCAGAATCGGCGCGCTTGCCAGACCGGGGGCCATCGTCAACGCTGCGCTGAGAATTTTTTGCACACCGGCGGGAGTCGTATGCTTTTCGGCTGTGCCGCTTTCGAGCGTGCTGCCAACGACCGTGCGCCCATCCTCACGCGGAGCCATGTAACCCAGATCGCAGCGAAGAATCGTTCGCGGCGCGCCGGGAACTTTGCCGAGCGCAACCATCTGCCCGCGCACCGGAATTGTGGGCGCATAGGATTCCACACCTCCGATTTCCCCGGAACACCATCCCGCGGCTATCACCACATTGCGGGCCGCAATTTTTTCCCCTGTGCGAACTTCAAGTTCTCCCGCGCAATGTTTCTCTGCATCGGCCACAAGCACTCCGCTGCAGCGGCCTTGTTCGACCAGGACGGAAATCACATCGCTGTTACCGTGCATTTCCACGCCGGCCTTCAAAGCTGCGGCGATCGCCACGTGAGTGATCCCGCGCGGGTCGAGATATGCTTCGTCCTGAATCCACAGCGCCGCACGCGTCGCACCGCCGATGGCGGGCTCGCGGGCCCTTGCTTGGTCAAGTGAGATTGCTTCGGCGGCGATGCCATGATTCTGGATTTCCTCGAGGCGGCGATCGCGTTCTGTTTCGCCGTCTGGATCGAAAAATAGCTCCATCGCGCCGTTGGGATGGAAGCCGGAGGATTCTCCCGAGGCCTTCTCAATCGCAGCCGCAAATTCCGGGTAGAGACGGTAACTCTCGCATCCGAACGCGGCAATACCAAGCGATTCGTGGTCCGGCGCGGGCGAAATTGTACCGGCTGCCGCCCAGGACGCCTCGCGCCCTGGCTCTTGACGATCCAGCACGAGCACGGATTGTCCCCGGCGGCGGAGCTCAAACGCGAGCGATACGCCTATAATTCCGCCGCCAACGACGACAGTGGCGTACCTCTTCATGGTGCAATCTTATCAATTATTCGTGCCGAGGGATGTCGAACTAAAGCGTCTTGACCAGTTCGATGGAGAGAAGATAAGCCTTCTGCGATAGGTTTTTCGCGCGCGACCAGTCGGATGTGCGGATCGCATCCTGCGCCTGTTCCAGGAAGCCACGAATTTTGTCGACCATGTCGTGTTGGCTCGTATTGAGCTCGCGTCCGTCGGCGCGATGTAAATTTTGTTGCGCTGTCGTCACGTACTGCTGCGTTTGCTTCGTCAGCTCCACTTGATCTGACGGCGATATTTGTGGCGATATTTCCGGCGCAGGCGGTCGTTCAGGTTCAGGCGCGGCGGTTGCCGGTCGTTTCAGCGTATCGGGTTTCGGCGTCAAAGCAGGGGAAAGCGTCGCCGGTTCGGGATTTTTTGGCGCTGGCGTGGTTGGCGCGGGAATCGAATCCGGCGACTTAGTCGTTCCCGGCGTCGAAATTGGAGCTGGCGGCTGCGGCGGCACAGTCACTGGCGCCGCCGCGCGTACCTTGTGGTTCAAGCAGCCGCAAGTGAAGACCGTGAGGCTTGCAGCGACCACACACGTCAAGAATGCGGTATTCCGCGACGCGGCCGCGGGCCGGTTCGAAACGCGATTTGGGGCTGGGTAGCTCATTTGCGACTATGTCTGCCGCGCAAACGGCTGGCCGTAGTCTCTTAAGTTAGATGCGGGCACGCTGGTGACGTGCGTCAGCGGCAGCTCAATTCGAAACGTGGTGCCGCGCCCGGCCTCTGTCTCAAATTCTATCGAACCGTTGTGCAATTGCACAAATCGGAATGTATTCGCCAGTCCAAGTCCGGTTCCACCCTTTCGGGTGGTGAAAAAAAGCTGAAAGATTTTCCCGCGATTTTCCGGCGCAATACCTGGTCCCGTATCGCCCACCCGAATTTCCGCCATGTCACCGACGCGGTCCAGAGTTACGGTTAGCTGCCCTCCCGCCGTCATGCACTCGCACGCGTTCAGCACCAGGTTGAGAATCGACTGCTCAATCAGCCTCTTATCCACTTCAATCAGGGGAAACGACGCGGGAATCTTTTTCACCAGGGTTACGCCTGCCCGCGTGATACCAGGGTTGGCGCTGGCGAGAACGGTCTCGATCAGTTCGGGCAGATTTGCCTCCTCGCGTTCCAATTCGACGGGACGGCTGAATTCCAAGAACGTCTTCACCACGCGGTCAAGACGATCAATCTCCGTGTCCAGCATTTTTGCGGCTTGTTGCGTCTCGGGATCGATCGGCAGATTGGCCTTCAGCACCTCCAGCCACACGCGCATGGAGTTGAGCGGATTTTTCACTTCGTGCGCAACGCCTGCCGTAACGCGCCCCAGCGCCGCGAGCCTTTCCGACACTTGCAATTGCGAGCCGAGACGCTCGAGCGATTCCAGGTCGCGCAGCGAGACGAGCATTCCCATGCGTGTGCCGTTTTCTTGGATGGTCTGGATGCTCGCGCCCACCCGCCGCGTCCCGTGTTCGCCCGCGATATCCACTTCTACCGGTTCGACTCCCTCGGCCGCAACCTCGCCGTTCCGGCCAATATGCAGAGCAAGCGCGAGCGGGTGGCCCGGCGGGAATATCTCTTCGATCTTGCGGCCAAGCAAATTTTCCAAATCCACATCAATGAATTTTTCCGCCGATGGGCTTACCAGCACCGCGCGCCCCTCGGCGTTGAACAGCAGCAGACCATCCTCGAGACCGGCCATGATCTGATTCATGTTTTCGCGCAATGTGCTGAAAATCTCGCGGACATCGCGCAGTTGTTGCCCGATGCGGCTGATCTTGTTCGACACCTGCCCGAGTTCGCCCGCTTGCGTCACTGGTTCCAGATCAAATTCGCCGGCCGAGATACGGTCCAATTGCGCGGAAATCCGCGACAAAGGCGCCAGAGCGACTTGGCTGACGAACGCCGTAAACAAAGTCGAAAGCAGCACGGCAGCCAGCGCTAGCCATGCCGCCGAATGCAGTCCCGGCCAAATTTCGTCGCGCAGCAGAGCCGAAGCGAGAGCCACGTGAATATTCCCGAAGGGCTGGTTGCCGGTGGTAACAAACGGCAGAGTCAATTCATACACGTGCGGAGGGCCGTTCAGAATCCGCAGTTGATTCAAGAAACTCGCGTGCACGAGTTGCGAAAGATCGCGACGCTGCGGAACAGGCTTGCCGGCCAGCGAAGCATCGCTGGAGATCAGAGCCGTCCCATCCGCATCGCCTATCGTGATTTCGTAAATCGTCGGCGAAAAGCTCATGTCCGATTCGATCAGCGCCGATAAGCCCCGATTTTGTTCCAACGTCCGCTGGATATAGTCGTGGATATCGTCCGGACTCGAAGATGTCGGAGCCGATCCATTTTCCGCTGCTTCGCGCAGGGCGTCCTGCGCCGATGCGAACACCTGTTGCAGCACAAATCGCGCCCGATCGTTCGCCTGCATGATCACCTGCCGCGTGAGTTGCACGACGTATAAGCCGGAGACCAGCGCGACGACTATAAGAACCAAGAGCGCCGTCGCCAGCGTGAACTTATTTTTCAGGCTTAGCGACATTTTGGCGTGAGGCCTCGTACTCCTTGAGCTTGTTATGAAGTGTTTTCAAGCTGATTCCCAAAAGCTCCGCGGCGCGCGTCTTGTTCTGATTCGTTGCGGCCAGTGTCTGGATGATCAGCTCGCGTTCCGCCGCTTCCACCGTGGTGCCGGGTGGAAAGCGCAAACCGGAGAGTTCGCTCGACTGCGCCACGGGTCCGCGCGCGAAATCATCAGGCAAGTGCTGGCGGCCAATCGGGCCGTGCTCGCACGCGATGGCCGCGCGTTCCAAAACGTTGCGCAACTCGCGCACGTTTCCCGGCCACGGATACGCCTTGAATAATTCCATCACTTCCGTATTCACGCCCGGCGCGTGCCGCCCGTGCTTGCGATTGATGTCAGCCAGCAGTTGCTCAGTGAGGGGCCCCAGATCATCTTTGTGATCGCGCAATGGCGGCAGATGAATGTGAAAAACGTTAAGACGAAAAAAAAGGTCTTGACGCAGCAGACCCTGCGCCACGGCTTGCTGCGGATCTTTATTCGTCGCTGCCAGCACGCGAACATCCACCGGCGTCTCCACCTTGCTTCCTATCCTTCGCACTTTGTGGTCCTCCAGCACGCGCAGCAGTTTGGCTTGTGTTTGCGCAGGCATCTCGCCGATTTCATCGAGAAGCAGCGTTCCGCCATCCGCCAACTCAAAGCAGCCAAGCCTCCGTTCCGCCGCGCCGGTGAACGCGCCCTTCTCGTGGCCGAAAATTTCGCTCTCCATCAGCGATTCGGGAATGGCGGAGCAATTGATGGCCACGAACGGCTGATTGGCGCGCGGCGACAGCGCATGGATTGTGCGCGCCACCACTTCCTTGCCTGAGCCGGTTTCGCCCGTGATGAGCACCGACGCCGTCGACGGCGCGGCTGTTTCCACCTGCCGCATCACTTCCACCATGGTTTTCGACGCGCCAACCAGTTCGCCCAATCGCCCCGCGTCTCGCAACTGGCGTGTGAGCGCCGCAACTTGCCTTCGGTCGCGCGCCTTGCCCATGGCGCGTTCGAGCAGCGAACGCAGCACGGGAGGCTTGAGAGGTTTTTCGATGTACCAAAATGCTCCCGCTTCGATCGCTTGCACGGCGCGCTCATCGGTGCCACGTCCAGTGATGATGATTACTGGCGTCTCCGGCGCGTGCTCATGTAGTTCAGCGAGCAATTCGAGGCCGTTCATACCGGGCAGTTCGACGTCCGCCAACACGACGGCGGGCTGGAATTCGGAAAACTTCGCCAGGCCATCCTCGGCGCTGCCGACTCCGAGGATTTGGCAGCCCCATTTATGAAGCAGGGCTTCGTAGCCCTTGCGGGCATTCTCCTCGTCCTCGACGATTAGGATACGCTGCGAAAATGGAGCGTGACTTGCCATCAAGAAATTTAATCTACAGTAAGGATGCGGGAAAGCCAAGCGATGGAAAGCCAAACGGGCGGTGCCGCGTGATCCGGGCCATCGTCGCAGGTTTGGGCCCCAAGTTGGCTAGCGTGCTCCTCATTGTGCGTGATCTCTGTTTCGGCACTTTTGCGCTTGGGGGGAATTTCTGCACTGTTAATTGATTCCACAAAATGTCTTATGCTATTCAAGGAGAAGAGTTTAGTTAAGGCTTATTCTGGAACTTGAATTGCGGCCCAAAACACTTGGAGGTGTCATTTGAAAAACCGGAATTATTCATTACTCGCCTTTGCTCTGATTGTCGCGGCGGCTCTATATCTGCCCGGCTGCTCCGGCAATAGGAGCAACTCCAACAGCGCAAACGGCGGGCAGCCCGATTCTTCGAGTGCAGGAAGCTCTGCAGCCGAGGCTCCCCAGTCAGTGAACATACCCGCCGGAACCGAACTGCACGTGATTCTCGGCACCACAATCGACAGCGCAAGGAGCCAGGCGGGAGATTCGTTTGAAGGAACACTTTCGCAGCCCATTCTCGCCGGCGGTGGCGTGGTCGTGCCTCGCGACGCGCGTGTGCGGGGAACTGTGGTCGAAGCGCGTTCATCGGGGCGTTTATCCAAGCCCGCCTTTCTCAGCGTCGCCATCACGGCCGTTCAGTCGGGTGGCTCGTGGGTTGATGTCCACACGCATCCGGTCACATTGGAAGGCAAGTCCCACAAGAAACGCGACATCGTCGCCATCGGCGGCGGCTCGGCGCTCGGGGCGTTGATCGGCGGGATCGCAGGCGGCGGCAAGGGTGCGGCTATAGGCGCAGGAGCCGGCGCTGGCGCTGGCACGGCCGGTGCAGCCTTGACCGGCAAGAAAGAGATATCCCTGCCCGCTGAATCACGTTTGATATTTCGTCTAAGCAGACCTGCGACCGTCAGGGTCAAATAGCCTCTGGTTGCGTCCTCGGCGGAGAATTTGCGTCGAGGACGCAATTTTCAGTTCAGTCTCCGAGACTTTCGTTTTTCCCCTGTGCCTTTCCCCTTTCGGTAGTCAAGGTCGTCCCATTTTGGCATGCGCCTAGGGACAAATATAGTTACTTGATTGCTTCATTACTATGGGATAGCATCCAGTCTCAACATGGGACTGTCTTCCGCTAATCAATTCGGATCTGGAAGTCGCAAGTCTAGCGACGGTAACCGGTTACGCGTTTTCCCAGATGTGGTCCGCCGCATGCTTCCACAAGCGATATCGGCCCGCAATGGGAATCATAGGCTGTGGGCGCTGAGGTATCAATGACAACGGAGCTTGGGACGCCAGAAACATTTCAAAATCAACGAGCGGCAAGCGCCACGGTCTTAATCGTGGACGACGAAGAATCAACTCTGCGAATTTGCAGCGACATTGCAGTCGAATCCGGCCTCCGAGTCCGCACGGCCAGCACCACGGAGCAAGCGCTCGAAGAACTCGATCAGTATCCCGTCGATATTGCCATCACGGACCTCAAAGTGCCGCAGCTCGGCGGCCTCGAATTATTGCGCCGTATACGCGAGCACTATCCGCACGTCTCCGTTCTGGTTCTCACCCAATACGGCACAATACAAACCGCGGTCGAAGCTACGCGTTTGGGCGCAACGGACTACGTCACGAAGCCATTTCACATTGACGAGCTTCGCCGCAAGCTCCAGCGGCTGATTCACGAACAGGAGCTCGATCAGGAAAATCGCGTACTCCGCGAGCAGCTTCGTACGCGGCCTGGTTACGGCGAGTTGATTGGCATCTCCG
>DASYYI010000282.1:0-9820 GCA_035933995.1 Candidatus Acidiferrales bacterium | reverse complement strand
GCGTCGGTGTCCACGGCCTTCCTGCCTGTCACGCCTTCAAGTCCGGCGAGAACGCCCCGGTAGTCGTTCTTGTCGCACTGCATTGCAAGACCGCCTTTGGCGTTGCCTGTTGCCCAAGTGAGTCCGACATAGTGCTTCTTCGACTTGGTAAGGGCCATCAGTGCGCCGATTCCAAACGAAACCACGGCGAGACCGATTGCCGCTCCAACCCGCCTGTGTACATCTTGTCCGTAGCTGATGTCGGTGACGGCAGATGCCGGTATGGTGATGACATTGTCTTTCCCGTTGAGAAGCTGAACCTGATCCCCGTTAATCAGGAGTCTCTGAGTCCGGCACCGGTTTTAACGCCTGAGATCGAGCCGCCGTCGTATTTGACTTTGTAGCCGTCGTCACCGGCGAGTGCAGAGGATGGCAGAAAGATGCAAAGGGCGGCAGAGAGCAAACACGCGATCAGTCGTTTCATTTAGCAGCCCGTTTTTGAGCGTGAGAATAGGCGCAGCCTATCAACAACCGGTACTTCTTCTACATAACCCGGTATTTAGCTCTTAGGTTACTACTGAAGCAGTTTCTATGTCTCAGCAGAAACGTTGTCAAGACGGAACGGGATGTGCCGTAAACGCGTTTGGCGAATATACAAAGTTCAGATGCCTTTTGGGACCGTCGAGTTTCTTTCGTGATGCTTCTTTGCAAGAGTGGTCGGACGACATGTCGCGACGGAGTGGCAATGTCGCTTAATGCCGCTTGCCTTAGATCATACCAACGGATGTATTTAGATGTGCGGAGGTACGCACATCATGCTCTCCGGCTCCGCGTTTAACTTAGAGTTGCTGGAACGCTACAAAAGGTGGCTCTCAGCGATGAAGTACGACCCTAAGACGCAGTTGCAGTATGTTGGCAATGCAAAGCGTTTCTGTGTCGCTTTGAAAGACCGGGAGTTGACTGAGGTCACTCACTTCGACATTCAAGATTTCCTTATTCTTAAATCCAGTGCAGGAGCTGCCCTTAGGACAGTACACTGCGTTTTTCACTCATTACGAAGCTTTTTTGATTTTCTTAACTTAGGCGGCTTAGTCAAATATGCGCCGCCGCGACTTGTGCATTTGAGGCAGCCTCCCGAAAGGATTCCTCGCGTGTTAAGCCGTAGCCAGGTTTCGCGCCTAACACGCGCTGCCACCAATTCAAGAGACAGAGCACTGATTGAATTGATGTACGCAACAGGATGTAGAGCTTTTGAGTTGGCCGCATTGAGGATCGGGGATATCGATCTTGAGTCTCGCACTGCCCGTGTAGTTGGAAAGGAGCGTTCGCCACGCATAGTAGTATTCGACTCTAGGACCATGCGAACACTAAAGGCCTATCTAAACGACCGCAAGCGAGGGTATGTTTTCCAAGGACTGAGGAGAAGACCGGAAGGGTCACTTTACCTTTGGAAACCGAAGCGAAATCGGTGGAAGGGAAGTTGGTTCGGTAGAGTGACCGTGTACGACGAGTCCCACCCATATCCGGGACGCCGTGTCGTATTTTACCTCGGACGTAGTTCACGAATGAACAGATGTGAGGCTCTTGCCAAATTCAAGCAACGCAAGCGGAAATTGAACCTGCACTGCCTAGACAGACCCAGTCCTTTGGACACAAGAACTATCAGAGACATTACCCGAACGATGGGTTTGAGCGCGGGCTTGGGCAGGGTCACGCCCCATGTGCTTCGCCACTCTTTTGCAACTCATATGCTCGATGGCGGCGCTGACATTCGAGTGATTCAGGAATTGTTGGGACACCACAGTATACGAAGCACGCAAATCTATACCCACGTCAGTAGAGCGATGCTGTTAGCAATTTTTGACCAATGTCATCCGAGAGGCGACAAGCGCATATGTTAGCGGGCTCGCGTCCGCCACAACGGAAGGTCACAAGAAGAACCTCCATCAAGTCTCATGCTCGCGCCGAGGGAGATCCCCGCGAGCTTGCTATGCTGCAGCCTTGGTTTTTACCATTCGAAGTAGCGTACGCTGTCAAACGATTGATCCCTCGCGAATATCTGTCGAGGATGCGATGGATGTTCGAGGACTGCGGTTGCATCCTTTGTGGTAGGAAATCGGTTACGTACGGTGGAAATGGCTTCTGCCGCAATTGCCGTTGGGGGTTGCTGAAACGCATGATAGCAAGTATGAAGAAGAGGTTTGGATCACCTGAAAAGTTCATGCGCCCTAAACCGAAGGTCCACCTCATTGACAGCGCCGCATTGGCGCGCAAGATGCTGGCCGATCTTGTATCGGCTCGCTCGTCTAAGGCGTCGCATCAGAAGGGTCACGACAAAAAATCGCTCGCCAGCGCTACTCCTTGGATGTTTCAGAGAAATCCATCCAATCCACTTCCCCGTCAGGGTAAGCTTTCTTCGATAGCCTTGTCGCAAATAAAATTATTCGAGGAGTGACCAAGTGTGAGCTAGGCAGCGTCGCTCTGCCTGCGGGTTGTTCCTAAAAAGTCGCGGCAATCGTGAGGGAGATCGACAGATCCCGCAGTGTTCGCAGGGGTGTCCGTGCGGCTCGCCGGAGTTGCCCTGCTCGCCTGCTGCATCCCGGTCCGCCGCGCCATGCGCGTCGACTTCATGGTTGCCTTCCGTCATGAGTGAACCATCGTTGAGTCGTGTGCCGGCTTGGCACCAGGATTCGCAACGTCAGAGGGCCGTGCCGACCGCACGGCCCCTTGAATTCGCGAAGCCTACCCTTACGTTTTCTGCACGGTCTTTTGAGGTTTGCGTTGGAGTTTGTTCGCCGTTTTCTTGACAGTTCCCGGTGTCGGCAATTTTGCCTTCGCTTCCGTCAGCCCGGCCCGGATGGCTGTGGTGATTTTTGCCGAATCGACCTTGTATCGCGAAGCGGCGCGCGCGAGGTTTGAGTCCGTTGCGAGCGCCTGTCGCGGATTGTATCCGGGGCAATACAGGTCGGACACAAGAGCGCATACAGCGAGAAAACGATGCAGGTCGGCGGTGGTCATACCTTCTACTGCCGCCTTTGCAATTTTCTCGTAGTCCACAGTTTTTCCACCCCACGATGTCTTGCTCTTCTTTTCTTGCCATCCGTACACCCGGCACAAGCGACGGTGATTGTCGTGTCCTAGACGACGGAAATAATCTAGAGCGATCATCTCCACATCGGCGCGGGGGAGAGCGTCGGGCAACTTCTTGCGAACCGCATCGAGGATGCGGAAGCGCGACTGCTTCTCGACGCGCTCGGTCAACTTCTCTTTGGCGCGTCGTGCCCGTTCTTGCGGTGTCGGCTCGTAACGAGTGATGCGGGAATGCACGGCGCATTTCTCATGGCGGCAAATGTGGAAGATGGTGCCTGCGCCCTTGCCATCGATAATCACAGCGGGTTTGGTGTTCGGACACTCGCCTTTGCTTTTCGTTCTTAGGAACTGCCCTTCAACAAGTGCATCCTTCGCGCGCCCGTTCGCGGACCAAGAAGGAGCTTGCGAGACGCGCAACGGTTTCTCGCCCTTCTCTTCAAGCGGCTTCACTCGAATCTGTACGAGCGCTTCCACCTTCGCGCGGTAGCATTCGCGGTCGGTGCAGATGGACTTCTGCCGCACTTCGGGGAAAAGCAGCGGGTTACTCCCTGTACGTTTTGGGCAGCGGGCGCACGCCCCCGCCGCGGGCAGAAGAGTTTCATCCTGTGGATCGAACGGAGCGTTCGTGAGGTCAAGATGGATTTCCCGTTCAATCCACTGCCGTAGCTCCCGCACAGTGACAGCTTCCGCTTTCTTGTCTTTCAAGATGGCAGCGGCGCTGCGATGCTGCGGAAAACACTCCTGCAGGGCGCGTTGCTGGTCGTTCGGCTGCAAGCGAGCCATTTCGAAGGCGTGCGCCACGGTGAGCTTACCTTCGTGGAACGCCTGCCTCGCTCCGGGAATGAGATGCAAAAGCCGGAGACGGGCATACACATAAGCCTCAGACCGCCCCACCTTTGTGGCGATGGTTTCAACGGTGTAGTTCTCCGGTTGCAGTTGCATGAGCGCGGCATAGCCCTGCGCTTCGTCCAGTTCGTGAACGTCAGACCGCTGGAGGTTCTCAATCAACTGCAATTCGAGGCATTGCGCATCGGTCAGTTCGCGGACAGTAGCGGGAATGGTCTCTCGTCCGGCGAGCTTCGATGCGCGGTACCGTCGCGTTCCCGCGACGACTTCGAAGCTGTCTGCCGCGCCGATAGGCCGTACGAGGATGGCTTGGAGCACGCCGTACTGCCTGATGTTGTCCGCGAGTTCGGCGAGCTTGGTTTCGTCGAACTGGCGGCGGGGGTTGGTCTTCGATTCCGAGATTTTACTCAACGGAATTTCGCGAACACTTACGGACGCGGGCGATGCTGCACTGCTCGTGCTTACCGCTGCTGCGTTCATTTCATTTGTCTCCTTTTTCCTTAGATTTTTTTTTCAGTTCAATACTCTTCGGGTAGCAAGAGGGTCGTTACGGAGCGGTCGGCCTCGGTGATAACCCAGACGGTCTCGTTGGCAGCGGTGCGATAACTGCTCAAGAGCCGGAATCCGCGTTCGAGGCTGAATTGGTTTTCCCTGCGGTCTTCGTCGGGCACGTTTCCCCATTCGCCGTGAACGTGGCGTGAGAGGAATTCGTGCGGTTGCTGTCCAGCCTTTTCGAGAGCGGCCAGAGCGCCCGGTGTGGCGACGATTTGGCCAAGCTGGAAAAGCGGCTGTTTCGTGGTTGGTTGCATTGAGAAAGAACTCCTTTCGTAAGTTGGTTCATTGCTTTCGAGGCGACGCGGGAGAGCGGCGCATTAAAAGCAAATGCCCTTCCTGGCGGATGGGAGCGCCTGGCCGTCCGCGCTGTCGAAGGCGCGGTGTTGGCGTTTATCGGAGCGAAGCGCAGACCCTGACAGAGGGAGCGGACGCTTCAGGCGCAGGTTTTCAGCAGGAAGGGCAAAGGACACGATGGATGGAGGCGCAAATCGGTGGAGCGGAAATAACACTTACAGGGCGAGTGCGACACGAACCCTGATTCCAGCGGCCTCTGGGTGAGGAAGATATTCGCGGGCCTCAGGCCGGGGATAAAGTCGTGTAACCGCGCAAGTGAGCGGGTGAGTCCCGCAGAGTGCCGTGTCCGAAGTCATTTCGTGTCAGAGTTTCCTCCGAAAGCGCGTCAACTGATTCGTCAGTTCGCGGAGCGCGGCAGTCCCTTGGGCCATGAAATCGCGTGCTTGCTGAGTGTCCACACGTTCGTATTGGGTTGCCGGCGCGGGTGAAGGTTTTGCAAGTGCGATGAGCCAGAGAACCAGCGCCACATGAAATGACGCCGCGCGGACGATATTCCATCCGAGAAAATAGGATTGAAGCCAGTGGTTGGAAATAGAGTTGTTCACCACCTGCACAAGCGAATATGTCAGCAGTCCCGCTGCGACCAGCTTTTCGGAAGCGGGGAAATAGGCTTCGTATCGGTGGGCGAGCACAAGCAGGAGGACCAAAACGAGCGCTGCGGTAATCTCAAGATCCGTTTCGAGAGCAAGGACGAAGTGGGGCAGTCGAGAATTGCTGGCTATTGAAGCGACCGCCGCTCGCAGCAGGAGGATGCATGCTGCGAGCGCCAGCAGCCATTTCGTGACGATGCGGAATCCTGGATATGGTCGCGATGTAATCCAGGCCAGCTCGCCGATACTCACGCCTCGTCCCGCAAGGAGAACCAACTGCGCGATCCAGGCAGAGTACAGGGCAAGTTTGGATGTGTAACCGGCAGATCGATAAACGCAGAATATGAATGCCTCCCGAACCGCCAGAAGCAACAAGTAGACGGAGAAGAACGGAAGTCGCCTGATCCAATGCCGGCGGAAAACGACGGCGCAAAGCATTAGTTCGAGAATGGATGCCGATAGCCACAGGGCGATTTGGGCAGTCGTTAGCCCCATGATGCGGTGATCATATCATCGGCTCGTTAAATTTCACGGCGATGAAAGGGATCCCGTAAAGGGTCCGCCGCTAGGAGGCAGGGCTAGGAATTGAGGTCTGATTCCAGGGTGCGGAGGCCTTCATGACGGGCAACTTCGTTCAAAGTTCTGTCGGCGCAGTCTGCCAAGAGACGAACCTTGGCCGTCAGGGCCTTCAGGCGGCTGTTTGCGTCTAAGCCGAGCAGAATTTGCAGCCGGGCAAGTCTGCATTCCAATCGAAAGTTCATTCCGATCCAAAAGCGATGAGCCTCCCCGTCAAGCGTCAATTCAGGAACGAATTTCGCGGCACGCGTGAGCAGGTGTTGCAAGCGGAAGAAATCTCCCCGGATCGCCTCCACAAATGAAAGGCCAGTATCGCGTCGCAGCGCTTCGATTTTTTGACGCATGGCATTGTATTCGGCCAGACGTCCCTGGATGTCGTCCAATTGGAGATGGTGGCTCGGGAGGAAATCATTTATCGTGAGTCGGCGGTGGTTGGTTTCGGTCTTGTGGGGGCGTTGGAAAGTGGCGAACAGCAGTACCAGCAGCAGCGATACGAGCAAGATATTGATGATGAGCTCTGCCACAGATTCTGTCCCTGGGTCGGTCACCGATGCGTAGCGCCTAGCATTCGATTAAATGTCCTGCCCATGCTAGCAGGGAACCGAGCGTATCACAACAGCTAATTATCTACACCGTCATCATACGCTCGGCCCTCACCTTCTGCCGCCATGCCACGACATTAAGCGCGAGGCGTCCCTGAATGCTCGGGAACCGCGGCCGTGCGCAGTGCGCCTACGTCCACCGTCAAGAAATCTGCTGCCTGGGGCCACGGGGGCATGGGCGCTCCACCGTCGGCGAGCAACGGATTGCTTGGGGGCCATGGGGGCATGGGGGCTCCACCGTCAGCGAGCAACGAATTGCTTGGGGGCCATGGGGGCATGGGCGCTCCACCGTCAGCGAGCAACGGATTGGGGAGGTGAAGCATCGCGATCACAAGAATCGCGAGACCTGCCAGCACAACCACTCTTGAGGTACGTTTCATCGGACTTTCTCCTTATCTCGTCGTGTACGTAGCTATGTAGATAAGCTACGCCGACTCCACCATGCTCCAAAACGGCACGCTGGGCACGTTTTTTTTACTGAAAGGCCCGCAGCCACTTGTTTGGGTTCCCAGGATTTTTTTGAGCGAGAGGTCAACCGGTCCCAGTTCGACTCAACGACGGAGAGTGTCAGAGCCAAAAAGGAAAGGAGCATGCACATTTGCATGTTTGGCAAACTGAATGTTGTCATTTCCGTTGCGGTGGCGGATGGCGAGACCTAGCGGTTCCTCCGTCGTCAGCAAATTTTTATTCGCGGGATCAACTCACCGAGCCTTTACACACCCGTCCGTCCAAGACATCGACCGGGAGTTAGCAGGCCCATTGTAGAACGACCAAATTTATAAAACATTCCGAAACGGGATTTCTTTGTGACGACGCTTTTGGTTGGCCGATAACTACCTGTAGATGCCGCGTCAATTTTGCGTGTCTGCAGTCTCGCAAGCGCATTTTCTTTGGCGAGAGGATTGCTTCTGATATTGGCAGGGTGCGAGTGTTCAGCCCAAAGTCTATGAGTAGAGATTAACTAAGTTCTTGGGCACAGGAGAAAAAGATGAAAGTACTCAAGAACGTTTTCATTGGCGTTGTCGTAGTGCTGTCCGGCATTGTTCTGGCCCAGACTGCCCACAGCAGCCCTGGTCAAGGGTCGATGACCGCGACCTACTGGCTGTTATCGGAGCAAGACAAGGACGTGAATCATGACTGCTGTAGCCTTTTGACCAATTTAGTCCTGCCGCAACTGGGTCCGGACGGCTTGCCCGTCGCGAATAGCACATATGTCAACAACGGATACATTCAGGATGTGAACAGCAAGGGAGAAATCACTTGGTGGAGTCCCAGCGAGAATCAGAATGTTACGTTCCTTTCCAGTGGGCAAATATCCCTGCCATACGTCAATTACGCAATGTTTCCGCCGGTGGGAAATGATCGGAGTGGATTCTTGACGGCTGAGTTTCAAGGTGTCTTCACTCTTTCGACGCCCAGTTCTGTCACATTCACGACCGGGTCCGACGACGACAGTTTTATTTACATCGACGGACAACTGGTACTCTCCAACGGAGGGGTTCATCCGGGGAATTTTATCCCGGTAGCCACCAATACTTTGGGTGCAGGTAAGCATGACTTAACAATCTTTTATGCGGATCGGCAGGTAATAGGAGCTTCGTTCGAACTTACGCCTACTTCGCCCGGACTCTCCTCCGTAGATCCAACACCGGAAAGCGGCACTCTTTTGCTACTGGGCATCGGGCTACTGGGGATGGGCTTCGCGTTTCGGAGAGGTCTTGTTCGACAATTCCAGCGCTCTGGGATCAACTGATTTCTAATCCTGCCTGCTAGTTCGCCGCGACTTCCGAAAGGATGGCACCCTTCCCGGATGGTCAAGAGCTGAACCTTAGCTGACAGAAACACTTCATCAACCAAATTATCGCTTAACGAACTGCAAGTCAGGAACTGTGCTCACGTTCACTGCTGATGACACAGATCTGACATGCGCTTCTGGAGAGCTGCTGAACGTTTGTCGATGTCATTGCAAGAGATCGCGACAGCTTGTGTGAACCGATTCAACTTGCAGCCGAACACGACTCGTACAGCTTGAGTTTGCGATATAGAGTGGTTTTGCCGATGCCCAGCACCCGTGCCGCCACCAATTTATCGCCATTGGACTCGCGCATCGCGCGCAGGATGCTGCGCCGTTCGAGCTCTTCCAGTGGCATCAGCTCGTCGTCTGATGGAGTCGGCTCACAGGGACCAGGCACTTCACGGCGGAGATTGGGCGGCAGATCGCCGGAATGGAGTATTGGCCCCGAGCCTAAGGCCACCGCGCGCTCGATGGCATTTTCGAGCTCGCGAACGTTCCCGGGCCAATCGTAGGCAGTGAGCCGCGTCATAGCGTCTTCTGCGAGCGACGGTAATGGGCGTCTGGCGTCGGCAAATTTTTCGAGGAACAACTGCACCAGCACCGGAATGTCGCTCTTGCGTTCCCTAAGCGGCGGTAGGTTCATTTGAACGACGTTCAAGCGAAAGAACAAGTCCTGCCGAAATTGCCCCGAACGAACGGCGGTTTCGAGGTCCTTGTTTGTCGCGGCAATCACGCGCACTTCTATGGAAACGCGATCATTCGAGCCGACGGGCTTCACCTCGCGTTCTTGCAAAACGCGTAACAGCTTGGCCTGCATATCGACAGGAAGGTTGCCGATTTCGTCAAGGAACAGCGTGCCGCCGTCGGCGCTTTCAATCAAGCCCTGCTTGGTGTGTATCGCGCCGGTAAAAGCTCCCTTGGCATAGCCGAAAAGCTCCGACTCAATCAGCGTGGGAACCAACGCCGCGCAGTCCACGGGAACGAATGGCTTCTGGCGGCGCACTCCGGAGAAATGAATCGAGCGGGCCACGAGTTCCTTGCCCGTGCCGCTCTCGCCGAGAATCAGCACGGGATAATTGTGCTGGCTGACCTTTTCAATCAGCTTATAAACACGTTGCATTTTGGCGGAGATGCCAATCAACTCGCCGTAACCGGGCCGCGTACGAAGTTGCTCGCGGAGGACGCGATTTTCCTGATCGAGTTCTTGCTCCCGGATGAGCCGTTGGATCTTGCCGCTCAGTTCGTCGACATGGAACGGCTTCGTCACATAGTCCGCAGCACCCAAACGTGTAGCTTCGACCGCCGTTTGTATTGTGCCGTATTGGGTGAGAACGAGAACCGAGACGTGTGGATAGTGCTCGCGTATACGGCGCAATAATTCGAGGCCGCCCAGCTGCGGCACTTTGAGGTCCGTGATGGCAATATCGACGGGA
>DASYYI010000265.1:0-7820 GCA_035933995.1 Candidatus Acidiferrales bacterium | reverse complement strand
CAGCTCGCGTTGAAGCTGCAGTTTTAGGTCGACAGCAAGCATCCGTAGGGCAAAATAGACCAGCCTGGGCGAGGCACACCGCAAGGTGGCCTCGCCTTTTTTTTGGAAATATTATTTGCAGCGAGATTGCTCTGGGCTAGCTTTATTTCAAGTACGTCCGCACGATCTCAATCACGTCGTCCGCCGCTTCTTCCGAAGATTTGGTTTTTCGCGGCATGTGGTTGCGGATATGGTCTTCCAAAAGCTCTCCCATCAGACTGTTGATGGAACCGCGCGCGGCGGCTAGTCGCTGAAGCAGATCAGCGCAGGCGACGTCTTCCCTCCAGCGCGCGCTGCACTGCCTCGAGTTGTCCCACCACTTTCTTGGTGCGGTTGATCAGGTCTAACTTTTCTCTGGAAAGGTGCGACATTTTCCCCTTTGACTACCCTATGGGGGTATGGTATCCAAGGGTGGACTTAAATGCAAGTGAGGGCCGGGATGGCTTTACGAGTATCCGTGCCGTCCTTTCTACAGGCCAGGTCGCGGCCATTTTGACGCCGCAATTCTCTGTTGCTCTAAGCCGTAGAACGATTTTGCCCGTGGAAAAATCGCTATGAAAGCGCGTGACGTGGAAGATGGTCCTATCACGGCTCAAAATCTGCCTGTCTTTCTTCTCGCTAACCGCACTGTTGGCAGCCTTGCCGGCTTTCGCACAATCGGCGCCTCCGGCAGCCCCGCCTGCGCAAACTTCACCTTCCGTTCAAGACTCGCCAGCTTCCGATTCTCCATCGTCTGAGGATTCAAACATCACAACGATGTTTCCCCACTCCGACTCGACCCGTTGGTGGATTTCCGGGCAGGCAAACATCATTCTGCAGTGGCATCCGGCGTTTCCGTCGAAGTACAGCGGCCCAAACAGCCTCTCGGCCCCGGCGCAAAGCGACACCTCGCGCGTTATCACGGTCTACACCGGTTACGAGCTGACGAACACTACGGAAGTCTTCGCCGATGTCGAAGACTCGACCGGCGGCGGAATCGGCAACTCGGTGGGCCTCGCTGGATACACGAATCTCGATGTCGTGCGCACAGCGGCAGGCATTCCGCTTTCGCACGCGCCGTATCTTGCTCGCGCGTTGCTGCGCCAAATCATTCCGTTGTCTTCACAACGTGTCCCCGCACAGCGCAATTGGCTCCAACTCGCCACATCGCTTCCCAAACGCCGACTCGAATTTTGGATCGGCAAATTCAGCATTCCGGATTTCTTCGACACGAACGGTCCCGGCAGCGATTCCCATCTCCAGTTCCTAAACTGGACCGTCGATAACAGCGGTGCATATGACTACGCCGCGAACACGCGCGGCTACACGGATGGCGCGATGATCGAATACGACGACGGCCGCTGGTCCGCGCGCTTCGCCGAAGCGTTGATGCCGAAGGTTGCCAACGGAATTCAGCTCGATGCCGACCTTGCTCGCTCACGCGAGGAAAACTTCGAAACGGATTATCGCGGCGGCTTCCTCCATCACCGCGACGGCGTGGTTCGCCTCGTGGCGTATTTGAACCACGCAAATATGGGCAGTTATCGAGAAGCGATTGACGAATTTCTCGCCGGAAAAACATTGCAGCCAAATATCATCGCTACGCGCCGCCAGGGCCGCCATGAATACGGCTTCGATTTGAATTTCGAGCAGAATTTGACCGATAAAGTCCGCGCGTTCGGACGGTGGGGCTGGAATGACGGCCGCAACGAATCATTTGTATACACGGAAGTGGATCGTGCTTTCGAACTTGGCGGGGACTACAGCGGCGACGCTTGGCGCCGCAAAAACGATCGCGCTGGCGCGGCGTTTACGCTAAACGCTATTTCTGGCGATCACGCGCGCTATCTCGCGCTCGGCGGAATCGGCTTTCTTCTTGGCGATGGCGCGTTGAATTACGGACGCGAAAAAATCGTCGAAGGCTACTACACGGCGCACCTCTGGCGCGGCACGTTCGTTTCCTTCGACTTACAGCACATCGACAATCCCGGTTACAACAAAGACCGTGGGCCGGTGCTCGTTCCCGCCATCCGCCTCCACGTCGATTTCTAAGACTCAGTGCCCGCGTTGGACAGGGAAGCCGGCACCGATCCAATCGTGCGCGAAGTCCTGCGGAATCAGCAGCACAACCAGATTCGAAAATCCCATCTTGCGCAGTTCGTCATATGCGGGATGAACGTTCGGGCATTTTTCCCACGGGCAGCAGCCGCAGTAAATCACCACTTCTTTGTCGCGTAAGATCCGCGCCGCCTCGGCCCTGAGCCGTGCGGCTCCTTCTACCGTTGACGCGGGCCCGGCAAAAATCGCACCGGGAATATGCGCACCCCGATAGAGAACCTCGAATCCAATTTGCAGCACAACTGGCCGTCCCGCCGCCAGCCCTGAAAGTTTTTTCGCCAGCTCCGCCGGAGAAATTTGCCGCGCGTCTTTCCATTCCGGCGCGGTCACTGTCGGACTGGCGGCAGACGGATTCGCCGCAGGAGGATCGGGCGGATCGCCTGCTGCCGGTTTAAGCGCGCTCGTCGCTTCTGGCGGCAGCTTGTCCGCGCGCGCGAGCAGGGCAGCCACATCCCACATTTGCTGCTCGGAAAGCGACGCGTGGAAACCCGGCATGCCCGTCAGCCGGATTCCGTTTTTTACTTTCCAATAGGTCAAACCCGCGGGATCGTCCGTCACCGAACCGTCCGGAGTGAACAATTGCGGGGGAGGAGGGAACATGCCGTTTGCTGCCGCCGATTTGGTTCCGTTGGGCAGTCCGTGGCAGAACGCGCAGTCTGCCTGATACAAGTTCGCGCCCGTTACCAGATCCGCCGTGGTGAATCCCGAGACGTCACGCTTAGGCGTTTCCCTGCTAATCCGTGCATGCAGAGCCTTTTTCGCGAAATATGCCTCCATCGGCATTGGCTTGTCCGCCGTCGCCACCGGAGCAAGTCCTAAATCGAAATAGAAAAACACGCCCACAAAGGCAAGCACAAATGCCACTACGATACCAAGAATGAAATTTCTCACGGTCGCAATCTCCTCTCCTAGCCCCTGCGCGTTTGCATCTTCTGGCGGCTCGTCGCTGCTTCAGCGGGAATAACGCCGGCAGTATGATGCTTCTAACGGTGCATCGGACGCCACAAATCTTTCATCGGATTCGATCGTGAATCGGGGTAAGCTCTCGCCATCGCGGACGTTAGGAGAATTTGTCGATGTTTCAAATGGATTTGCTCAAAGGCAGAACGATTCTCATAACCGGTGGCGGCACGGGACTCGGCCGCTCGATGGCTCTACGCTTCGCCGAATTGGGCGCGGATTTATTTCTAATCGGCCGGCGCGAGGAGCCTCTCGCAAAAACCTGCGAAGAAATTCGCGCGAAAAAAACGCGCGCGGCTTACGTTTCCTGCGACGTGCGTGATTTCGCGGCAGTCGAAAACGCCATCGCCGCCGCGGAAAATAAATTTCAACGTATCGACACGCTCGTCAACAATGCCGCTGGAAACTTCATCGCGCGCACGGAAAAACTCTCGCCAAACGCTTTCAACGCCGTCGTGGGCATCGTCCTGCAAGGTACGTTTCACTGCACGCTCGCGCTCGCGCGGAAATGGATCGCGGCAAAGCAGCCCGGAAACATCCTCAACATCGTTACCACCTACGCCGCGGCAAACTCCGGCTCCGGTTTTGTTGTGCCTTCCGCCTGCGCCAAGGCGGGTGTTCTCGCCATGACGCGCTCACTCGCCGTCGAATGGGCGCGCTACCGCATTCGCATGAACGCCATCGCTCCCGGTCCGTTTCCCACCGAAGGCGCCTGGTCGCGTCTGATGCCCGCAAAGGAACTCGAAGAACGTGCGCGGCAAAATCATCCGATGAAACGCTTCGGTCGTCACGAAGAGCTCGCCAATCTCGCCGCATTTTTGCTGAGCGATATGGCGGAGTATATTAACGGCGAATGCGTAGTGATCGATGGAGGCCTGTGGCTGCGCGGCGCAGGCGAATTCAACGACTTCGTCGATTTCCCCGAAGCCGCCTGGGACGTGCTCGAATCCGCCCGCAAAAAACAAAATTGATTGCAACTACTGTGGTGGCTGCGGCTTTTTCTTCTTGAGCAAGCCGCCGACAATTCCGCCGAGTTGGCTCTGATTCGGTACTTTCAGTTGATTCAGCGGCGTCTTCGTCAGACCCTTGAGTCCGCCAAATCCCGCGATATCCGGAATCACACGAGGACTCGACGCCGATCCTTCGATGCGGAAAGGCAAGCCGCCGCTTTGGCTGAAGAATGGCAGCTTTGTCAACTGCGCCAGCGGGCTTGATCCGTCGAGCTTGGCAAGCAACCGGAAGTTCAAGTCGTTGTTCGGACTCACAGTTCCCGCGCCGGTCACTCCGCCGATCATCGGAATCACGATGTTCACGCTGTCCGCGCGCACGCCGTCCGACGCGTATCGCAAATTCGAACTCGCCAGTTTGATCAACGTGTCGTTGCCTGTAGCCGAAGTCGTTTGACCAAGCGCTCCGGCAAGTTTCGACGCAAGACTGAATCCCGCGAGCGTCACGTTGCTGAGTTCAACGGGCCCTTGCGTCACCATTCGGTCGAGCGGCCCGTGCAGCGCAAGATTCGCTTTAATCGTTCCACCCTTAAGAGATGACCCTTGCGGCAACGCGTAACCCAGCACCGCGAGAAGATTTTCCACGTCCTGTGAAGGCACGCCGTTCACCTTCAGTTGGCCGTCGAACGGCATTTTTTCCGCGTCGCCGCTGCCAATTGGTCCCACATTCCCCGCCAAGTCCAATTTTCCCCCGTTCGGCGTTCTCGCGTCGAACGTGAAAGGAAACGCGGCCGTCTGAGAAATATTATTCGCCGAGACGTTTACATCCTGATAGGCAAGGCGCGTTGGCTGGCCAGCGCGGCCGAACGCGATCGTGCCGTTCGAAATTTTCAGTTTATCAACCGTGAAACTGTTTAGCCCGCTGCTTGTCGAACTGGCCTGCGGATCGTTTGCTGGAATTTGCTTCGCGGCTGTGGTTCCTCCGAGCGTCGAGAAGTTCCATGCTCCCGCCGCGGTACGCAGCAATTCAATCTGCGGTTCTTTGAATTCGAGGGTATGCACGCGGAGATTACGCGAAAATATCAGCGGCATCACGTCAACGCCCACAGCAAGCGATTTGGCCGTGAGGAAGGCGCCGCTGTTGTAGGCCGGATCGTCCGCAATGGAAATTTGGTCCGCCTCCAGGCTCCCCGAGAAAAGCGACACGCTCAAATGCCCGATCTGCACCTTTCTTCCGAGCTTGTCGCTGAGCGCGGACTCGATATCCGGACGGAAGCGATCCGCATCGATGAAAAACGGCGTGATGATGAGAATCAGCAGAATTATCACGACAACGATTGCTGCGATGATGAGCGGTTTCTTTTTACCGGCCATGGTCGGCCTTTCTTACTTCGCGTGCACACCGTTGTGGGGGAAGTCTTGCCAGTGCGCCAGGACCCCTATGTTAGACCTCTCGTGGCCCATCCGGCAACCCTTCGGTGTAAAACGCCCCGGATGACGCTGCTGTTTACAATGAATGTGAACCCGCCCAAGGGATTTTATGTCGCCGATTACGACTCTAATCTGCTCATTTAGAGTAACTTATTGAGATTGGGTCGCGGTCCCGTTTATGCTTTGAGCATCCCCGGCCAACCTCTCGACAACCCGCCCGCCTGATCACATATCCTAAGATGCAACCAGTCCTGGGAAGCGCTCCGGCGCATCCTCGCAATCCGAAATGCTTGAGCTGTTGGGGAAGGGCTGCGGAAAGCCATGGAAGACTCCGCTCGCCCTGCGTAAGTTCAAATCGGAGAAGAAGGAGAATACGATGCGAAAACTAGTCACACTTCTCGCGCTTCTGGTCACCGTTTCGCTGGCTGTACCGTCGGCGGCGCACGCGCAGAACACCGAAATCTACGGAGGATACTCCTACGTTCGCCTCAATCCAGGAGGCGCGAACTCCAACGGCTGGGATGCGTCACTAACAGAAAAACTGTTCAAGGTCGTCGGCCTCACGGCCGATTTCGGCGGTACTTACAATTCGTCTGCCGGTGTGAAGACGAGCCTGAATTTTCTCTTTGGGCCGCAAGTGAGCTTTCCCGCTCCTGTATCGCCGTTCGTTCATGCTTTGTTCGGCGCCGCGCGTGTGAGCAGCTCGGGAACCAGTTCCACTTCTTTCGCGTCAGCGGTCGGAGGAGGAATTGATATTCACCCAATCCCGTTGCTCGGATTGCGGCTTATCCAGGTCGATTACTTGAACACTCACTTTGGCAACACTCGGCAAGATGATTTCCGGCTATCCGCCGGGGTCGTTCTTCACTTCTAAACGGCACATCTTCCACAACGGAGGGCCGTCCGCCGGCCCTTCTTTTTTTGCGCGCACTCTTATTGTCCGAGCACAAAATGTACGGTGACGTGCGTCTCCACCTCTACCGCCTTTCCATTCAGCAGCGTAGGCCGGTAACGCCACTGCCGTACTGCCGCCACTGCTGCGGGCGCGAGCAAAACGCTCCCGCTTAACGCTTCCACCGAGCGGACCCGCCCATCACGCCCGATGATTGCGCGCAACTCCACGGTTCCCGAAATCCCGGCACTGACCGCGATCTGTGGATAGCGCGGGTCCACTCGGTAGACCAGCAACCCCGATTGCACTCCCTCGCTTTGCTGAATGATTCGCGAACCGGACGGTCGCGGCGGCGGAATCAGCGACGAATCGTTTCCTGTTCCGAACGAATTCCCCAGTCGATTGCTGTCAGCACCCGGACCCGGTTCCCGCAAGACCGGCGGTGTGACGTTCTCCGTTGCCGTTGAATTTGATCTGTCGATGCGCGGTGGAATTCGTGGCGACTGGAAATGGATCACGCCGGTTGGCTGCGGTTGCGCCGGTCGCGTCCGCGGCTGTGCAGTCTCCGGCTTCGGCACATCGCTGCCTCGATAGGGAATTCGCGGAAGCATCACAATTTCCGCCGGAGCGCTTCCCGTCGTCACCATGGGCCACAGCGCCAACCCCACCACTAGCGCCGCCTCGGCAGCCAAAGCGATGACCACCGCTCGCTGCCGTCGGTGGGTGGTGCGAATCTTCGTCTCTGTGTCGCTGTCCATCAGACAGTTGTTCAGAAATTTTTCATCTTGCATGGACACACCTTCCCTAGCATCCCAAAGTCACTTTTTTGCTTAAGGTTGGTGGGGCGTCTCGTTCACTTTCGCCCCAAAAGTACTATTTGCGAGTTCGCGCGGCCTCTGAGAATATGGACACCGTCAAACAGGCGAAGTTCCCGGGAATTCTGCTAGATAGAGCCCGAATTTGCTTTTCTTTATTCTAAGAACAAGAAATATAAGGTTTTATCTTGAACTTAGCGGACGCGGCATCATTGCGCCCCGGATTCGCATCCAATCGTGCGAGGGTAGTCGTAGTGGGGTCATAGGAGGCTGCTATTATGAGCAAACTTAGTTTAGATACTGTGGGAGTCCGTCGCACGGGGCGTGCGGCGCTCGACCGCGACCCGCAGGACGACCGGCTGGAATTTGTGTGCCCGCATTGCGGAACGGTGGGTAGTAAACCAGCTCGCCGCTCGCATGCCGAATACCATTTTACCGACGGCTTTGTGCAGGATCTCCAAGGCGAGATGTCCACCTGCCGCGGGTGTAAACGTTCGTTGCACATCGTTCCCGTGGTGATGTTGCATGATCAAGATGAGAAGCGGCGGTTCGAAGCATTCTTCTCGACGGAGTTGTTGCTTTCCAGAAATTAACGCTCGCAGCATGGGCGGACGCGGCTCGATATTCCTCCTCCAATTT